>CALDYR010000039.1 GCA_937944405.1 uncultured Pirellulaceae bacterium
TCTCCATCGGTATCAGTGAATCCAGCGGCGGCGGCTTCTGCGTCGCTGATGACTCCGTCGCCGTCGGTGTCGGCTGCGATGGCGATTGGATCACCGCTTTCGAGGAGATCGCTGACGCCGTCGTTGTCGCTGTCGTTGTCAAAGGCGTCTGGAATGCCGTCGCCATCGGTGTCGACCGGCGGCGCGGTCAGTTGGTCGATGGTTCCGTCACCGTCGGTGTCAGTGAATCCAGCGGCGGCGGCTTCTGCGTCGCTGATGATTCCGTCGCCGTCGGTGTCGGCTGCGATGGCGATTGGATCACCGCTTTCAATTAGGTCACTGACTCCGTCGTTGTCGCTGTCGTTGTCAAGGAAGTCGGCGATTCCGTCGCTATCGGAGTCAGCCGGTGGATCGGTCAATTGGTCAAAGAGACCGTTGCCGTCGGTGTCGGTCAGACCAGCGGCGGCGGCTTCTGCGTCGCTGATGATTCCGTCGCCGTCGGTGTCGGCGGCGGTTGCGATTGGATCACCATTTTCCAGCAGGTCGTTGACGCCATCGTTGTCACTATCGGCGTCAACAAAGTCAGAGATTCCGTCGCCATCGGTGTCGGCTGGCGGTGCAGACAGTTGGTCGTAGAGACCGGCTCCGTTGGTGTCTGTCAATCCCGCGGCGGCGGCTTCGGTGTCGGTGATGACTCCGTCGCCGTCGGCGTCGGCTGCGATTGCGACTGGATCACCGCTTTCGACCAAATCGCTGACTCCGTCGTTGTCGCTGTCAGTATCAAGGAAGTCGGCCACTCCATCGCCATCGGTGTCGGCCGGAGGGTCGGTTAACTGGTCCCAGGCCCCGTCTCCATCGGTGTCAGTGAATCCCGCGGCGGCGGCTTCGGCGTTGGTGATGAGGCCATCGCCGTCGGTGTCGGCGGCGATCGCGAGCGCGTTACCGTTTTCGACTAAATCGCTGATTCCGTCGTTGTCGCTGTCAAGATCACAGTGATCTCCGACCCCATCCATGTCGGTGTCCAATGGGATTTGTAGTGTGAACTCCACTAGAGAGTTGCGGCGGAAGATATTGGTCCCGTCACCTGCCAATAGTCCAAAGAGAAGTGGAATGTCAGATCGATTTGAGAAGGTGGCGGTGAGGAAATGATCGACGTCATCGTTTTCCGACGCAGCATTGGTACTGTTTTCAAAAATCGTAAAACCCGGCACCGAGAGCGAACTGGGTGTCAAATTCGCGCCCGCAGTAATGGTGTCAAAACCGGTTAAACCAAATCCTTCACTTCCGTCAATGTCCCGAGAGACAACGGTCGCGGATTCGAAGTTTACGGGCGTACCACTTGGATTTGTGTCGGTCGGAGTACCCGCTTCGGCAATCCCAAGTCGGTAGATAATAAAGTCATCTTCGACGGCATCAAAGCCATCGATGCGAATCGCTCCATTTCCTACGACGCTGGTTATGTCTGTTTCGCCTTGGTCGGTTTCATTATCGATGACGTCAAAGGTGACCGTTACATCAAAAGCGACTCCATTGGGACGAACGATAGCATTGCGGAAAACGAAGACATCGCCCTGTTGGACGTTTCTGAAGTCGGCGCCGTTAAGGCCCTCATCGGGTGCCGAACTGAGAGCAAACGGGAACGGCCCAAATCCTTCATCAACGTTTAATACTCCATCGCCGTCTTTGTCGGCGTCTTCAAAATCGGCTACGCCATCGCCGTCGGTGTCATTGAGACTGCGGAAGTCCACGTCGGCAGCATCGGTATCAACGTTCAACAGCCCGTCGGTCGAGCCCAAAGGGTCGTTGACGCTGCCATCGGGGTCGGTGTAAGACGCATTAACACTGTCGTCGATGCCGTCGCTGTTATTGTCGGTTCCGGCTAAGGTCAGGCCGCTTTCGTTGGTGTCTGAAACTCCATCTCCATCGCTGTCGGTGTCTAAGAAGTCCGCTGTGCCGTCGCCATCGGTGTCTTCGGGAGTGCCGAAGGCTCCACCGTGTATGACGCTTGGATCGTCAAAGGTGTCGACAACGCCGTCGTTATCAGCGTCACTGCCAATGGAGGGTGTTTGATAGCCAGCGGAAGATTGGTTCTCAACAGCATCAGGAATTCCATCGTTGTCACTGTCTAAGTCAAGATAATCCTGAATTCCATCACCATCACTATCGACCGGCGGAACGGTCAGTTGATCCCACGCGCCATCGCCATCGGTGTCAGTGAATCCGGCGGCGGCCGCTTCGGCGGTGGAAATGTGGCCGTCGTTATTGGTGTCCGCAGCAATGGCCAATGCATTGCCACTTTCTCGCAGGTCGCTAATGCCATCGTTGTCGCTGTCGAAATCATTTCGATCCAGAAGGCCATCACCATCGGTGTCGGGGATATCTGGAACTAATGAACTGAAAAGCCCTGCGCCGTCATTGCTCGCCGATGGTGCCACATCGAACACCAAAACGGCAGTAGGATTCGCGGTATCAAAATTATCGATGCGGTAGATCGCTCCCGTGTTGTTTTGGAAAAAGTAAAGCTCCGGATCTCCTGTCGGTCCAGTCGCTGGGAAGGCTGCTCCGAATCCTCCACCACCGGCGCCCGGTAATCCTTCGACTGACACTACCGTAGTAGTGACCACATCACCATCAGAAATGCCGGTAGCGGGCCAAGACCTCAAATTCGAAGTTCCAAAAACGATTTGGTAAAAACGATCCCCGGCCACCGCGAAATCACCTTGAACAGCAGTGTCAAGGCTATAACGTAACACGGTTGGATCATTAGTGGAGCCAATGGGTTGATTCAGATCAAGTATGGCAATGTCTCGGTCACCAATCCGCGTGTGTAGCTGTCCGTTAAAAATGTCCGCGGCGTTTGTACTGGTTGTTTCTCCAGTACGACCAATGAGAAAAATTTCCCCATCGCTGTCAAATTTAACCAAGTCGCCCGGCAGTAACAAATTACCCACTGCATCGGTTGAACCTGCAGCAGTACCGGGCGTAACAAGAGCTACTGGAGCGTTGATGTCACCAGAAAATGCCAAAGCATTGAGCTGAACTCCCGGCGTCTGAGGGAATGGCAAATTCACCATCGAAACGGTGTCGAGTATGAATAATTGGCCGTCATCGGCACCTCCGCCGTTAACTACCTGCAAGAAACCTCTGTAGTCGTCGGGGAATGCATCAAAATTCCCAAGCGTTCCCGACGGAGGAAACAGGTTTCCAACTTCATTTGTGTCAAGGATCCCATCACCATCGTCATCTCTGTCCAAATGGTCTGGGATTCCGTCCCAGTCCAAATCATTTACGCTGCGGAAATCGACATCGGTGGGATCGTTGTCTGTGTTGTTGGGCAAACCATCGCTCGCCCCCAATGGATCGTTGACGCTGCCATCGGGGTCAGCGAAAGTTGGGGCGGTGGCGATGGGGCCGGCTTCATTGATATCGGTTACCCCATCACCGTCACTGTCAAGATCCAAAAAGTCAGGCGTGGTATCAAACGTATCACTGGCATCGGCATTGGGGGCTCGACCGGAGGTTTTAAACCCGGTGAAGGTACTACCAAAGGCAGTCGAATCATCGAATATGTCGATGATTCCGTCGCCGTCGCTGTCAGACGTGTTGTCGATTCCACCGGTCGGGAAAGCCACCTGTTGGTCAGTAGGTCGCGCTTCCACGGCGTCGGGGATTGTATCGTTATCACTATCCAGATCCAGATAGTCTGGGGTTCCATCGCCATCAGTGTCGACCGGAACGACTCCAATCGAGGCCGCTTGCGATGCGTCGGTGATGTCCTGATCAAAAATGTCCAGCAGACCGTCGCCATCGGCATCGGCGTTACCGACGCCTAGAATCGCTTCAACTTCTGCGAGAGAGACCGTACCGTCATTGTTAGTATCGGCGGCCAACTGAGCGGCCGATGCGCCGCTTTCATGCAGGTCACTGATGCCGTCATCGTCGCTGTCAAGGTCGACTTGGTCAGCGATGCCATCGGCGCCATTGCTGATGGGAATTGGGGCGATTCGGCTTCCCGGCGCGCCACCGTCGTTGCTTGTTGTTGGATCCCCGCTGGCCACAAGGACTGCAACAGGATTGGGAGTGTCGAAGCCATCAATTCGGAACACCTGGCCAGATTGGTTATGGGTGAAATATAGCTCCGGTAAACCGTCTTGGCTTGTGGCAGAAAATGAAGCCCCGTAGGTTCCCGTTGCGGGGAGGCCGGTCACGGTGACGGTCGATATGGGTAGTGGTCCGGTCGGTGCCGAGGTCGGTATGTCAAAAAATTGAAGATTTGCCGTATTGGCTTCAATTTGATAGAACCGTCCTCCGGCTTGGGAGAAATCTGCCTGAACTGTCCCGCCGGTTACGGAATATGAGAACAGTGACGGATCGCCGGTGTTTCCAATTGCTCCATCAACTGCGTAGACTTCGACGTTCGTTCCACTTCCGCGGACGTGCAGTTGTCCATTGACGTATTCAGCAGCGACGGTGTTGCCATTGTCCGGTCTTCCAATCAGGAAAATCTCTCCATCGACGTCGTATTTGATTAAGTCGCCCTGTTGCAGCGAGTTTCCAACAGCGTCAGTCACTGTACCAGGATTGCCTGTAACGATTCCAACCGGGGCATTGATGCTTTCAGCAAACGCAAGACCATTGGTTGAGACACCAGGGGACGTTGGAAATGGGGTGTATTCGTTAGCCAGTACATCGAGGATGTGAAGTAATCCCGGGGCTCCAAAGCCGTTGTTGATTACCTGAAAGAAACCAGTGAAGTCCGCCGGGAAGGCATCGAATTGGCCGGCAACTCCCGCCGGTGGTAGGGGCGATGCGGTGTCGTCGAATTCGTCAAGGATTCCGTCATTGTCGTCATCGATGTCGTCCAGATCATCAACACCATCACCGTCGGTATCGGCTAGGACGGTAGCCAACGTGCGCAGTACCAAGGTTTCGGTTTCGACGGTTCCTGTGGTTTGTTCCAAAATCCAATCGCCGCCAAGTTCCGCCGCACCGGTCAAGTCATCCGACGCCGCGACATCGGCACCGGTGATCGTGCTGATGGACTCGATGAACTGTTGACCATGGGCGTCGCCGGCTAGATCACAACCGTAAATCAGAAGATCCGCATCGCCAGTTAGCGCGTCGGACCAACTGGCCAACTGATCGGTGTAGCGTCCAAGGTTTTCCGCCGACAGCGTGGCATTGCCTAATTGGACTTCGCCTTCACTGCCGTGTGAAAGAATGTGAATCGCATCATATAGTCCATCACTTTGAGATAACAATTCCGTGATCTGTTCGATGCCGTCTCGATCGGCATCTAAGATGCGGACTTCGAAAGCACTGTCGGGGCGGTTCTGCAAAACCTCCTCGAGTAAAGCCTCACTGTTTTCCACACCTGCGTCGATCAGGATCAATTCGCGCGGCCCATCGACGTCCGCTTGATGGACGCTTTGCACCTGAGCGGGCGTAACCTCTGCCGCGTCAGTTTGCGGAAGAATAAAGGTCGCGTCCGGAACCCCATCAAAGAGTACTCGATCTTCAAGATTCTCAAAAAACGACGAACTGAAGTTTAGGCTGTCAAATGTCATGTTATCTGTCCCCGTAAAAAGTGTAAAAGAAACCCAACAGGCTGCCTAATCTTTCGCTGATTTAGGAATCCGCGCGATTACTACTAACAAGTATTGTGTGGGAAGTTTAGGAAAGGTCGGTTGTCATTGGTTTTATCGTTGATGTTGGGCAAAAAACTGGAAGCAAATTTCTATCTTTTCTCACTGTCCGCTTATTCATGTGCACTTTGGATGGCTAATACCGTTAGGGGGGCCGAAGGTTGGATTCGATTTAAATATTGCCATGCGTTTTTCGAACTTCTATTCCCCTTACTGACGCGTCCTCTTACCTAATCCGCAAATAACATTGGCCACTGTTGGGAATTCGGCATTGGCCAGTGTTTTTGCTAAAGTTTCTTGCCGATCACATGGTGGATCAAAGAAAGCTGGCGCGTTAATAATTTCTGAGCACTATACCGTGGTTAAAGTTTGCCCCCGCACGCAAAAAGCCCCAAGGCGGCACAGGTTAACGTGCCGCGATGAAGCTTTATTTAAAGATCACGAAAGCGTGCGAGGTGCAATGACTTCACACGGTTTTAACAATCATTTCTACCTATGAAGCCAGTTCTCAAGTCGCTTGAGAAAATTCGGTTTGCAGACGTCATTTTGGTCATGGATAACGATGACTTCGTCAGCGCATGTATCGACCTCCGATGCTGTTTCTTCGACGCCGCACATCGAATCGGTTTCGGTTACGACCTGTTCAATGACGACTTCTCGTAACGGAAGCTGCGCGGGGTCGCAGCACGGATTGACCGGTTCTGAGCAGATGCAATCATCTGTAATTGCCGGATCGCTGCTGGTCCCGTTGTCATTAGGATCATTCGAATTACCCGATGCAGGGTCGGTGCCGCTGTCCGAGGCATCGGTTGCCACCAACGCCGCGTCAGGCGCGCCGGAGTCAGGATTGATTCCGTCAGCATTGGCAACGGCTTGGTTTTCGAGGGGCTGTGAGACACTGTCGATGGCGTCGGGATCGATGGTGACGGTGTAGACGATTTCGAATGAATCGCCAACATTCAACCTTCCTGTGCCGTCGAACAGGTCTTGGGTG
>CALDYR010000040.1 GCA_937944405.1 uncultured Pirellulaceae bacterium
ATATTTGTCATGACGCAGAAAACAGGATCAACTACTTCACACTCGATCGTCCAAGGCCGGCGGGTCGCCTTGGGGCGACCTTTGGCGATTACCAGCCGCGACGATTGGAAGCGGTTAATTAAACAACATGGCGGCCACCCGATTGATCAACCGGATGAACTTACGGACCTCCTTTTACTAAACGCCGATGAAGCTCCCAATTTCGATGCGTTGCCTAAACCGGTGCGGAACAAGGTTGAGATACTCCATGAAGAGGAACTGTGGCAGATTCTGAAAATGCCGGAATCGGATATTGACCTTAGCAGGCTTTATACGCTGCAGATGTTGGCGCGACTGTTAGAGGTGCCCGTCGCAGCGGTCCGACGTTGGCACCGCCGAGGGTTGATCAGCCCGGTGCATCAAATCAATAAGCTGCCATATTTTGATTTCCAAGAAATCGCTTCGGCTCGGCGGATCGCGCGTTGGATTCAGAACGGGCAATCTCCCGCCGCGATCGAGCGCCAATTGGCGGAGATCGCTCAAACCAGCGGCGACCATCGTCCTTTGTCGCAGTTATCCATCATCGTCCAAGGGCAAAAGGTGCTGTTGCGTGCCGGTGAAGGGTTGGTGACGGCTAACGGACAATTGCATTTCGAATTTCAAGACGGCCTCGATCGCCCCACCGACACCGCGCGTCGGCACCTAAAGATCGCTGAAATTCCAGAGGTGGATTCTTGGGATCAATATGAAGTTGGCCTGGGCGAAATTGAACAGAGCGAAGCCGCCCAATACGATCAACCGGACGTGCTCCCCTTCGCTCAGGCGGGCAGTTTTACCAATCGCGCGGGGGCAGATGTTGAGAAATCCCCTGATCAATTCATCCGTTGGGCAACCGAACTAGAAGACGATGGGGATGTGCTGGCCGCGGTCGACGTCTATCGGGCGATGGCGTTGGCTCACGGGATTTCCCCTGACATCAATTTTCGCATCGCTGAACTTTTGTACCAATCAGGCGATCTGTCGGCGGCAAGAGAGCGGTACTTCAGCGCGATCGAGCTGGACGAAACGTTCGTCGAAGCCCGCGCGAGTCTCGGTTGCGTGTTGGTCGAACTGAGCCAAAATGAGCTTGCAATCGCGGCGTTCCGAGGCGCCCTCGATTACCATCGAAACTTTGCCGATGTGCATTTTCATTTGGCCAGATTGTTAGATGAAACCGGCAGAACCGACGACGCAACGACACACTGGGAAGCGTTTTTGGAACTCGCCCCCAAAAGCCCTTGGGCTGAAGAAGCCCGCCAACGCATGCGATCGCTGGAGAAGTCTGAAACGGCTAACCTGTTTTAGTTTTAATCACTCACCTGTTTAACGCGGACGTCGCAACAAGCCGCAGCCGTCCAATTCCCGCAAAACGCCAGAGGAGCGAAGCGTCGTAGCGATCGCCAAAGTCGCTGGCTCAGCTACTTCGGCGGCAGCACCAGAGGCCGCGCGAGCAAAGCCTCTTGATCACACGCTCGAAATCTCTAGCTCGCATGCGCCCTGACGGTCGATCCCCGAAACGTCACTTCCTATCGCACCAACGGTGCCACGGGACTCAAGCTTTTACCCGCCTGAATTCTGGCGAATCCAGCTACATTAACATTTGGCGCAGATAAACCACCCGCCCCGTAAAATTCTCGGACGCGCGTTGTGGGTAGGAACTTTGCTGGGCGACTGTGCGTCGGTAGGTTTGTCATCTATCTTAGTTCTTGTTGGCGGACACTACATCTTAAGGGGCAGTCATGCGTTTTCAAACGAACACCTCAAGGGCAGCAATCGTTTTGGTGCTGCTATTGCTTCTGTCATTGGTAGTTTCATTTGCAGACGGGCATCCGATGGACGAAAACAAAACGCGCAGTCAACTTTGGATCGAAGTCGGGGCCGCTCAAGCGGCACGGTTGCCGAAAACGGAGATTAACCTTCTCCAGCAAATTTACGATTCGGCGATCCAAGAGCAAGCGTTTCCAGAAGCCGCACGCGCTCTATTTCAAAAGATCAATACGGAATCGCAAATCAATCAACCGTCTGCTCCGTTTGCCATTAAGAAACTCCAATCGGAACTCAAAACTGTCCCCCCATCGTTAAAACCGATCGCCAATGCGGTATTAGCCAATTGGACCTATACCTATTTCCAAAGCAATCGCTGGCGATTCCAACAACGGTCCCAAACGGGAACTGATATCAGCGCTGATGTTGAAACTTGGGATCTTCGCCGCATTCTTTCGGCAGTCGATGAATCGTTTACTGGCGCGTTGGACAGCGCGGCTGAGTTGCAAAAGATTCCGGTCGCTCAATATGATCTCCTGATCAATGGCGGCAGCCAACAGGGTGATCTACGGCGGCCCACAGTTTACGATTTCATCGCCCATCAAGCGATTGAGTTTTATGCGCTCGATGAACAAATTATTCGTGGCATCGATGCGTTTGAGATCACCGCCGACGGACCGGTCCTGAGCACTGACAGCCAGTTTCTAGCGTGGAAACCGGTCACCGATGACGCCGATTCATTTGCGCTTCGTGCGGTCACATTGTACCAACAGTTGATGGCATTTCACCAAAACGATGAAGACCCAACCGCTTATCTGGCAGTGGATTTACAGCGGTTGGCGTACGGACACGCCAACGCCAAAGGGCAAGAGAAAACGGCGAGGTACGAAAGCGCGTTGCAACGGTTTGCCGACGAAAATAAACAGCATCCTGTCTCCGCAGAAGCGTTGGCGAATTTGGCACAGAGCCGGTTCGACGGAAATGACTTTTTGGAGGCCCATCGGATTGCCACCGTCGGACGCAACCGATTCGAAAATTCTGTTGGCGGCGCGCGATGTGTTAACTTGCTGTCGCAGATTCTGCAGCCAGTGGCACGCCTTTCCACGGAGACGATTTGGGGTTCGGTCGGCCCCGAGTTTTCGATCGCTTATAAAAACATCGATGAAATTACGTTTCGCGTTCTTAAATACGAACGTGATCAGAAGCAACCGGGAGGCGGTTGGCATCGCAGCGGTAACGACATAGAAGATCGAAAAAGAATTCTCAACGCGCCAGTGGTCAAACAGTGGGACGTCGAACTTGCCGCCACCGATGATTATCAGGTGGCGAACCAAAAAATCATCGCACCCGATGATTTGCCCAAGGGGGCCTACTTTATTGTTGGTATCGCAAAAGCCGGGGACGTTGGTGCCAAAAATGCAGTTGACGATGTACTGTTTGTGCAACGAATTTGGCGAACCGATCTGGCCCATTTGACTCGCACCGACTACACCGTCAATCAGCTCGATGGCCAGGTGTTTGATGCGGTCACCGGCACGCCCGTCGTCGGGGCTCAGGTCAATGTCAAGCGATTCGTTGGGCGCGGTCGCCAGAATCAGTTAGTGGATGTTGCCAATTTAATCACCGATGCTGACGGGAAATACTCGACCAAAATACAAAACCAAAGTCATAATCACCGGCTTACGATCACCCACGGCGATAATACGTTGTACGTGGTCGACAATAATTACCGACGTCGTTCAGCGGTCGAAAAACGACAGTTGCGCCAGTCGACGTTTTTTACCGATCGCAGCATCTACCGCCCCGGCCAGACGATTCACTTCAAGGTCGTCTGCACACTTAGCGATTTAAAATCCAATCAATACGTTGTGTCGCCCAATGAACGGCTGAGTGTCGACCTTTTCGACATCAACGGAGAGGTGGTCGAAACGGTCCAGTTACGAACCAACGATTTGGGATCGGCGTCCGGTTCGTTCACCGCCCCGCAGAATCGCGCGACAGGAACGATGCGATTGCAAGTCAAAAATTCACGACACCTAGGCCGGACTTTGATTCGCGTTGAAGAGTACAAGCGCCCCAAGTTTAAGGTCGACATCGACAAACCAGAGGAGTCGTTTGCGTTAAACGATTCGGTCATCGTCACCGGGCACGCGTTGGCGTATAGCGGCGCCCCGATCGATGGAGCCAAAGTGACTTATCGGGTCGTACGTAGCGTTCGTTATGCAGGTTGGTGGTATCGGCGTTGCTGGTGGGCGCCTGTCAATCTGCCTCAACAGGAAATCGCGCAAGGCACCACCAAAACGAAAACCGATGGTTCCTTCGAAGTTCGATTTGATGCGATTGCGGATCCAGCAGCCGATCGAAATGGGCAACCGACGTTTACTTATTCGGTGTCGGCAGATGTGACGGATTCCTCAGGTGAAACGCGTTCGGCAAAAATCGGTGTCAACGTGGGAGTCGTTTCGCTGACCGCACAGGTGAAGCATGATGACTGGTTGACGCCGGAGTCACCGGTCACTTTCGACCTCAGTACAAAAACGCTCGACGGAGTGGGGCAAACGGTGACCGGGAAACTTATCGTACGGAAATTGACCCCGCCGAAGAAAGTCCATCGCAAAATGTTGGGGGCGAATCAACTGTACCGGGACGCGACCGATATGAAGACCGATGCCCCCGATTTGTCGGACTATCGGCGTTGGCCGGTGGGCGCTGTGGTAGATCAACAGGAAGTCACGACCGACCAAACAGGACGGGCTCAAGTGGCGCTAATGCTTGAAACCGGGGCGTTCCAGGTTACTTTTGAAACAACCGATCCTGGCGGCGAAAAGGTATCTGCTGAATCAGCATTTTTGGTGCTTGATCCGGCGGCAAAAACTTTCCCCGTGAAGATCCCTGATTACTGCGCGGTTGAAAAATCTGATTGGCAACCCGGCGAAACATTTACTGCGGTTTGGGGAACCGGTTACGATGTCGGCGCGGCATACGTGGAGGTGTTTCATCGCCAGCAAAAAGTGAGTTCGTTTTGGACTAATGCCATCGCCGGCAATGGTTCAACTCAATGCAAGATCGAGTTTCCAATTGAAGAAAAACATCGGGGCGGTTTCCAAATCGTGGTTACCTATGTACGCGAAAATCGCTTTTACTCGCACCCGATCGCCGTCAGCGTGCCATGGACCAATAAGAAGTTGGACGTGAAGTGGGAGCACTTTGTTTCGAAGCTTCACCCCGGCGGCAAGGAGACTTGGACGGCGATCGTTTCTGGCCCCGGTGCCGAATCTTCGGCGGTCGAAATGGTGGCGGCGATGTACGATAGTTCATTGGATCAATTTGCGGTCCAGCAATGGGCGCACCGCTTGGGGACGTTCTATCAAGACCGACTTAACCAGCGGTACCAGTTCAGCAACCAGTTGACAAGACTGCAGATGTTGGGGCGTTTCGCGCGTCGCCCTTTTCGAACTGACGGCGTTACCCATCGCCGATTCGCTGATGGAATTGGTTTGTCTCGTTTTTACGATAGTGTCGGCAAGGAGCATTGGGGCGCCGCGCCAAGGTCGGCGAGCATGCGTAGCCGCAACGCGCCCGCGAAATCAGCCCCCGATGCGGCGGTAGCCATGATGTCCAAGTCCGCCACGATGAGTTTTAATGACCCCGACGCCGACGCCGAAGCGGATCGGTTTTCTGCTGCCAGTGTTTCCGAGGAACTGGATGATTCAAACGCTGAAACAACCGGCGGCCCTGACCTTAATCAGATTTCCCTTCGCAAGAACTTACAAGAAACGGCTTTCTTTTACCCCAACCTGATCGCAGATGCGGACGGGCGTGTGAAAATCGAATTCGAGGTTCCCGAAGCGCTCACCGCGTGGAAGTTTATGGGACTGGCGCATGATGCGGAATTGCGCACCGCGATGCTAATCGATGAGATGACCACCAGCAAGGATCTGATGGTGCAACCCAACCCGCCGCGATTCTTGCGTGAAGGCGATCGGCTGTATTTTTCCGTGAAAGTCACCAACCGATCCGATTCAGCGCAGAACGGCACCGTGCAGTTGCAACTGAACAATGCCTTGGATGAAAGCTCTGTCGACGCGTCTTTCGGCAACACCGATCCCCAAAAGAGTTTCGCTGTTCCCGCCAATGAATCGCGTTCTTACCACTGGAAATTGGATGTCCCTGATTGCATTGATGCTATCGGCGCGATCACGTATAAGGTTGTCGGGGCCAGCGCAACGGTATCCGATGGCGAAGCGGGAATGTTGCCAGTCCTTTCGAAACGAATTCTGGTGACCGAATCACTGCCGCTGTCGATGCGCGGCAATCAAAGACGCACCTTCACCTTCGAACAACTTGAGAAGATGGATCGCAGCGATTCGCTGAAGAATCAATCGCTGACGGTGCAGATGACGTCTAACCCTTCGTGGTACGCGGTGATGGCGTTGCCCTATTTAATGGAATACCCACATCAATGCAGTGAACAGACTTTCAATCGCCTGTACGCCAATGCGTTAGGACGCAGAATCGTCACCAGCAACCCACGTATCAAAACAATTTTTGAACAGTGGCGAGGCACCGACGCGTTGAAATCACCATTGGAGAAAAATGACGATCTGCGCAACGTCATGATTGCCGAATCGCCGTGGTTGATCGACGGAAGGAACGATTCGCAAGCCAGGCGCAATGTGGGGTTACTGTTCGATACGAATCGCTTAGATTCTGAAGTCAAAGAATCAGTGAACCGGTTGGCTCAGATGCAATTACCTGACGGTTCATGGCCGTGGTTTTCAGGAGGACCGTCCAATGACTATCTCACGTTGTACATTACCACGGGTTTTGGACGACTGAGAAAATTGGGGGGCGATGTTGACGTGACTTCGGCGATCAAGGCGCTCACGCAAATCGACAGCCAGATCAAACGGCGGTACGATCGTTTGGTCGAAAAAGAACAGTTGGATCAAAACAATCTCAGTTCCGCAACGGCATTGTATTTGTACGGCAGATCGTTCTTTTTGGAGGATCAAGCCATTTCTGATCTCAATCGTCCTGCGTTTGAGTACTTTCTTCAGCAAGCGAAAACGCATTGGGGAAAAGTCGGTTCCCGCCAGTCGCAGGCTCATATTGCGATCGCGCTCAAACGTTCGGGAGATCCGCAAACGGCCAATGCGATCATGAAATCGTTGACCGAACGATCGTTGCGCGACGATCAGTTAGGTCAGTATTGGACGGAGAGCAAAAATTCTTGGTTTTGGCATCAGGCGCCGATCGAAACGCAAGCGCTGTTGATTGAGGCTTATGATGAAGTGCTGGGCGATGCCGATTCGGTTCAAGAGTGCAAAATTTGGCTGTTGAAGCAGAAGCAAACACAGTCTTGGAAGACGACCAAATCGACTGCTGATGCTGTTTACGCGTTGCTTTTACGTGGCACCGACGCATTGGCATCTTCTAAACTGGTGGGAGTGACTGTCGGTGGAAAGAAAATCCAACCTGATAAGATCGAAGCCGGCACGGGATTCACTCAACAGAAATTTATTGGCGGCGAAATCAGATCGGACCAAAAAACGATTGAGGTGGAGAAGCCAGATGATGGTATTGCGTGGGGCAGTGTTCATTGGCGTTATCTGGAAGACGTTGCCAAGATCGAACCCTACGAAGGCACGCCGCTGACGTTGAAGAAAAAACTGTTCATCAAAAAGAACACCGACGACGGCCCTGAAATTTCTCCAGTGGTCGGACCGGTAGAAATTGGCGATGAATTAGTGACACGTGTCGAAATTCGTGCCGATCGGGATATGGAGTTTGTCCATCTTAAGGACTACCGTGGTAGCGGGACTGAACCGGTCAATGTTCTTTCGCAGTATAAAAGCCGTGACGGACTCTGGTACTACCAATCGACGCGCGACACGGCATCGCACTTCTTTATTGATTACCTGCGCAAGGGAACGTACGTGTTCGAAACTTCGGTTCGAGTTCAACAGGCGGGGACTTATCAGACAGGCATTGCGGAGATTCAGTGCATGTACGCTCCGGAGTTCAACAACCACTCCGGCAGCGTCGAGATTAAAGTCAAACAATTAGCATCATCTCCGCAGCCATAACACGGGGGCGGCAGACTTTGATTTTAGGTGTTTGCTGAATTGGAAAAAATTTAAGCCAGTCGCAAGAAACCGAAGCCTGGCAACTCCCCAACCCATTCTTCCCACCAATTTCAAACTCAGCCGCCCGTAGTTCCATCGTGCTTTCACCAATCAATCTCTTGTTGGCCAATGAGGGGGAGATCTTGTATATTGGGCTGTTTCGAGCAGATCCTGATCGCCATACCGTTCAAAACTGCGGCTTGCAACGACGCAACGAACGGCATTTAGGGTTAGCTGGAATGGCCAGAATTTGGGCCGATCGCAACGGCACTTGGCTCTCGCGCGAACTGCTGATCTGAGACCGCCTGATCACTAACGTTGCCAAACCGCCACACAAAATCAAATTTATTGCAAAACGTATCCACGGAGGGACTGATGGCGAAACTCGATTCACCGACTCTATTGTTGATGGCCTTATTGGTCACCTGTACTTTCACTTGTTCGGTCGGCCTGGCCGACAAACCTACCGCCAGCGACATTTACGGGCTGACCCAGACAGCGAAAACGTCCAAAGACTTTTCGGTGATCATCGAAAAATGCGATGCGGCGAATGAGGGACTGGTCCCCGGCAACAAGGACGTCGACGCTCTCAAAGCGTGGGCGCTGAGCAAACGCGGCCAGCAGCGCATTGATTTGGCGATGAGCATTCGTAACGCAGGTAACACGCAACAGTTCGAAGTCGTCCTTAACGCGGCGTTGGTCGACTTTGATGATTCGATCGCGATCGATGACCAGAAATGGAAACCCTATTTTGGTCGTGCAACGGCTTACGCCAATCAAGAGAAACTCGACCGAGCGATCGTAGACCTCGACCGAGCGATCAAATTGAATCCGAAGTCCCAAAAAGCTAAATTCAATCGCGCCGAACTGCTCAGTTGGCAAAAGGAATTCGAACGCGCCGTTGCCGACTATGAAGCTGTCATCGCCGCCGATGGCGATGACGTTCAAGCGATCAATGGGCTGGCCTTTGCTAAATTGTTCAGCGGTAAACCGAAAGAGGCGATCAAGTTATTCGACCGCGTGGTAGAACTTCAACCCGACAATGCAACGGCATACCAAAACCGCGCCGAAGCCCATCAGGTGGTCGGCAACTGGAAATCGGCACACGAGGACTTGACCACCGGGATCGCTCGCAAAGCCACCGGCAGCGGCTACCTCAAGACGGCTTGGTTGTTGTCGACCTGCCCCGACCCGGACTTTTTTCAACCCCAAACGGCGCTCGCGTTGGCCAAGAAAGGTCACTCCTTCGACAAAGATTCCGCGACCGCCCTTGAGGTGATGGCGGCCGCTTCAGCGGCCAACGGTGAATTTGACACCGCCGTGAAATTACAGGAGAAAGCAATCTCCAAAATCGAAACCGCCGGCCAGATACGGATGGACCCCGAAGCCATGAAAATCCGACTGACCACCTACCAAAGCGCGGAAGTTTATCTGCAATCGAAGTAGTAGTAGTAGTAGTAGTAGTGGGCACCGACCTGCATTCTCTCCAATTCAGCGCCGGTAAAATCGCGCGGTGCTAAAAAACAGGCATTGGCTGTCCCATTTCCCGCAGCGCACCAGAGGAACGTTGCGCTGCAGCGATCGTCAAATCGCTGTCCCTGCTGCTCCGGTGGCAGTACCAGAGGCGGCCAGTGTAAAAGCCTCCTCATCAGACGCTCAAAATCTACAGACGCTTATCTGCACTGGCGACGGATCACTTAAACGTCACTTCTAATCAAGCCAGCCATCCGACAGATCTCAAGCCTGTTGGGGCCCAAATCCGGGCGAATTCAGCTACATTGAAAACTCGGGACGCTCATCGTAGGAAGTGAGATCAAGTGGATTTTGCAGAAAGGTGTAAGGTCTGTTAGCTGGTGCGGGTTGGGTTGAAGAAGCGCAAAAAATGGCCCAAGACAAACGGTCGGTCATTAACGACTTCCGCGGTTGACGTTACAATGCCGAATCAAGAACTGGTCACCTTTCACACTCACTTGCGTTTCATTCATGGCTCAAATCAACGACAACTATCTCAAACTTCAAGCCGGTTACCTTTTTCCCGAAATCGGACGCCGGGTGCGTACGTTTTGCGAAGCTAATCCCGATGCGGACGTGATCAAAATGGGGATCGGCGACGTAACCCAACCGCTGCAACCGGCGATCATTAAAGCCATGCATGACGGCGTCGATGAAATGGCCAACAAGGACACATTCCGTGGCTACGGCCCAGAACAGGGCTATGACTTCCTACGGGAAGCGATTGCGAAAAATGATTTCCAAGACCGAGGCATCGACGTTTCTGCGGACGAAATCTTTGTCTCTGATGGTTCGAAATGCGATTCAGGAAACATCTTGGATATTTTCGGTTCCAACAACAAAATCGCGGTGCTGGACCCAGTCTATCCGGTCTACGTGGACACCAACGTCATGGCCGGACACACCGGCGCGGCGGACGAAAATGGCCGCTACGGCGGTCTGGTTTATATGCCCGTTACGGCGGAATCGAACTTTGAACCAGAACTGCCGAACGAAAAAGTGGATTTGATCTATCTTTGTTACCCCAACAATCCTACCGGGGTCGTCGCGTCCAAGGAAATGCTGGCGAAGTGGGTGGCGTATGCGCAGGAGAATGGTTCTATCATTCTTTACGACGCAGCTTACGAGGCCTTTATTTCTGACGACTCCGTTCCGCGTTCGATTTTCGAAATCGAAGGGGCACGGAATTGTGCGATCGAATTCCGCAGCTTTAGCAAAACCGCTGGCTTCACCGGCGTGCGATGTGCGCTTACTGTGATTCCCAAAACGCTGGTGGGCAAAACCAGCGATGGTGAAGACCAGTCCATCCACGCGCTTTGGAATCGTCGGCACTGCACCAAATTCAACGGCGTCTCCTTCCCCGTCCAGCGCGCCGCGGCAGCGGTTTACTCTGATGAAGGAAAGCAACAGATCAAAGATCAGATTGCGTTTTACATGAACAACGCGCGACTGTTACGTGAAGGTTTGGTTGAAGCCGGATTCAAAATTTACGGCGGCGTTCACGCGCCCTATGTTTGGCTGCAAACGCCCGAGGGAGTCACCAGCTGGGACTTCTTTGATAAATTGCTCAGCGAATCCCACATTGTCGGCACCCCTGGCAGCGGGTTTGGAGCAGCTGGGGAAGGCTATTTTCGTTTGAGCGCGTTCAACAGTTTGGAGAACACGCAAGAGGCGATTAAACGCATTAAAGCAGCTTTCGCGTAAGCCAAATTTCAACGTGCGGCGTCGGCGGTGTTGTATTGCGGAACGACACTCAAGAGATCCTCAAACGCCGGTAGCTTAGCGTACGGGCTTTGGTGCTTTAACGCTTGGTGATTAGGTGCTTAGACGGTGGCTGCGAATCTCCATCGTCTAACAGCGTTATGATTTTGGCGTTTCGTTGCGACGTGCGATGCGTTCTTTGATCGTGGGTTTCTTAAGATGCCGGAACTCGTAAAGGTCAACCGATTCAAAGTTCAGCCACTCCGTTTTCAGTACCGCGATTTTGGCTTCGTCGGCTGATGACAGGCCGTCGATGAAGGTGTGTTTTGAGGTTGCCTTTAGCCCCTGCTTCATCAACGGATTGCTTTTGAGGGTTACCTTCACCTCGCTGGGGATCCAACCTAATTTGCGAATCGTTTCGTTTAATCGCATTCGTGGAAAGGGAGAAAACGCGTGAGGATCAGAAACCTGCAATCGTGTGAAGGCTTCGATGAAATTACTGTAGACAGGGAACACTTTCAAATCCGCCGGACGGCTGCCCCGAATCGAATAGCTAATCGTTGGGCTTTTCAATGTCGCCGCTCCATTGTCTAAAGAAATCGATTCTTCAAAACGCTCGTTCACTAAAAAACCGGCCGACTTATCCAGCGCCGTTTCACGCCGCAATGCGTCAGCCATCTTGATCAACTGCACATCGTCCAACACCAGCTTCATCCGACGCAAACGGTCAAGCAGAATGGTTTGATGACGCTTCGGTTCTAAAATGGTGACTTCGTGAGATTGCGTACCCTTCGTCTGGAAATCGAAAACCAAACCGGCGCTGAACATCGTGACGTTGGACGATGATGGCTGGTTGTCGTCGGCGACGTAAATCTGAGATTCGATCTTGAATTGCTGCGCGGTGATGTTTTCGCAGAACAAAACGCAGAGCAAAACCGTTGAAAACAAGGCTAACACCGTCAATGGAAAGGCACGCATAGATCAGACTCGATTAAGTTTTCGCGGTGGCAACAATTTCCCAATTTCGAACTTCAGAAGATTAAACACAATCCACGGCACGGTCTACAGGAAGTGAGCTAGCATCGCGACGACCGGCTCTGAAAACGGGGGCTTCTCGGGCCGATGTTGGCTTAGGCGAAATGAGCGTTTTTTGTTATAACCGAGGCATGAAACAGAAACACGCTATCACATCTTTATTGCAACTGTTTTCGCTGCGATTTAACTTAACGGGCGTCGCCGCACTCATTTTGACCTGTGGCCTATTGGGGCCTTTTAGTTACGGGCAATCGGAGATCGTTCTACGGCTGCCCATGCCAACCACCGGCCCCAATTCGCTTGATCCGGTACGGGGAGCGAGCCAATACGACAACGTGGCGGCGTCTTACGTTTACGAAACCTTGCTGGAGTACGAGTATCTGACGCGGCCCTATAAGTTAAAGCCCTGCCTTTTGGAGTCCATGCCCGAAGTTTCTGAAGACGGGAAAACTTTCTCTTTCAAGCTTCGTGACGATATTTACTTCCACGACGACCCATGTTTTGAAGACGGCAAAGGCCGTAAGGTCGTAACGCGCGATGTATTCTATTCGCTTAAACGGATGGCCGATACCGACAACCAACCGAAGTCATGGTGGTTGATGCAAGACACGATCAAAGGTTTCGACCAATACAGAAAAGAGCAAAACGAAGCGGAGAGATTCGACTACGACGCGCCGGTTGCGGGGATGGTGGAGATTAACGATCACGAGTTTCAAATCGTGCTCAACCAACCCTTTATTCGATTCCAGTACACCTTGGCGATGTTCCAGACGTCGGTGCTGCCGCGCGAGGCGGTCGAACACTACCAAGACAGGATCTCACGCCACCCGGTGGGAACAGGGCCTTTTATTCTTGAGCACTGGGAAACGGGATTGCAAATGGTCTACCGCCGCAACCCGAACTACCGCGACGTGCGGTATCCGGCTGACCCCGGAATGAAGGATGACGCGACGCCGCCTTACCAAGGCTACGCCCAAGACAAAGCGCTGGGCATGTACGATTGCGCCGGTGAGCGGCTGCCGTTGGCGGACAAAGTCGTTTTGACGATGTTCCAGAAAAACGCGCCGGCTTGGTTGAAGTTTCTCAATAAGGAACTTGATTACACGCGCGTGGCATCGGAGAATTTTTCTCAAGCCTTTATCAAACGCAAACGCACGCTGCGGCCTTCGTTCGAAGCACAAGGCATGCGCGTCGTGGCGCTGCCGCTGTTAGATATGGTGTACAACGGATTCAACATGGAAGATCCCGACTACGGCGGATACACCGATCAGAAAAAATGGGTCCGCCAAGCGATCTCATTGGCGATGGATTTGGATGAAGTGAACGAAGCTTTTTACGATGGGATCAATTTGATTTACGACGGGCCAATTCCCAGTGGGCTTGACGGCCATCCCGAAGGCCACACCGCCGCTGTGAATTATCGCGGCCCCAACTTACAGAAGGCCCGAGAGTTGCTAAAAAAATCCGGGCACCCCAACGGCGAAGGGCTCCCGCCGCTGGTTTACTATACATCTCAGCAAGCCCAGAGCCGAGAGATGGCCTACATGACGGCGCGGAATCTAAAAAAGATCGGCATCAAAATGGAAGTCAATGCCCTCGACTTCTCTGAACTGTCAGAGAAAATGCGCGAAAAAGGAGCTCCGTTTTTTGGGCTGGCTTGGGGCAGCGACTACCCCGACGCTGAAAACAATCTCCAGTTGTTTTACGGGCCCTTCAAATCGCCGATGTCCAACAACTTCAACTACGATCGCCCCCAGTACAATGAACTTTATGAAGAGATTCGCGTCATGCCGGCCTCGCCAGAACGTACCGCAAAATACGTGAAGATGCGAAACATGATCATCGAAGACGTACCCATGATCGGGGCGATGGCCCGGACCCGATACTACTTGATTCATGATCGCCTGAAGAACTTCAAACCCGAAGAAACTTTCAGCAACTGGGTCAAGTACTTAACGATCAAGTAATTTCTTCAACCCAAACCTAAACCACGAACTTAAACGACCAATCGAAGCAACGAATTTATGTGGGCATTTATCATTCGTAAACTGGTTTACAACATACCGGTTTATCTTGCGATCATATTCTTATTGATGGTCCTGCTGCGCCAGCGCGACCCGGTCACCGGTAAGCTCGGCAAAAACGCCACGCAAGAAGATTACATCAGCAAACGCAAAGAATTTGGGTTGGATCAACCTATCTACCTACAATACGGTGTCTTACTGAAATCAATTTTCACCTTCGACTTCAGCCAAGAGTCGTGGAACGAACCCGGTGTTACGGTTGGAGAAAAACTGCGCACCGCGGTGCCGCGTTCTTTGGCGCTGACAGTACCGGCGTTAGGAATCACGACCGTGATATCCATTTTTGTTGCGATGTTGTCAGCGTTTTACCGTGGGCGCTGGATCGATCGCTTGTTGGTCTTTTGCGCGGTGCTGGGAATGAGCGTTAGTTTTTTGGTGTACATCATTTTCGGTCAATACTTCGGAGCCTATAAGCTTCAACAGTGGCTCGGCACCCCGGTGTTTTCGATCCACGGTTACGAATCGGGACTTTTGAATTGGCCCTTTTTTATGTTGTTGCCGGTGCTGATCAGCGTCATTGTGTCGATGGGTTATGATACTCGTTTTTACCGCGCTGTGATGGTGGAAGAAACACAGGCCGATTACATCACCACCGCGCGAGCCAAAGGGGCGCCGCAGTCCAAAGTTATGTTCGTTCACATGCTTCGTAACGCGATGATCCCGATCGTGACGCGCGTTATGATCACGTTGCCGTTTTTGGTAACCGGTTCGATTCTGTTAGAAGAGTTTTTCGGCATCCCCGGCATGGGGTATGTGTTGCTCTCAGCGATTCGTAATGATGATTTCCCAGTCGTCGAAGGATTCACCGCCGTATTTGCGGGCCTGTTCATCATGAGCATCATCGCGACAGACATTCTCTATGCCGTGTTTGACCCACGAGTGAGGTTGCAATAGTGAACCGAATCAAACAAATGATCAACACGCGCGAAGCTAAAAAGCTTTGGCGGAATAAATTGGCGTTAGTCGCCCTAGCGATCATCATGCTGTATTTGTTGGCGGCGTTGTTTGTGATGGCCGGTGGGATTTCACGTGTTACCTGCGACACCGTTATCGGCCCCAATAAGATGCCGGGCTTCTATCGACAGGACACACCAGAAAAACGGTACGAGAATTCAACGAAAAAATTTCTGACCAAGGTCAAACGCGCCCTTGCCGCAGAAGACGTTGAGGGCGCGTTATCCGAAGTAAGTCTTGGGCCGTTCACCGTGGTCAACAAATCGCCGGCCGAACTCGAAATGCTGGTTGCCGAAGTCGACGCGCTAGCAGGGGAACTCAATGAAAGCCCGAACCTCGACATCGACCCTTCCTTACTGCCTAAAATCGCAGACCTAGAGGCCGCCGAAGCACAACTTAAAGCGCCCCTAACGGCGTGGCAGCAGTTCGTCTACGACGTTTCGATCTTGCTTGGCACTGACGCTCAGGGACGGTCGATTTTCCTTCGAGGTATCTACTCCATTAAAATCGCGATTCAAATTGGTTTGGTGACGGCGATATTTGCCGTTTCGTTGGGGGCGTTTTTAGGTGCAGCGGCTGGATATTTTGGCGGCTGGGTTGATCATGTCGTCGTTTGGATCTACACAACGTTCTCCTCGATTCCGAACCTTGTGCTGCTGGTTGTGCTGGCTTACGCGTTTACCAACTCTGCGGCCAAAGACACGTTACTGCCGGTGTATATCGCCTTCGGTGCCACGTTTTGGATTGGCACCTGCCGTGTGATCCGGGGGGAAACACTGAAACTCAAAGAAATGGAATACGTCCACGCGGCCCAAACCGCCGGATTTGGACCGGTCCACATCCTCTTGCGATACATTTTGCCCAACACGGCACACTTGATGTTGATCAATTTTTCGTTGCTGTTGATTGCGGCCATCAAGTCCGAAGTGATTCTCAGTTACTTAGGTTTTGGCGTTAAGAATCAACCCAGCTGGGGCATCATGATTCGCGACGCCGGAAACAATGGCGACGTTGTCGGCGGTTTCTTCTGGGAGATCGGGTTTGCGACGGCGTTAATGTTCGTATTGGTGTTGGCGTTTAACATTCTTTCCGATGCGTTGCAGGACGCGTTTGACCCAAAACACGTTTAGGAATCACCGGATACTCATGCCTGACGAACAACCTATCCTAAAAGTCCGCGATCTGTGCACCCGTTTCAAAACCGGTCGCGGTATCGTCACCGCAGTCGACGGTGTTTCCTTTGAACTCTACTCCGGCGAAACGTTGGGAGTGGTAGGTGAAAGTGGTTGTGGCAAAACGGTCACAAATAAATCGATTATTCGCTTGCTTCCTGAACACGTCACGCGGTACGGTGAGGGCAGTGTGGTGGACTACCGTGGCACCAACTTGTTGGAGCTGAAGGAACACCAAATGCGTGCTATTCGTGGTAATGAAATTGGAATGATCTTCCAAGAACCCATGACGGCGCTCAATCCTGTGTTCACGATTGGTTGGCAAATCGAAGAAGCGCTTCAATACCATACCGATTTGAGCCCCAGTCAAAGGCGCACTCGCGCGATCGAAATGCTGCGTTTGGTGGAAATGCCCAATCCCGAAAAACGCATCGACGAATACCCTCACCAACTTTCCGGCGGGATGAGACAGCGCGTCGTCATCGCGATCGCGCTTTGCTGCGAACCAGAGATTCTGATCGCTGACGAACCCACCACGGCGTTGGATGTGACCATTCAATCTCAGATATTGCGACTGATGGAGGGGCTGAAACAGAAAACCGGTACCGCGATCATTTTGATCACCCACGATTTAGGCGTTGTGGCACAGGCCTGTGATCGAGTGATTGTAATGTACGCCGGCCAGATCGTAGAAATGGCCCCCGTGCGACAGTTGTTTCACAACCCCAAGCACCCCTACACAAAAGCGCTGTTGGATTCGATGCCCAAACCCGGCCGTGCGGGCCATCAAAAACGCTTACCCGCGATCGAAGGCACCGTGCCAAGCCTTTTCAATCTGCCCAAAGGGTGTCGATTTGCAGAACGCTGCGGCCATCGGCAAAACAACTGTGAAACCGCATTGCCAGATTTAATAGCAATCGGAAATGAACCCCATTCATCCAAAGTGCGATGTTTCTATCCACTGGGAGAAACAGCATGAGCCCCCCCCCAACGAATTCCGACAACGATCCGGTGCTGGTCCGGGTTGAAAATGCGGTCAAGCATTTTCCCAAACGCGGCGGTTTATTCAATCGCGTGATCGCGAAAGTTCACGCCCTCAACGATGTTAGCTTCACGATTAAAAAAGGTCAGGTTCTTGGCGTGGTCGGGGAAAGCGGCTGCGGAAAGTCGACCTTGGGTAAGGTCGTTATCCGACTTCACCGACCGACATCGGGGAAAGTCATCTTTGATGGAACCGACATCAGTCAAATGTCCAATCAACAACTGCGCCCCATTCGCCAGCGGATGCAGATGATTTTCCAAGATCCTAATTCGTCGTTGAATCCGCGTATGACCGTTGAAACGACGATCAAAGAGGTGATTGGACTGCACGACGTCGTTCCCGAATCAAAAATGGATGAAACGATTGATCAACTATTAAAAAAAGTTGGTTTACGAATCGACGACAAAATGAAGTACCCCCACGAATTCTCAGGGGGACAGAAACAACGTATCGGCATCGCCAGAGCCCTCGCGGTGAACCCCGAATTCATTATCGCCGATGAACCGGTGTCGGCGCTGGACGTTTCGATTCAAGCCCAAGTATTAAACCTGATGATGGATTTGAAAGAAGAACTTGGCCTGACGATGTTGTTTGTGTCACACGATCTAAAAGTGATCGACCATTTTTGTGATTCGATGTTGGTGATGTACTTGGGCAACGTCGTCGAAGAAATGCCCTGCGAGGACATTCATGCGCACGCGAAGCATCCCTACACACGCGCCCTCTTGTCATGCAACCCCATTACCGATCCCGACCAACGTGGAGAATTAACGGTTTTAGAAGGCGAAGTGCCAAGCCCCTATGATCCGCCGGCAGGTTGTCCTTTTGTGACCCGCTGTGCGATTAAGACAAAGCAATGCGAAACAGAAAACCCGCCCCTGCTGGATCGTGGAAATGGTCACCGAGTCGCGTGTTGGGAAGTCGAATAATTTGAGCATCATTTTCGAAGCGCTGTCGTGAGACCCGCAAACGCGCGCCGGTTGATTAGATTCTGAAATTTATTTCCACATGCTTTGTTCGTGTCGGCAGTGCTGCTTGTTCGAACCGTGAAGTTTTATGGAGGCGATGTTTCTGGCTTTCGCGGCCCGGCTTTCTCGGGGCTGGCGTTAATACGTTGCCAACACTTTCGGACTCCGGGGCCGAAAACTGAATTGACCAATGCCCAAGTGCAAGGCCGATGTGGTCTATCAGCGCCCGGAACTTGTCCTCGCCGGTCGCCGCACGAGCAACCGAACCGTCAACTGCCCCGAACTACGAATCGTCTGACTCAGAATCAACATGCACTCAGTGCGACATGCTGCGAACTCGATCTAGAACCGCCGCGACCGAATCGCGCAGCACATCCGGTGGTCGTCTTGGCACGTGACAGCGTTAGCCAATGGGGATGAGCGTGTAAAGAAACGTGATGCTGCTGTGCCCCATCTTGCTGCATCATCGGCAGCAATCGTTCAAAATTATCTCAGTCTTGCCATGCTTGAGCGAGTTAACCAAGGAAAAGCCTCCACCCAAGTTTTGGCCCCCGAAGGGAGGCTTTCAATGGCACTTTTTACGTCAATGAAATGGGAGCGTGATTAAATACCCGCATCGTGCGATCGTCGTCGCATGGCAAGCAACAGCAACAATGCCGAGCCAAGCGGGACAAGTCCTGAGGCCAGTTCTGGGACCGTCACGATTATTGCTCCGTTGAAACGGTTGAAGAATAGCCCGTAACCAACCCAACGCCTCCGGGGAACAATGCGCTGTTTTCTAATTTGAAGAAGGCATGTCCCCGACACCGATGGCAGAGTTTTCCCTTTGCCATCGGTCAACGATGTTGCTGATGGCTACTCAGCGTTCTCATTCTTCTCCATTTTTTTTGATTCTAATTTTTCAAAATCACCGGCGGTGACAATGATCAATTTATCAACTTCGATGAACGACTTGAGGGCAGATTCGACTTGCGATTTTGACAGGGATTGCATCTGCTGATCGCTTTCAGCAAAAAACGCCATCGTCCGGTCGGCTTGCAAATTCTTTCGAAGCAATCCTGCTAACGCGCGATCATTGGCGCGGCTGCCGCGCCGTTTGGTCAGGTAGCTTTCCTTTGCCTTTTCAAACTCCTGATCATCGATGCCGTTTTTAAGCAGTTGTTCGATCACTTCGATAATGGTGGTTGCGACCTTTTCCGTATTTTCAGGATTCGAAATCGCGTACATCGTAAACACGGATTGGTCATCGAAGGTATCGGCCCGGTATTGCGCCCCGACGGTGTAAGATAAACCATCCTGTTTCCGTACGCGGTCTGCCAACCGAGACGACAACGGCCCGCCACCAAGCACGTAATTACCAATCAGCAGTGCTTCATAGTCTTCATCGGTGTCCATCATCGGTTTCACAAAACCGGCCAGATACACCGCGTTGGCTTTGTCTGGAGTGTTGATGTTGATGCGTTCGCCTTGAATTCCCTCAACAGCGGGTTCCTCGATACGAACATAGGGTGTGTCAGACTCCCAACCGGTGAAGATGGAATTTAATGTCTGCATCGCAGACTCTGATTCGAAGTCGCCGACGATGGCGACCTCGCCATGGTCTGCTGAAAGCTGATGATAAATTCCTTTGATGTCTTCAATGGAGATTGTTTTCAAATTTTGAACTCGTTCAGGCAACGTCGCGGCGTACCGTACATCGTTTTTTTCATAGGGCGAAAGCTTGCGTGAAAACATGTTTCCGGCCAACGCGTTGGGCTCCGAAAGCCCTGCTTCGATAGCGGTAATGTTCTGTCGGCGGGCGACTTCAAATTCTTCTTCGGCGAATTTAGGTTCTCGCAACGCCGATTTCAACAATAACAAAACATCATTCAGCGTTTCGTTTTTGGCTTCTATGCTGTAGGAGAGTTCCCCCGGCGCCGAACTGATAGCCAGGGTGGCCCCCAGTTCGTTGAGTTTATCCCGGAACGCCTGATAAGCGATGGTTTGAGTGCCTTTGGTCATCAACGTCCCCATCAAATTGCAGGCTTCGACTTTTGATGCTAACGATGTGGGCGAACCGAAGTGTAACTTGCCGCTAACGAATACTTTTTCACCGCGCGTTTTTTTCGGCAGGAAAACGTATTTGATACCAGAATCAAATTGCCCGGTCGTGCTGCGGGCGTCAATGTTTTCAGGCGTTGGGTCGAAGGATTCGCCCTGTGCGATTGCGGCTCGGCCCTTGTAGTCGGCTAATAGGCGTTCCAGATCGACCCGATCGGGCAGCGGGGCGCGTTGAGTTTCCTTGGTGGGTAAAAACACACCTACGGTGCGGTTGTCGGTGACCAAGTATTTTTTTGCGACCGCTTTTACATCGTCAACGGTGACTTTTTCAATGCGATCTCGGTGCAGGAAAAACAGTCGCCAATCACCGTAGGCTTGCCATTCTGAGAGCTGAATCGCAAACTTCTCACTATTGGCAAACAACCGCTCGCGCTGCTGCAGCAGCCCTTGAATTTCACGTTTGACACGTGCTTCGGTAATGTCGTTTTCGGCAACCGATTGAATCGTGGCTAACATTGTATCTTCAGCCGTTGCCAAATCGGCGTCTTCAGAGATTTCGGCCATTACCAACATCATGCCCGGGTCATGCGTTTTGAATGCGAAGGAGGAAACGTCGGAGGCCAGTTCAGATTTCACAAGCGCTTCGTACAGAGGTCCGTCAGGTTGGTTCCCCAACAGATTGACCAAAACTTCCAATGCTGCGTAGTCCTCATTAGACGCCGCTGGAACGTGGTACCCGACGCCGATCAGTTCGACGTCACCCGAACGCCGAAGTTCGATGCGGCGTTGCCCGTCTTGAATGGGTTCTTCGGTGTAGGTTCGGGGTAGCTCGCGGGTGGGTTTTTCCAGCACGCCAAAATACCGCTGGACGAGTTTGAGTGCTTTTTCAGTTTCAAATTTTCCCGCCAGAACGACTGTAATATTGTCCGGTTGGTAATACTTTTGGTAGAAGTCCTGCAAACGGTCGACCGGCACGCGTTCGATGTCACTGCGATTGCCGATAGTCGATTTTCCGTAGTTGTGCCAGTCAAAACCTGTCGACATGATGCGTTGCATGAGGATGCGTTGAGGACTGTTTTCACCGCGTTCAAATTCGTTTCGGACCACCGTCATCTCCGACGCGAGGTCTTCGCCACGAATCCAACTATTGACTAACCGGTCGGCCTCCATTTCGATCGCAAATTCTAAGTTGTCGTCCGACGACGGGAGCGTTTCGTAGTAGTTAGTGCGATCAAACCACGTGGTGCCGTTCATGTTCAACACGCCGCGATCCTTGAGCCATTTGGGAGTATCGGGAAATTTGTCGGTGCCCTTGAACAACATATGTTCCAGCAAGTGAGCCATTCCCGATTCACCATAACCTTCGTGACGGGAACCAACATTAACGGTAACGTTGATCGTGAATTGAGGCTTCGAACCGTCGGGGAATAGGAGGACTTTGACGCCGTTGGTTAAACGGTATTCGGCAATGCCTTCGAGTTCGACAATCTTTTCTAATGGGGCCATGGCTTGGTCGGTCGTGTCCTCCCCTTCAGTGACCTCAGCGGCTTGTTCGTCGACCGCGGTGCTTTGCTGGGCAGACGCGCTTTGGGGCCCCGCCGTCACGATGCAATAGATCGCAAGTCCTAATAATAATTTTGCTTCCAGCTTCACGACACTAACCCGACAAAAGAATAAAGGTGACATTCGAAAAATCCACAAGGCCTAAGCCGTGACGCTAATATAACTCAGGCAATTACCAGCCGCCACAAGGCGAACCAACTTTCGCGGTGCGGCGGAACGTGATTAAATAGGCTGTCGGTGAAACACGACCGTCCTTTTCGTTTTTTTAAAAGCTACTACATGCCAGATTCATTTACTGCCGCTGATTTTCAAACGGTGACACGCGTCGTCAAAAACCGGCACACTTTTAAAGTCATTGGCGATGTTGATTCACCGGTCAAAATCGCCCATCCACTGGCGCAGCGATATCGTGCGACGGTAATGGAATCGGTTGCGACCGCCGACGCGGCTCCGTTTCATTACGATCGCGCGTGCAACAATGTCGCACAGCCGTGGCGGGTCAATATTTTGTGGCATGAAAGCTGTCAGAAGATCGCCATGAACTTCTATCAATGGTTCGAGGATGTGAAACCGGGTAATAAAATCCCAGCGATGCTAAGCGCCTGCGGGGCCTGTGTATTGGTCAGTTGGCTGCCTCAGTTCGGTGACGTCGACGACCAAGCGATCGCAAAATCAAAACAAATCCAAATCGACCGCGAACATTTAGCCGCGACTTCGGCTTACGTGCAGAACTTGCTGTTGCTGCTGACGGCTGCAAACATGGGTACCTATTGGTCCAGTGGCGGCCAGTTCGGCGATAGCGCGATGATGGATCGATTGTCGATGGACCATGGTCAGGAATTGCTGGCGGCGGTTTTTATTGAATTTCCACAAACCAATGGCGGCCACGTAAAACGCCTGCCGGGAAAACTGGCAGATAAACGTGCCGCCGGTGAGGCTTGGATGAGAGTCATCGAACTATAAAACCGATTCCACTAAACGTATTTCCGGATAGACTATCGTGTTGAATTTGATTTGCCCCGAGTCTCCTTTAGACAAGATTGCCCGCACATGAACACGAAGCAGTTGTTTGCCCCCACACGTACTGAAATCTCAGGCATTCCCATCGCCGATTTAGCCAAGGACTTTGGCACACCAACCTATTTCTACGACGCCCAAACCATTCGCGACCGGATCGCTCAACTGCAACAGTTCGACGTGATTCGATTCGCTCAAAAAGCAAATTCGAACATTGCGATTCTTGATTTGATGCGAAAGGAAAGCGTTGTTGTCGATGCCGTCAGCACCGGCGAAGTCCACCGGGCTCAGAAAGCGGGTTACGAATTGGATGCCGCGCATCATCAAGTCGTTTACACCGCCGACATTTTTGATCGCTCCGCGTTGGCGTTGGTGGTTGAACAAAACATTGCAGTTAACTGCGGTTCGCCGGACATGATCCGGCAACTGGGCACCGCCGCACCGGGACGTTCTATTACGTTGCGGATCAATCCCGGATTCGGTCATGGCCACAGCGCAAAAACGAACACCGGGGGTGACACATCGAAGCACGGTATTTGGCACCAACAATTGGACGATTGTTTGGCGATCGCCAAAGCCCATGACGTAACGGTGACGGGACTGCACATGCACATTGGGTCGGGAACCGACTTCGAACATTTGTCCCAAGTCTGCGATGCGATGAAGAAAACAGCGCTTCAGGTGGGGGCTTCGATCAAAACGATTAGCGCCGGCGGAGGACTTCCGACTCCCTATAAGAACACCGATGTCAGCTTGGACGTCGATCGCTACTTTCAGTTGTGGGACGGGGTTAGAAAACATTTGGAATCTCAGTTCGGTCACGAAGTGACTTTGGAAATTGAACCGGGGCGGTTTTTGGTTGCAGAAAGTGGTTATTTGCTGACCGAGATCCGCGCCATCAAATCGATGGGGGAAAAGCTGTACTACTTGGTCGATGCGGGATTCAACAATCTGGCTCGCCCGATTCTCTACGGCGCCTACCACCCGATGTCGATCGCGTTCGCGGGAACACCAACTACTGAATTCCAAGATGCGATCGTGGGAGGCCCCTTGTGTGAATCAGGGGATATCTTTACGCAAGAAGAAGGCGGTTTTGTGTGTGCCAGAGAATTGCCGGTGGCGCAGGTTGGAGATCACTTGATCATCGAATGTGCAGGGGCTTACGGTTTCGTCATGGCCTCAAACTACAACAGTAAGCCGTTGGCCGCCGAGGTCTTAATCGACAACGGTACCGTGCATCTCATCAGGCGTCAGCAAACCAATGAAGACCTCGTGGCCGGCGAAATGATCCCGGAATAAAATCTGGGCTGGGCCGTATTTGGATTCTGCGAAAATAGGGCCGGCGAAGTAAACGAATCGAATACCGTTGAGACAGGTTCGTGTTGCTGACCGACGGCCCCGTTTAAGCGCCGGTATCAAATCGGAAACGCTGAAAAAAAATCAATTGAGGCCAAGATTAAGGCCAATATCGGTAGTCGCGGAGCGAATACCG
>CALDYR010000041.1 GCA_937944405.1 uncultured Pirellulaceae bacterium
ATGAGTTCGTACGGTATCATCCTGATTTTGACGTGGATGTGCTTATCTGACGCCCGCTGGTATGGTGAACATAGTGTGACTGTCGGTGCCGATTTCATTGCGCGTACTTATCGAGCTGTTACTGGGATAATTGACGATCCCGAACGGCGAAATCCTAGCGATTATGGCATTCGTTATTGGCCAGTTGAACGATTTCCTTATGTTGTGTTTTACGACGTTGTTGGGCGGGAAATTTTGATCGTGGGCGTGATGCACAGGCCTCTGGATGCGGAGAAGTTCCGCAAACGCCGCGAATAACAATACGTTGCACACGGGACCGCGAGCCACGCGGGTTTTTCTGCCTGCATGACTTTCGCCGCGGCCCGGTGAACGTTGCCGATGTCGCCGGCTCAACGGGTGCCCCTTCGGTCAGTGCTATTTTCGCCAACGGGAATTTCCATTCGGTGACACGTGATAACGATATCTATAACTTTGAATTCAACTTCCTGCGTAATCACGCGAATATCGGATGGTTCAACGGCATGTTGGGCAACACCGAGTCGATGATCTGGGACTAATTTACCAATTGGGCCAAAGGGCACGATTGCGATTGGACTATTGGCGATTGGGGGGTTCAGGATTGGCATTCGCCAGCAACAACATTCCTGACGATTTAGCCGACATTGAACAACTGAATTAGACCGTTGACAGTCAAGCCTTGCGTTTGCGAGGGATCTACTTCAGTTATGAGTTCGCATTTTAGGCGTCCAGGTTCTTTGGGGCGATGCAAACAAAAACGGCCCGTTGAACTAATTCAACGGGCCGTTCTTCTTTTTCAAATCTTGGTCCCCGGTGGCACTGAAACGCTCCGGGGCCCAATTGAATTACTTGTTGCGTTCTTCGCGCTCTTTACGTCGCGCTTCGATCACGTCTTCTTGTACGCTTTTGGGGACTTGACGGTAGCCGTTGACTTCCATAGAGAACGTACCCTGTCCCTGAGTCATACTGCGGAGATCGGTCGCGTAACCGAAAGTCTCCGACAGCGGAACTTCGCAGAGAATCGTGACGTTACCGTCGGCTTTGACATCGGTGCTTTCCATGATGCCACGGCGCGAAGTCAAGTCACCGACAACCGGACCTTGGAACGCGTCGGGAACTTCAATTTCCACACGCATCACAGGTTCCAGCAAAATTGGTTTGGTCTTGTGCATGTTTTCGCGGAACATACCACGGGCGGCGGTTTGGAACGCCATCTCCGAACTATCGACGTCATGATAAGAACCATCCACAAGATGGCACTTGAGTCCGACGACGGGGTATTCGGCCAGTACGCCTTTGACAACTTGCTGACGCAGTCCTTTTTCAACGGCTGGAATGTATTGCTTGGGAATACGACCGCTGACGATGGATTCTTCGAAAATGAAGTTATCAGTGACGGCTTCTTTTGCATCGTCATCAAGGGCTTCTTCGTCGAAGGGGAGTAGTTCGCCTTTGATGTGGGCGAACTGTCCCGAACCACCAGACTGCTTTTTATGTTTGTAGTCAAACGAAGCGGCTACGGTCGGTTGCTCACGGTAACTCACGCGCGGTGCACCGACTTCAAGGTCGATGCCGTATTCACGTCGAATGCGTTCGGCGTAAACTTCGAGGTGAAGTTCACCCATTCCAGAGATCAGCGTTTCGCCGGTCTCATCGTCGGTTTCGACGCGGAAGGTTGGGTCTTCTTTGCGGAAACGGAGGAGGGCCTTACTTAGTTTTTCGGTGTTGGAGCGTTCGGTTGGATTGACCGCTACTTTAATCACCGCGTCAGGGACGAACATGTTTTCCAGAGAACACATTTTTGGTTCTTGAGCGTAAGTTTCACCCGACGCGCAGTCGATACCCATCACCGCGATGATGTCGCCGGCGTAAGCTTCATCGATTTCTTCACGCTTGTTGGAGTGCATTCGGACGATGCGGCTGAATCGTTCTTTACGACCGGTGCGTTGGTTGTAGTACGATTCGCCTTTTTTGATCGTGCCTTGGTACATTCGCATAAACGTCAACTGGCCGAAGGGGTCTTCGACGATTTTGAAAGCCATCCCGACGAAGGGTTTGTCGGCTTTAGGCTCTAAAGGGTACTCAATGGCGGCGTCATCCCAGTTTTTGGCGCTAATCGAACGATCCAGTGGCGAAGGTAGGAAGTTTACAATCGCGTCAAGCAACGGCTGGACGCCCTTGTTTTTGAACGCGGTTCCCATGTAAACGGGCGTGAAGAAAAGGCCTTGAACACCTTTGAGGATAGTTGCGTTGAGCAACTTTTCAGGGACTTCTTCTTCGCTGAGCAGCAGTTCCATCATTTCATCGCTGAACATGGAAATTGCTTCGAGCATTTCCTGACGCATCATTTGGGCTTTGTCGGCCAGTTCTTCGGGGATGTCGGCGACGCGTACGGTTTCCCCTTTTGTACCGTCGTTGTAGTAGGCTTTCATCGTTACTAGGTCGACGACGCCTTCGAAGGTTTCGCCGGCACCGATAGCGATTTGCATCATCACCGCTTCGGCACCCAGTTTGTCACGCATTTGTTGCACGACGTCTTCAGGGTCGGCACCAGTACGGTCCATTTTGTTAATGAACGCCAGACGTGGAACTTTGTAGCGTTTCATCTGGCGATCGACGGTCAGCGATTGGGCTTGTACACCACCGACGGCACAAAGAACCAGAACCGCTCCGTCCAACACGCGCAGTGAACGTTCGACTTCGACGGTGAAGTCAACGTGTCCCGGAGTATCAATAAGATTGATCGTGTGGCCATCCCATTGAACGGTCGTGGCTGCACTGGTGATGGTGATACCGCGCTCTTTTTCGAGGTCCATGTGATCCATGGTCGCACCGTCGCCGCCGCCGCGCACGTCTTCGATTTTGTGAATACGACCTGTGTAGTAAAGGATCCGCTCGCTCAAGGTTGTTTTGCCTGAGTCAATATGAGCCGAAATACCAATGTTGCGTACGTTTTTTAATTTCATCAATTACACCGCTAACAAATGCGATTTGCACGATTTGTCTTAAGAAGGAAAATTTTGCCAAAGCCTCCGATCAACGTGAACGGAAACTCTTCATTTAGATAGCCCGTTATCCGAGGGCCAACGCGGAAAAGCGGATTGTCGATGCCGCTCTTGGGTGCCCCTAGCACGCTACGCAGCCACCTGTTAATCGGGACAAATTACCAAGCTGTTGAAGGCAGAAATGATAGTTATTTTAAGTGCTGAGGGAAGACCATTTTGTTCGCAATTCGCCTTCCGCTGGCATCCAACAGGGGCCCATTGGACCGCAGAAATCCCTCGATAAGGGGCACCGGCGGTCGTTTGGAGCGGAAAATCATTCTGGTGGCAACTTCACAGTGCGGCGAACAGCCCCTTTAAGCACCCTGCAAAGGGCAGTGGTGGCGGATTGCTTCCAAACGCTGATTTATAGCTGCATTCGATTCGTAGATTCACAGTGGGTGTTTTTTCCAGTGGTTTTCAAGCCAATGCACCGTGAAAGGGGGGCAAAGTTTCCAGAACTTTTCGGCGCCCTTAGAGATGTTTACAACTGTTTGCTCTGACCGCCGACGTGTAGTTTTGCGGATTGCACAGACCGTAGCAATTCGGCTAAAGATAAGGGCTGGGGTTGTCGATGGTCAATAAGCAGGGTTGTTTTTCACCAAACCGCTGCGTGGATGCTGGCAACCGATGCCAGCGTTTAACTTCTAGGCCGCTCCAAAGAATCATCAGCGGTCTCAATTCAATCAGAATGATGGCAACGGAGTAGTCATGTTCATACCGTATCTTACCGCTTTTGTACTCGTCTTTTCAGGCATGGCGATTGGCTATTTCTTATGGCACAACGAAAGTTCTCAAGACAGCGCGTTGCGTGAAGAGATGCTCCGTCAGAACGGGCAGTTGAAGAAAACCCTGACAACCGCTCAGACCTCCTATGCTGCGTTGGACGATCGATTCACACGTCAACGTGGGCAGATGAATGTGTTGCAGAAGTTGTGTGACGACTGGTCTGAGAGTCGGGAGCAGGCCGATCGCGAGCGTATCGAACTCGAAGTTCAGTCGACCGAAAAGCAGCGTCGTTGCGATGAGTTGACTGCTCAGGTGCAGGTGCTTGAGAAGAAGGCGTTGAAGTTAGAAGATGCTTTACACAGCGCCGCTCAGGCTCAATTGGTGAAACTGACTGATATCGAAGGAGGCTGGCAGAAGAAATTTTCAAAAACGCAGTCGCTGATGTTGCAGCACCAGTCCAGCGTCAAGAGTCTGCAGTCAGACAAGGATTCGGCGTTGCAGAAACTTCATCGCGCCGAATCTCAGATTGCAGAGCTTAAGGCGGAACTGAAATCCAGCACGGCGATCTTGGAAACGGCGAAGGGAAATGTGCAAGGTTTAGAGAAAGAGCATGTTTCGCTCGAAACTGCCCTCGAACATACCAATCAACGATTGAAGAAAGCTGAGGGCCAAACCGCCGCCGAACGTTCGGAAAAAGAAAGCCTTAAGGAATCGCTGACGGCGTCGCAAAATCAAACCGCGAAACTGCAAGGCCAGCTTGAATCGTTGCAAGATGAATTGGTGGCAAGTGAAACGTATAAACAAAAATCGGAATCTTTGATCCTTTCGTTGGGCAACGCCAATAGCCAGTTGGAGAAAGTCCTAGCCCAGCGTGACAGTGCGTTGTCATCCTTTTCGACCCTTCAAACGGTTTCTAAAGGTTTGCAGACCCGGATCGATAACCAAGAGCAAACGATTCACCGTTTACGCAAATGCCAAGACGACGCGCTTGAGAATTTAAAACATGAGCTAAAAGCGCGTAGCGGGATCGAAGTCAAATTTGATGCTCGGTTGAAAGATTTGCGAGATCAACTGGATAAAGAGAACACGCAAAAGGTTGGCTTGGTCAGCGAACTTCGTGAGCAACTAAAACAAGCAAAAGCGCAGATCGTTAGCTTAACACAGCAGAACGAAACGATTACGAAAACTCAAAAGGAAGACTTCGACGCCGAATTGGAAATGCTGCACGAGGTCGCAGAAAAGGAGCTGTTGGAATTGAAGGAGCAGCTTGAGACGGCCAACCTTGAATTCGCCACGATTCAGAAAAAGCATACCGGCGAAATGGCGACATTACAAGAAACGTTGCTTCAGCGCGAAGCGGAGGTTCAATCGTTGGTCGTGGTCCAGCAACAACTGGCCGAGAAAGAGACACAGTTAAGTCAGTTGGCATCGAAGATTGACGCCACTTCGAATGACTACAGCAGCACCATCGTCAAGCTCAACACTCAGCGCGAGCAATTACAGGATGATCTCGAAGTTGCGCGGGAGCAGATGAAGGCTCAGTTGAAGCAAGACAGCGAAACAATCGGCCTTTTGCAGGGGGAACGAAACGAGCTTCGCAACGAGGTCGAAGCGCTGAATGCTAAAATTGGAGAACTGCAAACCGCGATGGTCCATTTGGAAAAAAGCAGTCAGCAATACCAAACCGATGCGCAATTGGTCGAAACTTCGAAACTGCGGATGCGTGAGTTGGAAAAAACACTTGAAAAGAAAGACGACGCGCTCAAACGTCTTCAAGCCGAATCCAACGAATTGGCACGATTGCGGGACGAACATGCGGCCACCTTACGTCGTCAAGCCGAACTGCAGTCGCGGTTAGATGCGATGCTGGCCGACCATTTGAGCACCCGCAGCGATTCTCAAGACCGTGAACAGGAAATGGTAACGCTACGTGAACAGTTGCTGCAAAGCGAATCGACGATCGCGCAATTGCGTTCCCAACGCAGCGAGATGCTCAACGAAATGGCCGAACAACGTCAACGCAACAGCAACTTCGAAGATGCCGCCGTGATCTCCTTCACGCAAGCCATGCAGCAACGCAACGAAGCCAGTTTCAGCGCGGAATACGGAGGCATTGTGCGGCTCGATTCGACACGCGGTATCGTGTTTACAGAAGCCCCCCAATCCAAGGATGACTTAAAACTGATCTCGGGTATCGCGACGGTGCTGGAGACCCGTTTGAACGATTTTGGTATCTACACGTTCAAGCAAATCATGGACTGGAAGCCAAACGAAATTGAAGAATTCTCGCGCCTCTTGACGTTTAAAGAACGCATCGAACGGGATGACTGGCAGGGCCAAGCAAGATTCTTTTACAAGAAGAAAATAAAGGGCAATCTCCAAGCCGCGTAAGGCACCCTTTGAGAACGCAAAACCTAACACCGAGGTGCTTCCTAGATTTTCGTGGCAAGCTTCGGAATCGCTGGGGAATTGGCCAGAATTCCGCAGGTAGTGTTTACCCGAATCCTGGAGAAACCCACGACACTCACCGGAAAAGGCAAGCCTTAAACACACTTGGTGACAAACAGGCCCGGGAGGAACCAACGCCGGGGGAAAACCAGTTCCAGCCAAGAAAGCCGCTACTGTCATGTAGGTCGTCGTGATACAATCTCGGGCAAAATTCTCCGACCATTTCTCCACCACAAAATTTTATTATGGCGCTTCTCGATTGGGTTAGTCAAAAGGTTTTCAAATCCGTTCATGGCAACAATCTTGTCTACAATACCTGCTGGGAAGACCCTCGTTTAGACCGCGTGGCGTTGGAGTTCACGCCGCAAGATAACGTCCTTGTGATTACCTCGGCAGGCTGTAACGCACTTGATTATGTGCTCGCCGGGCCCAATCACGTTAACGCCGTTGATATGAATCCGCGACAGAACGCTCTGTTGGATCTCAAGAAATCGGCGATTAAAAACCTTCAGTACGAAGACGTCTTCAAAATGTTCGGCGAAGGTCGATTGCCGGGAGTAGCCGGTGTTTACGCATCAAAACTGCGAAACGATCTGCCGGACTGGTCTCAGCAGTTCTGGGATAAAAAAATCAAATGGTTCGATAATCCCAGAAAATCTTTTTATTACCGTGGAACTTCGGGAGCCTTTGCCCGAATGATTAAAATCTACAACGAACGCATCGTGCGCGTTAAACCGCAACTGAATGAATTGCTGAACGCGGATTCGGTCCAACAGCAACGTGAAATCTACGATAACCAACTGCGCGAAAAATTCTGGACCGGGCTGATGAAGTTCACCATGAATCGCGACACAACGATGTCGATGCTGGGCGTTCCCAAAGCCCAACGCCGTCAAATTGAAAATCAGTACCCAGGCGGGTTGGTCAAATTCATCCAGGACTGCATGGAAAGCGTCTTTGCCGATTTGCCAATGAAGGATAATTACTTCTGGCGAGTCTACATGACCGGCCGGTACACGCCAGAGTGCTGTCCGGAGTACCTCAAACCTGACAACGTCCAACGGCTCAAAGACGGGTTGTTGGACAACGTTTCCACCCACACCGATTCGGTCCAAGGCTTCCTCGAAAAACACGATGGGAAAGTTTCGAAGTTCATCTTGTTGGACCACATGGACTGGCTGTCCGACCATTTTTTCCCGCTATTGGAATCAGAATGGCAAGCCATCGTCGATAAGGCCGCCGATAACACTCGGCTGATCTGGCGCAGTGGCGGACTGAGGACTGACTTCATTGACGATGTCGAAGTCACCCTTGATGGCGAAGTGCAAAAAATCGCGCCTCGGTTAAACTATAATAAAACACTGGCGGACGAACTTCATGTGGTTGATCGTGTGCATACCTATGGCAGTTTCTATATCGCCGATTTGAAAAATTAAAAATCGACGCGTCTTAGGTTGGCACGACTGATATTCAGGCTGCTTATGTGCGCGTTGCATTATGTGCGTTTTTTTTTGAGTTCGCGCCGCTTAGATTCTCAATCTGCCCCCCGACTTTGGAAATTTTTCTGATGGCTTTCTTCGCCGACATGAAGGTGCTGTACCATATGCTGCTCAAACCCGTCCGCGGCGATAACCATGCTCAGCGGATGGAGAGTTTCTACGGTGGACAGGCAGGTGCTTATGATGACTTCCGCCGACGATTGCTCAAGGGGCGCGAGGCGCTGTATGAGTCATTGCCTAAACCTGATGGCGGTGTTTGGGTCGATATGGGCGGTGGTACAGGGTCGAATATCGAAAATATCGCTCCAGATATCGACCGTTTAAAAAAAATCTATGTCCTGGACCTGTCTGAATCGTTGTTGGCCGTGGCGTCCAAACGGTTCACCGATAAAGGGTGGGACAATGCCGAAGCCGTTGTTGGCGACGCGACGAAGTTTGAACCGCCTGAAGGCCAGGCCGATGTGGTCACGTTCTCCTACTCGCTGACGATGATTCCGGATTGGTTCGCCGCGATTGAAAATGCCAAACGCATCCTCAAACCCGGCGGGCACATCGGCGTCGTCGATTTTTATGTGGGACGCAAGTACCCGCACGAAGACATGAAGAAGCACCGTTGGCTGTCACGTACCCTATGGCAGCCTTGGTTCGCCACCGACAACGTGTTTCCGTCCCCCGACCACGTGCCGTTTCTCAAGCACCATTTTGATCAAGTGCATCTGGATGAACAACGCAATCGCATGCCTTACGTGCCACTGTTGAAAACGCCTTACTATCAGTTCATCGGTAAGAAACTCTGACACACGTGGCTCATTTGCCTTCTTTCGTTCGACCCGCTATCTCAATCGTGTTACGATCGCTGCTAGTGCATCGGTAAAGGCGTCGACTTCTTCGATTGAGTTGTAAAGATAAAAACTGGCACGGCAGCTAGCCTTGAGCCCCAAGACCTGATGCAGCGGCATCGCACAGTGGTGCCCCACGCGAATCGCAAAACCTTTCTGGTCCAGTAGGATCGAAATGTCTTGTGGGGCAACACCATCGACGACAAAACTGACAATTCCAGACCGGTGTTCGATCCCAGGCCCCAGAACCTTCAGTCCCTCGATCCCGGACAATCCCGTAATCAATCGCCCTGCCAGCAACCGTTCGTGGGTTGCTATTGCCGGCAACGAAACGCTGTCAACGTATTCTATCGCGGCGCCCAATCCAATCGCTTCGACGATCGGCGGCGTACCGGCTTCGAATTTGGCCGGTAGTTCCCCGGGTGTAAAACCGTCGGTGGTGACTTGATCGATCATACTTCCACCGCCCAAAAACGGTGGCATCGCCTCCAATAGCGTTTGCCGTCCCCACAAAATACCGATCCCGGATGGCCCTAAAATTTTATGTCCGGAGAAAACGACAAAATCCGCACTCCAATCTTGCACGTCGGTCGGTTCATGGGGGACATGCTGCGCAGCATCGACCAAAGTCACTGCACCGGCCTCGGCGGCCAAATCGACAATTTCCTTGACGGGGAAAACCGTGCCCAAGACATTGGACACGGCCATGAAGGCGACCATTTTGGTCTGCGGTCCCAGCTTTGATTTGAAGTCATCTAAATCAAGCCGCCCATCGTCGGTGATACCGGCGAATACCACTTTAGCGCCCACCGCAGCGGCCACCTGTTGCCATGGAACGATATTGGAGTGATGCTCACAGATCGTCAATAAAACTTCATCGCCGGGCCCTAGGTTCGCGCGGCCCCAACTGTTGGCCACTAGGTTGATCGCCATGGTCGTGCCGGCGGTAAAGATAACTTCGTTGTTGTGCGGCGCATTGATGAAGGCCTGAACGATTGTCCGCGCGTTTTCGTATTGATCGGACGCCTGTTCCGACAACCAGTGAATACCACGATGAACGTTGGCGTAGGTCCTCAAATAGCAGTCACTCATCACGTCGATGACCGATTGGGGATGCTGGGTCGAGGCCCCGTTGTCAAAGTAAACCAACTGTTTTTGGCGGTGGATTTGCTGGTTGAGGATCGGAAAGTCTCGCCGTAATACCGCGGCGTCAATTTTATTGCTCATAGCGTCAAGTCTAACAGCGAGTCAATGTCTGGCAATGGCTCAGTTTGCCACACCGCCGGTTGCCGCGATGTCCTGCCAAGTCCCCCCCGACATTTGAGCCAGAGTTTTTTGAAGGGCTTGGGTGCCGCTTTTGCCGTCACCGTTTTTTTGGACGCGCTGGTACAAATTCGCCGCGAGCGTCAATCCGGGCAGGTCCAATCCCATCTTATTTGCCCCTTCAATCGCGATCCCTAGATCTTTCACGAAATGGTCGACAAAGAAACCGGGGGCGAAATCTCCGGCGACGATACGCGGTCCCAAATGGCTCAACGCCCAGCTTCCCGCGGCTCCATTGCCGACCGATTTTAGCACCGAATTCAGGTCCAGCCCTGATTTCCGGGCGTACATCAGCGCTTCGCAGACTCCAACCATACCGGCGGCCACCAAAATTTGATTTACCATTTTGGTATGCTGTCCTGAACCAGCAGGCCCTTGATAGACAATCGTTTTTCCCATGGCCGCGAAACAGGGGGCCAGAGATTGGACGACGTTTTCATTGCCTCCGATCATGATCGAAAGTGAACCCGATTTAGCGCCGATGTCACCGCCTGAAACAGGCGCGTCGACCGCATCGATTCCGCGCGTTTGGGCCGCTTGGTCAATTTCAACGGCCAACCTAGGTTCGCTGGTGGTCATGTCAACGAACACCGAACCGGCGGCCGCGACGTTGATAATTCCGCCGTTCCCATTTTTCCCCAAAGCGATTTCGCGCACGTCAGAAGGCATGGAGACGATGGAGAAAATAACATCGCTTCGCCGCGCGACCTCCTCAGGAGAGTCCACCCATTGAGCGCCATGGTCCAATAAAGCTCGGGCTTTCGATTTCGTGCGGGTGGTCAAAGTCACCGAGTAACCTGCGGCGATCATGTTCTGGCACATGCCGCTGCCCATTACTCCGGTTCCGATCCATCCAACACGTGTACGATCGGGAGTTTTTTTGCAGATCGGGGCAGCGTTCATGGAGTCAGTCGTCAAAGTTTGGGCGTTTGAGAATTTCGGAGATAAGAATTGATTGGCGTACGGTTTGAGGTTGTTTGAACAAATCAAGCAGCCCAATCGCGAGATGGGATTTGTCAGGGCCTTCGGTTTCGACGCGATCGCTTTGAATCGACGCGACTTCCTTCAAACCGCCGATCTCGTGATCGAATTTGGTCATCGGTTGGTCCGGAGATCCCCCTGCCAATCCAATGTTCTGGTGAGCGCTGGTGGTGGTTTGGGCACGGTCCCTTTCGACCATGGCGTCCCGCGTGTGATCGGCGATCGCCCCGCGCTTTTGTGATCGCTGATTCGTGGGATTGGAAACGGGTGGCGCCTGTGGGGGGGCGGTTGGCCTCTTTTGGCCGGCCTCAAGTGATCGCGGTAATTCTCGGTATGGGTCAACTGGTTCCGGTTGCTGCGACGCGTCAGACGGGCTGGCAACACGTGGGGGGACCAATTTCGGAGGCGGTTGAATCGGAGCAGATTGGCCCGGGTTTTGTTTTCGGCGTTCCGCGGCGCGGCGGAGGAAGTCTTCGATATCTCTGGCCATGACGACTAATTTCCTGTGCCTGCTTGAGAAATTGATTTCCGCATGTCGGTGTCGGCTTGGATGTTCCGCATCTTGTAATAGTCTAAGATGCCAAGTTTCCCCGATCGGAAACTATCGGCCATCGCAGCGGGAACTTCAGCTTCGGACTGCACTAATTTGGCGCGACTCTCTTCGATTGTGGCTAAATTTTCTTGCTCTTGGGCCACCGCCATCGCACGACGGCCTTCGGCCCGGGCCCGGGCGACGCGCGTGTCGGCTTCGGCTTGGTCGGCTTTTAACCGCGCCCCGATATTCTCACCCACGTCGATGTCAGCGATGTCGATCGACACGATCTCAAAGGCCGTTTGTGAATCCAGTCGCCGCGCCAACACGGCTTTTGAAATCATATCGGGATTTTCCAGCACAACGTTGTGTTTTTCCGCAGAACCAATCGCACTGACGATGCCTTCACCGACCCGCGCGATAATGGTTTCTTCGGTCGCACCACCGATCAATTGCTGTAAGTTGGACCGGACCGTCACACGAGCCCGGACTTTTAGTTGGATCCCATCTTTGGCCACCGCGTCGAGTGACCGGCGAGCCGAACCACGCGCCGGGCAATCAATGACGCGCGGATAAACGCTGGTTTGGACCGCTTCGAGTACATTTCGTCCGGCCAGATCGATTGCGGTCGCTTCACGGAAAGATAGTTTGATCGTTTTTGCTTTATTGGCCGCAATCAGAGCACGCACAACGGTTTCAACATTTCCACCGGCCAGATAATGAGCCTCCAACGCCTTGGTGCTCATTTCGGGGTCGTTCAGCCCTGCCTGAACGGCCATGATTTTGCTGGGCACGATGACGCTGGCTTTGACCTTTCGAAAGGACATGCCGATCAGTTCGCCAAGCGAAACTTTCGCCTTGGTGAAAAAGGCTTGGATCCACCATCGAAAAAACGATAAGAAAACGATGCCGATAACTAACAGAACAAGCAACAACACGCCGGCGACGATGATGCCGGCCAAAGCGGCGGGCGATATGTCTTGTGCAAGTAAAGTGAAATTCAGTCTCATAATCGTCTCGTTCAAGTTGGTTGTATAGGCCAAATTCGGTCTGCTTTGGCGCTATCGAATAACTGTATCATATCGGAATTCTAACCGCTTGTACGACCGATCCATCACCATAGCGTCAAAATCACAGATGCGGTGGAAAACGCCGCAGCGCTAAACGTGCGCCGCATCCCCAAAAAATCAATGCGACACAACCTATTCTCTAATCGCAAAGGTCGCTTCGGTGAATGAATGGATCGTTTGGTCAATCTTTTGCGGACCTACAGTGACCTCTATGACCATTTCTTGATCGATGTTGACTTTGTGGGTGTGACCTTTTACCGAATCGAACAATATTCTCCCTTTACTGTTTTGGCTGGTTATTTCGAATTTGATCGGCAAACCCTCCTGCGATTCGAATTGCAGCTCTATCGCGATGTCGATTAAATCAAGATCTTCACCGTCTATTTTCTCTGAACCGGCATAGGTATATGTCGAATTGATTTTCATACTTCCCATTCCACCGGGCATTACCGACGTTGACTCTTGATTCCAGCTTTCGCCGACGGCGACGGGTTTGTCCGGAAACACCGGCGAAGCGTTTTTGATCAATTGAGACAGCGATTCCTTGGACATCATCGGGTTGCTGGCGGCAATTTCATCGGGCATATCCACCGAAAGGACCTTCCCCTGAAGGTTCATGGTTTGCGAAAACTTTTTGCCAACGAATTGCGTTACAGCTTCCGCGACGTTGGCGGCAGTCCCTTCAAGTTCTTCGGGGGATTGGGTGTCGATATCGAATTTGCCTTGAGGGCTGTCCATGGAAATCGTCATCCGCTGAATTTCACTGCTGACCGTTGCGATTCCCGCGTCGTCAATTTTGTCGACTTGCCAAAGCATGAAGTTGGTCGAAACCATCTCGCTGCCCAGTTCCTGGCCGGCAACGTTTTGTTTCATGTCCATCGTTTGCTTCATCACCACGTCGATGGTGCGACCGACCGGCAATTGCCACGCCAAATTGGTGGAGTTGGTTTGCCCCCAAGAATTGTTGGACAATGTCAGGGTTGCCGTCAAAGCCCACATCATCAGACGGGGCATTATGAAACGGGCGATATAAGTCATCGAAAGTACCTCGGTTCGGGGGCGCGTAAGACAGACAACGGCATCGACCCTTTCTCAATACATTGTTGTATTAAGTCGACAAGGCAAACGACGTCAACGATTCTGGATTAGGTGTACTCTGTGTTTTTACCGCCGCGATGTGGCGTGTTTTAGCGGCAGCCACGCTCCGTTGTCCGCACTGCTGGCGACGCTTTGCTGGATGAAGTACATCCCTTCAACGCCGTCGTAAATGTTGGGGTAAAGCGTATCGGTGGTTTCGAACGTTTTGCCAGATATCCTTAAGCACATATTATCGTATGCGGCGCGGTAGATGTTCGCAAACGCTTCGAAAAACGCTTCGGGGTGCCCGGCCGGTAGACGACATGAATCGGCTGCGATTTGGGACATGAACGGTGCGTTAGGGTCGCGGGTGTGGAGTTGATGGGCATTGCCATTTCGGCGTACCCACAGTTCGTTCGGATTTTCTTGCCGCCATGACAGGGATCCTTTGGTGCCGTCAACCTCGATTGCAACGTCGTTTTCTCGGCCGTGGGTAATCTGGGATGCCGTCACGGTGCCCAGTGCTCCGTTTTCATAAGTGATCACGGCGTGGCCATAATCGTCTAACTGCCGACCACCGACGAAAGTTTTGAGATGACAACTGATTTTTTCGGGGAGTTGACCGGTAATGAAGCGCCCCAAATTATAAGCGTGCGTGGCGATGTCGCCAAAACAGCCCGCGGCGCCGCTGCGTTTGGGGTCCGTTCGCCAAGCGGCTTGTTTTTGGTCGCTGTCTTCTAATTTCTCAACCAACCAACCTTGGATGTAATTAACCCGAACCGCCATGATTTCACCCAGTTCACCCGAGGTTACCATTTGACGGGCTTGGCGAACCAACGGGTATCCGGTGTAGTTATGCGTGACGGCAAACACGACATCGGATTTCTCGACGGCCTCAAGTAGCGCTTCGGCCTGCGGCATGTCCAAGGTGAGCGGTTTATCACAAATGACATTAAAACCGGCTTCGACGGCAGCTTTGGCAATTTCAAAGTGCGTAAAATTCGGCGTCGCGATCGAGATGAAGTCGATACGTTCATCCTCCGGCAAGGCGAGCTCTTTTTCGATAAGTTCTTGATAGGAACCGTAGGCTCGGTCGGGAGAAATCGCGTAATCTTCAGCAGACTCTTTCGCGCGAACGGGGTCTGATGAAAGCGCACCGGCAACCAATTGAGCGCGATTGTCCAAAACAGCAGCGGTCGCATGAACGCGCCCGATAAATGAGCCTCGGCCACCGCCAACCAGCGCCATGCGGAGTTTACGATTCAGGGGTTCATTGGTGGGCATGTGCGTCCTTTAGATATTCAATAGAAACGTAGGGTTGTATCAATCCCCCATCATATCAAAAGTCTTGGCCCAACTGCACCATTGAAAATCTTTTCCTAGCGGCAAATCTTGGCCCCCTCGTATCGACAGAACGTTATTATCCCCAATGCGGATCGCCATCACGTAGGCTGTGCCAGGGCCCCACGCCGCAAGTGGCGAAACGTCGCCCAGAGAACACCAGCGCCGAGAATGTCCACTTAGAAACGCGCGAAAAAACACTTTGAGGATTGGGGCGGCGCCCAGTTTGTGCCCAATTTTTTTAGATGATTACCCGTTAGCTGATAGACGTGTGTTTTCGCGACCACAAACACGGACTTCTATCGACGGGGTTAAACAAAAGAAAATCCTTGGTTTGAAAACTCCGGATTTATAAACCACGCGATCCTAAACGGTACCTTGCGGTGGACCGGCGTCTGTCGAGGCGGCGGGATTTTGGTGAGGAAGCTCAAATCGCACCTCCCCGAGATCACCTACCACCGTGAGCATCGATCGATGGCCCCAAGATCGTCCTATCAAGATCGCGCTGGCACCGATCTGTGAAACTATTCTGCGGCGATCGTAGCCAGTTGCTTCAGCGCCTCCAGCAGCCCCAGCATTTCATCGCGCTGTATTTCTTCCCATTGGTTGAGCTTATGTTTGATAATGACGACCTTGAATTCGTTGGCGACGTCCATCACATCCTCTGGGAGGTCTTTGAAGGATTCAAAGGGGCGGATTTGGTGGGGTTTTACAACCTCTTCCACTTCCTCGGGCGATTCGGTGGCAGCGCCGTCGGTCGAAGTCGACGCGGTGGTGGGTTCGCCTTCGTCCCCAAAATCTGGACCTTCGTGGACGGGCCCTTCAATGTAGTCGCTGTCGCCGCGGTTGGCTTCGGGTTTCTCGGAAAGGGCTAATGACTGCGTTTCTTCGGCCATCTCAAGGGTAACAATTTCACTGTCCTGCGGCTTATCGTCGGCGACCTTCCCCAAAGTCTCCCAGCGCTGATGACGCATACGCGAGATGGACCACTTGTTTTGAATCGCACCTTCGAGCCACATCTCGGCATCGTCCCAATCCAGCGCGGCGTAGAAATGGCTCCAGTACAAACCTTCATATTCTTTAAACACATGCCCAAACCGTTCACTCGTCCTTCGCAAACGCCCCACGTGTTGCGAAGATACGCCGCCGACCAATTGAGCCCATGCGTCATCGGAGTACTCCGCCGCAGTGGCTTCCATATCAATCAGTGCGTTTCGCCACCTACAAATAATGACTCCTTTGTCCCAGTTCGTGGTGCTGATTAATTGGTTCCACTGCCCGATAAACGGCTGCGATTGCTCTTGTGTCTTCTCCGACACGAAAGCGGTATCGGTGGAGGTATCAACAGTTGATTGAGGTGTGGCAGTCGTTTCGTTGGGCATCGATTTCATTCCTTTGGTTATTTCAAAAGCGCGTCGCTGTTGCCGTTAACAGCCGCCTCGCGGTGGTGGCTGAGACTTGGGGAAAGGGTACCCAAGGCCTGTTTGACGGAAACCCGAAATGAGTTTTTTTGCCTTCAAATAAAACGAACCGGCACCTAAAAGGTCCGGTTCGTTGGAAAGGATTGAGTTTAGCGACAATCGCAGCGGTTTTAAAAAAACGAACGCTGAGCATTCGCTGCCGGTAGGCGTATGCACTGCCGGTGGAAAACATGTTTGTTAAGCCGAAGTTATCAAACACGCCCTTGGCGATAACCGCCGGCAGGCAGTGAGCGCTGACAGCAATTAGCCGCTTGCAGCAGTTAGCCGTTGGTGGGCAACAGGTTTAGGTAGTCGGTGGTGATTTTCAGCACCTCATCCATATAGTAATCCCGTTCGATCGTTTTTTTGTTTACTTGATCGTCAAAGGTTTTACGATCTTCTTTCTCAGCAGACAGCTCTTTGCGTCGCGTCATGAATTCGTCTTGGTTAAGCGAAACCTTTTTCAGTGCTTTTTGTTCGACGTAGTTTTGGATCTGTCGTTTGCGTTTTGTAAAATCCTCAGATTCATCGACGCGCAGCTGAGAGCGTTCGTTCAATTTTTGTTTGATCTGGTCTGATGTTAAACTGAACATGTCGTGTGGTGCTTCGCCGATGCGATCAAATTCAACCGCGTAATCAAGATCGACTTCGCCGACGTCCATCCGAGCACTGAGAGACGGCAGGACGATGTCTGCTAATACGCCGCGTTTCTGGGTACTGTCGCCGTTAGGGCGATAGAACTGTTGCATCGTAATTTTCAACGCACCGTAAGTGTTGGGCGGGTTGCGAATCGGCGCGACAACTTGGTTAAGATCCAATAGGCTTTGTACGGTGCCTTTGCCGTGTGTCTGTTCATCGCCGACGATAATTCCGCGTCCGTAGTCCTGCAGGGCTCCGGCCAAAATCTCGCTGGCACTGGCGCTGAATTTACTGGTCAGAACTACGACGGGCTTGTTCCACGAAAGACCGGGCACTTCATCTTCGTATTGGGTGACCTGTCCGTAGGAGTCTTTTACTTGAACCACGGTGCCTTGATCGATAAACAAACCTGTCAGGTCGATAGCCTCCCGCAGGCTTCCGCCGCCGTTACGACGAAGGTCCAACACAACCGCATCAACATTTTTCTGGTTAAAGTCATCCAGGATGCGTTTCACGTCGACGGTGGTGCGACGCCCCCCCATTTTACCGCTCATGTCGGCATAGAAACTGGGAAGGTCAATCACACCAATTTTTCGAGGTGCCCCGTCGGCGCGGGTGCCTTCTTCAAAGATCGCCCCTTTGGCGGCGCTGTCTTCGAGCTTAATTTTTTCGCGCGAGATCGAAACGGTGTGGACTTCGTCTTTACCTTCGGAAATCACTGCAAGACGGACAACGGTGCCTGCTTTACCGCGAATCATCGCCACGACATCGCTAAGTTTCCAATTCACGACGTCAATCATTTCGCCGCCGTGTTTTTCGTACAGCTTGCGTGAAACTTTTGTTCCGTTGGGATTGCCTTGGCCGACGGCAACGATTTTGTCCTCTGGAAAAATTCCGCCTTGGGTGTCACAGGCACCACCGGGCACGATGCTTTTGATGACGGTATAACCGTCATCGGTGATCGAAAGCGTTGCTCCGATGCCTTCAAGTTCCAGTCCCAGCATAATGCGGAAGTCTTCATAGGATTTCGAAGACATATAGGATGTGTGAGGATCGTACGCATTGGTGATCGCAGAAACGTAGATCTCAATCAGTTCTTCGGCGTTGGTTTGGTGCATTCGGCGGGCGAACGATTGGTAACGCTTGCGAAGGAGTTCCTTGGGATTCTTCTTCTCATAGGGTTTCACTTCGCCGGTGGTGACTTCGTCGTCAGCGCTATCTACGGCCGAATCTGAACCTTCTTCGGGTGTCGGAGAGGGGGACACGTTTGGGGCATTTTTTTCATCTTCGTCTTCGTCGTCGTTTTCCAGAACCAATAAACTGTATTTGATTCGTTTTCGCCACATCTCCAGCGATTCCTCCTCCGTCCGCGCGTAGCTGAGCAGATCAGGATCGGTGATCATCTCCTCTTTGACTGAAAAGTCGTGATCTTGTTCGATCAGTTCGACGGCTTGGACCGTGCGTTGGTCGATGCGTTGGAGAAACCGCCGGTACATCGCAAAAGCAGTTGAAAATTCACCGCGTTTGAGTTGGTCATCCAGTTCGGTTCTATTGCTCGAAAATTCATCGATGTCGGACTGCATGAAGTAGACCTTCATCGGGTCCAAGCTTTTGGCGAACAGGTCAAAGGCCCGTTGTGAAATCTGATCGTCCAAAGGATGTTTTGACAGGTGGTCTGACTGCATCAGTTTGGTGACCAAACGGGCCACGTATCCGCTGACGATCGACGGTTTGCCAAGATTGTCGGCCCGAGCTGACGACAGGAGTCCCGTGATCGAAACTGCGATTAAGCAAGCAAAGATTATCGACTTTCCGGAACGTGTCAGTCGTGTTGCATGGTCAACCATGAGTCTTGAAAGCATATTGATTCCTTCGCCTATTTTTTTAAAATACCAGTTCTACGGTAATACAACCGGCGGAGTTCGCTGAGGGGCCGCTTTAGATCCGCTATTATTCTGCTGGTTACGGGATTACCCCACCCGATCCATTGGGTTCGGAAAAGATGGTGTATTAAAATCCTAGAAACAACGGGCAGTAGCGGCAAGCCCGATATTCTCGGCTGAACCGTAGGTAAGGTTTTTTACGGAGGTATCTCGCGTCTTAATTTGGCTTTGAACTGCGGCTTATCGGATATTGTTGGGACGCCACGGGCGACTATGGATGCATCTGGGCGTACAATATACGGACGCATTTTGAGTATTTACGCAACTTTGGTGCAAGCAGCTTCGCATTTAGTAACGGCGTCGCCAATGGAGAGCGGTGATGGGAGGGACGGGGCCTTGAATTGCGTCAACCTTCGCGACTGTCGTGGTTGGCCGTCGGTCGATAGCGCACTTGATTTGATCTTTTTGTCGATCTAAAACATGATCGTGCGGAACTTAGAAACACGGGAATTGTAAGTTCGACGTTTTCAGGTGAGCGGTTTTCTCCCGTTTGACCGTCAGCCGACGGGCATACGTGCTTGTGGGCGCTAAAACGCGCACGCTTACTCTCTGGCGGTTAAACCTAAAAACTCGAACACAGACCGGTCATCGTCACAATCTCCAAATTGTTTTCCGGCGTCCCTTAAGCGGTTCCTGCATGCAATCCAGTCGGCTCCTTTTTTGATATTTCTAAACTAATGAAATTCATTGCCGATATTCATTGCCGGTTTACGGTTTTAGCTTTTGATGTTGGGCACCTCTGACGGTTCTTTGGGGTGTTTAATGCCTGCTGAGTCCGGTAGTGAGATTTTCCATAATTCCCGGATGGGCCACTAAATGGATTTCGGGACAATTCAGATATTGAACGGAACTGAAAAACCATGCACCAGTTCGAGCCCGCAAAATGCGTTGATACTGCGTTTTAACGTTGGCAAGCGGGATCTAATATCACAAATATCCTTGTGCGAATTGTCGACGGCGGGGTGCAGGTTACTTATAATCCGTATCCACGCGGCGATGCCATCTAAATGGGCGCAGCTAACTCGCAATTTTTTCGTGCCGTTTTTAGACAGACATCGTGCAAGCATTTATCCTTATGAACGCCGGAGCCAATTCTGGGGCTCGATTTGAATTAGTAGAAGGCGAAAAAAATCTGCTGGGACGTGATTGGGAGTGCCGTGTCGTGCTCAACGATCCCCAATGTTCGCGTTTCCACGCCGAAGTCTATTGCGACCAAGACGGTTGGTGGGTGCGGGATAAAAATTCCAGCAACGGCACTTTCGTTAACGGTCAGACCGTAGAACTAGCGCGGTTGGTCGATGGGACGGAGTTGCGGATCGGCGCCTCGTCATTTACTTTCAGCATCGATGCCCCCAACGCCAAACAACCCTCCGGTGTAAAATTCACATCTGACGCCAACGAACTCGACGACGTCACGATCATTCTTGACGAATCGATGAACGCTCATGAGACGGGGCAGTATACGCTTGATTTTCTGAAGGGGCACAATTGGGGGCAAGATTTCTTCTTCCTGTTCCAATTGTCGGTGAAATTGTTGGCCGTTGATGAACCTGACAAAGTCATCAGGATCTGCATGAAGCGATTGTTTGATCGCACGATGGCGTCGGCGGCGGGGTTTTTATGGGTTTCCGATGATGGAGTATTGTCGCCGCGCGTCATTTTCCCAGAAGCCCAATCGGATCTGTTGAAGCTGAATAAGGGGCTTACGGCTCGGGTTGTGTCTGAGAAAAGAGCGCTGCGGATCGAACAGGGCAATGGACTTAAAAGTAGAAAGAAGAAAACAGAAAGCCTCTACTCTGATTCCATTTGCGTTCCACTGATTTCAGAAAGCCGCGTGAAAGGTGCGATTCACCTGTACCGCAAAGAGAAACCGTTCTCCGAAAGTCACTTTGAACTGGCCGTGGCGATGGCCAATATCATGATCCGTTCACTCGACCGTGCCCATCGGTTGACTGCTTTAGCCGCCGAAAACGATCGTTTGGTGCAGAAGTCCGCGACCTTCGACGAACTCAAGGGGGAAAGCACAAAGATGCTGGAACTCAAAAGCAAAATCAAACGCGTGGCCAAAGCTTCCGGTTGTGTGCTCATTCGCGGCGAAAGCGGAGCCGGTAAGGAACTGGTGGCACGTGCGTTGCACCGTGCCAGCCCGCGCAGCGACCGGCCCATGTTAAGCGTCAACTGTGCCGCCATTCCACGCGACCTGATGGAAAGCCAGTTGTTTGGCCACAAAAAAGGATCGTTTACGTCGGCCGATCGCGACCACATCGGATGGTTCCAACAGGCCGACCTCGGGACACTGTTTTTGGACGAAATCGGTGAATTGACGCTCGAAGGGCAAGCGAAATTGCTACGAACGCTCGAAGGCCATCCCTTTTTGCCGGTCGGAGGTACCGAAGAAGTAACCGTAGATGTGCGCGTGATCTGCGCGACCAACCGGGACCTCAAAGAGTTCGTCGCCGAAAAACGCTTTCGCGAAGACCTGTTTTACCGTCTCAGTGTCTATGAGTTGCTGATTCCACCGCTGCGTGACCGTGAGTCCGATATTCAGATGCTGATTGATTTCTTTCTCTGCCATTTTCGAAATCAGCTCGGGCGTCCTGAGATGACGTTGTCCAAAGAAGCCAATTTAAAGTTGCTGGGGTATCAGTGGCCCGGCAATGTGCGCCAACTGCGAAACGTTATCGACAGTGCAACGGTAATGTGTGAAGGTAACGAAATCCAAATGGGAGATTTAGGAATTCGCGAAGCCACCGACGGAGAGTTTGACACGCTGCGAATCGACCACTGGGAGCGGAAGTTGATCATCGACGCGCTCAAACGGACCTCCAACAATGTCCCCAAAGCGGCGGGGCTTTTAGGCATCAGCCGGGCAACGCTGTATCGCAAAATCGAAGATTACGGTGTCCAGCGCAAATAGAGGTCGATCGAGACGCCGTGAAACGCGCGATCAAGCGAACGCAGTGGTGCGGCGCTAACAACACGGCGCGGCGTTGAGGGTTTTCAGTGAACCAGCGATTATAACCGACGCGCAGTTACGATCGAAGCTACGCGGCTTTTGAATCCGATTCCCTACCAGTTGTTGCGTCTTCGTTGGTGGAAGGGGCGCTGTTGGCGATTGCCGCTTCGGCGACATTGTGGATGCGAATGTCGCGTTGAGGAAATGCAATTTCGATTTCGTTTTCGCGGAACGCGTCGTCGATCGCCATATTCAATTCGTGTTGTACGCGCGCCAGATACGGTCGCCCGGGGATGATGACTCGCAATTCAAAATCTAGCGTACTGTCACCAAAGTTCTTGAACAGTACTTCGGGGCGCGGACTGCGTTGAACCAAGGGGTGACGTTTGGCGACTTCCATTAAGGTACGGTAAACCAATTTGGTGTCCGAACCGTAAGCCACACCAACATTCATAATTGCTCGGAAATCAGAATCCGACAGCGTCCAGTTCATCACGTCTTCGGTGATGAATTTTTTGTTCGGAACAATCAATTCGCAATGGTCTAAATCGCGAATCGTTGTCGCCCGTAGCTGCATCCGGCAGACCGTGCCGGTGGTGCCATTGACGGTAACAATATCGCCGACCCGTACCGGACGTTCGATCAAGATGATCAGGCCCGAGATCAAATTGGCAAAAATCTCTTGCAGTCCAAAACCCAATCCCACGGTCAAACCAGCGGCCAACCATTGCACGCTGCTCCAGGAAAATCCGACGACGTAGAATGCAAACAACAGTCCGAACACACCGACTAAGTAACGCACAACAAATGAAATCGCGTAACGTCCGCCCTTATCCAAGGGCAAACGGTCCAACAGCGTGATCTCCAGCAGCCCCGGTAGGTTGCGACTGAGCACGGTCGACATCGCTAATACGCCGATCCCGATCAAAATTTCGCGCGGAGTGATGATCTCGGCGTTGCCGAGAGCGTCCACGTGAGCCGATTTCCAGCATTGGATGCTGTCCAGATAGGAAATCGTGGGTGAGACGGTGGACCAAATTTGCCACCCTGCGGTAATCATTGCCATCAGCGCGGTGACTCGAACTAAGCGATCGACCTGTGACGAAATTTCTTTAATACTGATGGATTCATCTTCACTGATATGGCCCTCTTCGGTGCGTGTCAGTTGTCGTAGCTTCACACGAAACTGAGTCGTCAGCAGCAACCGGCTGACCAAACCGCCCAAAAGGCCGATCGCGAGAATGGCTTGTGCGCTCCAAAATGCGCGACCGCTCATTTCGAATGCCGTGAAGTGATAACCGATAGCGGACATCACGGCCAAAGCCAGAATTGCCAGCGGCAAACAAAAAATCGTGAATCGTCGCGCCAACGCGGTCCAAGGTTCTGCCGCATTGATCGCCGTGGCGTCGATCGAATCGCCGTTAAAAAGGCGTTCGTTGGATCGCCTTCGTTCGGCCCGACCGATTTTGATTCCTTGTTCGATTAAAACACTGTCACACGCGCGATTGACCAATCGCCCGCCAAACCAAAATCCAATCGCCAAAGAGACGACCGAACCTAAGAAGAAAAACCGTCCTAACGAATCACTCCAAATCCCGCCATCAAAGGTGATCAACGCCATGGAAAAAAAACGGCAAGGCAGGCTGATGCAAACGGCGCACCGCAATATCGTGTAGACCCCGCGGCAAAAATCGTGCGACCAACCGAAGTGCTGTTCGGCAGGACCAGTGGAAGAAAGAAGCGTCATCAGCAGCATCGTCGACAACACCACCGGCGTAATGTCGATCAACGATTGCTGGAGTGTTCCACGCAACGTGTTGAGGTCAAACGCAGGTGATAACTGCCAAGCTAAAAAAAGCAGAAGTAGGGGGACAAACAATGCCGAACAGAACGCGGACGCCACGTTGGCTAACATCGGACGATAGCGCGAAAATCGTTTGATGTCGGCGACCAATCCGGGAGTCGGACGTTTCAGCGAATCAAATTCTGGAGTAGCGTCAGCCATAGTTTTGGATTTTGTTTGAGTTACGGATTCGAGTTGGATACGCCATAGCAGTCAGTACCAAACCGGAACATGACTTATCAAGCTTTAATTTTAGGATCGCTGAACTGGTCAGGATTCAAGCCGGTCGCGGAAACCCGAGGCCAGCGCTCTAAAGGCGGATCTGGAGAACATTGGTCTTTAACGGGCACCGACCGGCGCCCGTCCGATGGAAACGTGGATGTTCTATTGCCTACGCTTTGAATCGCCGGCTGAAAATGAACAGGCCGACCAAGCCAATCAATCCCCCCGCCGATTCGTGAGGACTGGTGACAAAACGATGCGTCAATTCGCCTAACAATTCGGTCCAAAGCTGGGGGGAAAAGAACTTCGCCACCGCAAATCTCGAGCGCGCGATCTGTTGGATACTGATCGGTTGAGCCGAACGGACCCACAATGAGTTCTGATTCACGAATTGCATGGTGGCGTCGATCTCGCGGACTAACTCCTCCCGTTCAACGATAATTCTTCCCAAGAGGTCAATATAAGCGTGGTGGTCGGCGCTTAATTGGTCGTACTGTTGGCGAATACTTTCGACGATCTCAACGGCCATCACCGAAAGTTCCGCGTCGGTGATAGAGTCGGAATGAACGTCCTGCAAAATTTCAGCCGCGTACTCTACCGGATGCGACAGCGGTTCGCGCAGTTCATTTAATTTGATTCGTTCGAGACTGATCTTTTGCAGTTCGCGATTAAGCTGCCTGATGCGTTGGCGGCTTTTGAAGGGGCGGATCATCTTGCGGCGGACATCTACCAACAACAATCCGTCGGCTTGACTGAGGGTATTGTCGATGATGCTTTTTTCGACCGCTTCGTGTTGGCCGTGAACGTCGTTGAGCAGTCCTTTGACCTCGATTTCTTCGTCAGTCGCGGCGCGGATCAGTTCGGTGAAGCTGATTCTGCGTTGGGTTAATTCAGCGTTCAGTTCCGCCAGTTCCCGCAGCGCCGGCGCCGCATCAATCACTTGCGCGCGGGCCACACGGGCTTCCTGTTCTAAGTCCAGTCGTCGACGGCGGTTGGCAGCGAAGTTCCAAGCTTCGATTTCGGCCTCCAACACCTTTAACTCGCGCGCCAATAAATCACTGTTAAGGGGGAGTAAACGGTTCTCCATTTCATATAGCTTCGATTCACTGTCTAAAGAATCGGTGTGGTACTCCAACTGGAGTTCCTCAGCGCGAAGCCGAATCATCGTAAAGGTATCGGCTTCTCCAAGTTCTTCGTTCTTGAGTTGTTTATCAAGTTCGGCGATGCCCTTGCGTGAGTCGGCCCGGTCTTTGGGAATCTCACCCAAGCGGACTTTATGTTGCAACTCCGTTTTGTTCAATTCGTCCATCCGCGCGTGGAGCGTTTCCATGTCCTGACGGAGGCTCTCCAGTTGCGTGAACAGATCCTCTGCGGATTCTCCTTCATTGGGGATTTGCGGTTTCAAATCGACTGAAAGTTTATTTTGGAGGAGCTTTTTCTTTTCTTCAAACTTCATAATCGAGTCGCGCTGGATCAGGTCTTTCTTAAGATACTTCTTGGCCTGCGACAGTAGGCCAAGCGATTCATCAAGCAATCGCGCGCGGCGGCTGTGTTCCGCAGTCTCATCATTCTGGGACGATTTTAAAACCGCTTTTTGATGTTGAATCACTTCCTGTAGATCACCAATCATCTGCCGAGAAATCGGCAGATCCAACGCAAGGTCGGCAGGGAACGCCGGACCGATCGGCGCTTGGACCGGCGAAGGCGACGCGGGAGGTTGCGTTTGGGTTGAGGCTCTTGCTTGGGTGGGGGCTGACGCTGGGATTTGGCTGGGTGGTGTTTCTAAGTCGGCCGGGGCGCGCACCGCTTGGACCGGTGACTTTTTTTGATCCTCTACGCTGCGGAGTTCGGTCGGTTCTTCCAACGTAGCGATCTCCACGTTTGAGAATGCCGAAAACCCCTCGGTGGCCGCATCGTTATAGGCCGCAGGTTGCACGGCGGAATCGTAAATGATGTCGACCGATGGAGGACGCTGTGTCGATTGCGGGCGTTGGGTGAGGGCCGATAATTGTCGATCCGACCGGTTGCCCAAAACGATTTTAGCCAGTTGTTGATCGGTGACGACTAAATCAGCAATCCCGTTGCAGTGAAGCTTAAAATCAATTTTCCGATCGTGGTGGAATCGATAGAAATTTTGTTCGATCGTAAATCCCGGTGCAATTCGGTTGGACCTAGGTAACGCTGGTTTGCTGTTCCTTGGTGCTTGTCGCAGCGAATTGCGAGGACGCGCTGATTGTCCGTTGGCCGTTGGGAATCCCCCGATTCCAAGTACGATTCCAAGTACGAGTGTGAAAATCAAAGCCAACCAACGGTTCGGTGCCAATAACATTACACGATTTAAAATCACACGTGACTCCAAAGTCCATTTCAAACGTCGCAGATAGAAGGAACATACGCACCGTCAGAACGTCTTGTTTGCGGAGTTTAGATTTTTCGTTTGGACACAACAATAGCAGAGTTTTTTCTCATCTTTTTTCGGCCTCTTCCGCGATTTTACATCGCAAGTTTAGAAATTGTGACGGGCTTCGCCTGAATTCCCGTCGGTGGGGTTTAGGGGCATTCAGGCCAATCCCTCGTTCATTCACTGTAAACGGTAAGCTTTGGGCGCGCTCGGTGCCCCCAAGTTCCCCCACCCTCTTTTGTTCCCGAGGGCGACAGCGCGGGGATTCGTAAGAAACTGCTATCGGTCAAAACTGCCTTCGCAGTTTAACCGCGGCGTCCCTGTAAAAAAGCTCCTGCGATCGGGTCTTGGGGGGCACTGAAAACGCGCTTCAACGGTCCAGATTCGATGATCGTGCCGGTGTTCTCGCGTATCCAAAAAACAGAGACATCGTCCGCAATACGATTCGCTTGTGACAAATTGTGCGTCACGATCAACACCGTAAGTTGCCCGCGAAAAGAGGCGATCAAGTCTTCGACCACATCACTGGATACAGGGTCTAGGGCACTGCATGGTTCATCAAACAACATGATCTCGGGTTCAAGGGCCAACGCCCGAGCGATGCATAGGCGTTGCATTTGCCCGCCTGACAAACGGAGCGCTGAATGATTCAAGCGCTCTTTGACTTCGTTCCACAACCCCGCTTTAATTAGCGAATCTTCCACACGGTCGTTGATCTCCGATTTGGCAAACCGATGTTCTTTGAGCGGCATTGCGATATTTTTTTTGATCGACATGGGAAAAGGGTTGGGTTTTTGAAATACCATTCCAATCCGTCGACGCAGTTGGCCAAGATCGCAATCGGGAGAATCGATGCGGCAATGATCCACCCAGATTTCCCCTGAAACATGACAGCCGGGTACTAGGTCGGTCAGCCGATTCAAGGTCGAAAGAAAGGTACTTTTCCCGCATCCGCTGGGCCCAACCAAAGCCGTCACTTTACCGCGACTGGCCGAAAAATTAACGTCTCCAAGGACCGTACGCGATCCGTATCGCACTTGCAATTGCTTTACTTCAATCGCATTTCCAGGTGGGGCAATCACCGGAAGAGCATTCGAAAGCTCGGTTTTTGATGGTTGGCTGATAATCGGCGTCCTCTGAAAAACTTTTGCTAAACAGTCGTTCTGTTAAACGGCCGCGGAATCATTGTAGTAGAAACGTGAAATTCCCGCCGCGACCAAGTTGAACGAAAACAGCACCGCCATCAAGACCAACGCCGTCGCCGCAGCCGAAGATTCACCGCCGGAAACATTGACCGCCAAATCGTAAATGTGGACCGACATCGTGCGTCCTGAATCAAAAACTGATTCTGGCATGCGGGTCACATAGCCGCTGGTGAAAATCAAAGCGGCGGTCTCCGCAATCGCTCGTGATACGCCTAAGACCGTTCCTACCATCACCCCCGGTGCCGCCGCCGGCAGCAGCAGACGCCACAAAGTTGTCGTTTTGCTCAACCCCAACGCAGTACTATTCAAACGAATGTAGGAGGGGATGGATTCAAAGGCGGCGTAAACGGTGGTGACAACGATGGGCAAAATCATCAGTGCTAATGTCAACCCACCCGAAAGGATCGAAAATCCCATTTGCAGTGTCTGACAAAAAAAGACCATACCAAACAAACCGAACACAATCGAAGGAACCGCAGCCAGCAAATCAAGACTTCGGGTGATACAGAATCTCAGTCTTCGGCGTTGAAGTACCGTCTCAGATAGCCACGCCGCAGTCAATATCCCTAGCGGCAAGGACAAACAAAGGCAAATACCTAAAACAAGTCCGGTTGAAATTAAAACCGTGCCGATGCCGCCGCTGCGCCCAAAATTGGTGGGTTCGCCGGAGAAGAATTCAGCCGTAAGGCGTCCTCCCCCCTTGGCGATTAGGCTGGCCATCATCCATAAAAACGCTCCGATCAAGATCGCCGCGCAACCCCAACCAATCACTTTAAAAACGACGTCAAACATTGAATATAACGGCGTCTTGGTTTTCCCCAACGACCCCTCACTCATATGCGACTCGCTTTCGAAACGGTTCAACAATCCCTAAGATGATCATAACCACCAACATCAATACTAAACCGGTCAAAAACAGGACCGAACGATGAAAGACGGTGTCGTCACCCATCTCCAAGGCGATGTTGGCTGTCACGGTGCGGATGGGTTCGAACAAGTTTTTAGGGATTTGAGGGATGTTCCCGCAAACCATCAACACTGCCATCGTTTCCCCAATTGCCCGGGCTGCGGCTAATAGAGCGCCACCGGCAATTCCACGGGCCGCTGTGGGAACCACAATCGAACAGATAAAACGAACGCGTCCCACCCCCAAGGCAACCGCGCCACGTCGATACTCAGAGGGTACCGATCGGATGGCCGTTAGGGAGGTCAACGCCACCGTCGGAGCCACCATCAGCCCTAACACCAAAATGCCCGCGATTAAACTTTGTCCCGGTGGATGGAAATAGCTAATAGCGGGAACTAATGAAACCAAACCCCAGAAACCAAACACCACCGACGGCACTCCGCCGAGTAGCTCGATGAAGCGCGTCAAGAATCCCATGACATACTTAAACGAATAAAATTCAATCGCCACTGCTGTCCCCAGTCCCACCGGCAGTGCCCAACCGATCGCGCCGATTGTCACCAAACAGCTCCCGGCGATCATCGGCCAAACGCCGAACTGCGGGTTGGTCGCGGTAGGGTGCCAGTGCGAATCAAAAAACAATCGACTAATTCCTACCGAAACAATCGCCGGCAGCGATTGTTTCGCAAGAAACAAAAAGACCAATAGCACCAATCCGCCGCTGACGATCGCAGCACCGCTTAGTACTAAAGTTAGTACGCGATCATTCAGCCGAGGGGACAAAGTACTGTGCCTTAATCAAGTCGTGAACTTCATCCGATTGAGCGAACTGGATCAATCGCGCGGCGTCCTCTTGCGGTTGCCCTTTGGTGATCAACAACAGCGGACGGGTGATCGGGAACTGCCCCGAACGAATTGAATTCATGGTCGGCGACACACCATCGGACTGAATGATTTTTATCTGGCCTCCGTTTTTCACTTCGTAATCAGCGGCACCGACAGAGACATATCCGATTGCATGGGGATTGCTTTGGATCGACTTGATGACCTGTTGGTTGTCACCGGCGATTAAGTCTGCTTCGATGTTTTCGATCGCCAGAGAGAAGTGCTTTAAAAACACTTCCAACGTACCACGGCCTTCGGCTTTGTTGATGACAACAATTCTGGCGTCGGGGCCTCCCAATGCCTTCCAGTTTTTCGCTCCTCCACGATAGATTGAACGGACCTGTTCGGTGTCCAGAGACATCACAGGATTGGACCGATGGGCGATCAAGCAAATCCCATCCATGGCAATCCGATTGGCCACCAAACCTGATTTTTCAGATGATTTTAGGTCGCGCGATGCCATCCCAATGTCCGCGATTCCATTTTTGGCGTCCCCAATTCCACGGGAAGAGCCACCGGTCTGAACGTCGATGCGATACTCGGGATGCAGGGTTTCAAATCGCCGTGCGATTTCGTGCATCACCGGTGCTACGGTGCTGCTTCCGGTCAACACGAGTTTCCTGCGTGTCGGTTGAGAACTAACTCCGTCGACGCTTGAACGACGGACGTTGCCCGATCCCGCGATGCCAACGCCGGTTCCCTCTGAACAACCTCCGACAACCGCTATCAGCAGTGAAAGGGTGGATAAAAACAGAAACGGGGAGCCCTTCAGGTTCATTACGATTTTCCTTTTTCGTCGAATAAAATCTGGCAACAGCCCAAGTCAACCGCCGCACCGCGCCCCGCCGATTTAACTGCCGCAGCAATCGAATAGCGTATCGAACGACCTTCGCGCTGATGTTCGACAACCCCCGCATCCCGTAAGACACGCAAGTGATGAGATAGCAGGGTTTGTTCAATATCGAGTGATTGGTTAAGCTCGCCAACGGTCAGCGACCGACGGATTAACAACCTAATGACTGCTAAACGGGTTTGATCGGCCAGCACCTTCAAGAAAGTTGCACAGTCAATTGACCGATTTATTTCCACTGCAGTCATTGGAGTCTCGAAATTGCCAAGATACATGAATCTATGTTCAAGTGTCATTGTGACGCCCGGAGGCATTGGACGCAATAACGATGTTCCCCTTAGTGTTGTACAATACACTGAAAATCGAGCACTGAAGTTGCGTGTTGTTCGCTACACACTCCAAAGATCTCGAACTTTGTAAGTTCGAGCTTTTTTTTAAGCCAGCGATTCACTTGCGTTAAATGGCCTTGTCGAACAAAAGTGAAGCTCTTTGCGTATTAGCGCGGTCTGAAGGATTTGCCCCGCAAGAAGGAGCGTATCATGGCGAAAAAGAGCCGTCAAAAAACCAGCTACCAAGTCACCAACTGGTCAGCTTACAACAAGTCGCTTGTTAATCGAGGCGACACCACATTCTGGTTTTCATAAGAAGTGCCTGCCAATTGGAAGCACGCAAACAAGGGCTTCGAAGTTGGACGGCCCTTTGTTTATAGCGACGCAGCCATTGAAGTGTTGCTGAAGTCCTCACCGGCAATGATGTTCATGACAGCGCGCCAGCTTTGGATCTGGTGAAGCAATCGGGTTGCGAGATCGACACACCCTACGGCGATGGTGCTTACCACAATTGGGACAGTTGGGACATTCACGACCGATTACAATAGCAAGTAGTCGACGCGCTCATTCCACCTCGCCGTGGCTCGTTGATCAAACAGCACGCCAGTTGCAACGCAGAGCCATTGCCATTGCCGCGCGACCAAAGCGTTCGACACATTCGCCGCGACGGTCGCAAAGCGCGGAAGGAGCAGGTTGGTTATCATCGACGCTCCAACGATGAAACCGCAATGTCGCGACTCAAAGGCGCCTTCGGTGATCGCTCGAAAAACAGGAAAATCAGAAAACTGAAACTGATTTCCGATGCAAAATCCTGAACATGTTTGTCATGCTCGGAATGCCTTTATCCGTGGGGCGTTAGGAAACAAGGCCCTTTGTCGCCCAAGACCCTGGCCCCCTTTCTCAACTTCCAGCAAAGCGCAGGACAGCCAACACGGCGAATCGGCGAACCGGAAGGGGCCAGTGGTTGTTTTGCGGTTGGGAGCAGAACCTACAATAGACTCCCCGGTGCCAACGTTTTTGAAAAAAACAAATTTGACGACACTCGACTGTTGGCCCCGTTGCCGCAACGAGCGACTGATTCTCTCTATTGTTGGCCCGTCTGTTTCGCTATTGTCGATCGCGCGCCGTCGACAATACGGCGAACACGGTGCAAATTACACGGAACAGATCAGCTCGGAAATCATGGACAAATTTCTCTTTCTGACAGGAGTTGGACGCAGTGGCACGACCGTTTTAAGAACAGGTTTGGGCCAGCATCCGGATATTTACTACAACGGAAAAGAAAACAACATCGTCCAAGACCTATTAAAGGTGGCATATCACAACTGCACTCTTACGTCTCGCAAATTCGCCATGGTGGTCTCTCAAAAAGAGTATGACCACATCTTCCGTGACGCGTTGAAGGCGCTGCTTTGGCCGGATGCCGTGTTGAAAACGCGCCCGTGTAAAATGGCAGCCATCAACTTTGAGGGAAACCAGCTTGATTACTTGGGCGCTGTTTTTCCCGGTTGCAAGGTTTTATGCTTGGTCAGAAATGGGATCGAAGTGATTTCGTCTCGTATGCGGCACCCTTCGTTTGCCAGCCAATCCTTTGAAACACATTGCGAGGTTTGGAACCGGAGCCTCGGCGTGATTCGTTGGGGAGCCTCGCAGCCAGATCGTTTTCGTTTGGTGCGGCACGAATGGTTCTACCAAACCGATTTATTCCAGCCCGAGCTAAAAGCGCTGTATCAGTGGGCAGGTATTTCCTATTCGGAATTGCCCTTCAACCATATTGCAGGCACCTTGCGCCATCCTACGCCAAGCGGCCAAACGATCGCATCTGATGCATTCATTCATTCTTCGGACACAGAAAAAACGCACTACTTTCTTTCCAAACGCCAGCGCTGGTCTGATTGGAATCCACAACAGCGTCAACAGTTTGAAACAATTTGCGGTGAACAGATGCAAACGCTAGATTACGTCATTCCTTGGAACACATAGGTTAAAATGGAGTTCCGTTAGAATGGAGTTCCCAAAGTCCGTCTTTCGCAGAAACGTTCACTGGCTAGCGCTTAGGTTTCCCCACATCTTTTGATTTCTTTGGCGAATCTCGCGCCAGCGATCACGACGGGCAGCTCGTGCCAGCCCTTCCATAATTTTTGCCATCCGGGAGGATGATCGCCTTTTCGATTTGGGTGGCCGCTGAGACGGGCAAGAGCCAATACGAACTCAGCCCTGCGTCTCCGTAAAGCCAGTTTCTGTTTCACCGAAGAACAAAATCTATCGTCGTCTACAAAACCTTTGAATACCCCAATCCTGTCAAAAAGAATTCTCAGCGTTACCGCACAGAAGGAAAGTGCTAAACCATGAGCTAAACCATGAATGAGAATTAAACTAAAAATGGTCTCACGATCGTCGGCACATCCTCTTTGGCTGATTCCTAGAGAAAAGAAAACACAGGCTCAGCCGATCGAACGAAACCAAACGGGTCGCCTGACTGCAAAACGCGACTCCCCCCACCAACCAATGGGGCTACTTTGAAAACACATTTTGCGTCAAAATACAGAACATCACATCCCTTGGCTTACCCACATGCACCACCAGTGACCGCAAACACTCAGCCCAACGATGAACCTGTTCCCCAGCAGCGGCGCGACGAAATCGCAGACGCCTACTTTGATTCGCTGCCCTTTGATCCGTATCCGGTGCAGGAAGAAGCGCTTTTGTCTTACTTCACCGAAGACCAAGGCGTGCTGGTTTGTGCTCCGACCGGGACGGGGAAAACGTTGATCGCCGAAGCGGCGCTGTTCGAAGCCCTGAAGTTAGGAAAAAAAGCCTATTACACCACCCCGCTGATCGCGCTGACCGATCAAAAGTTTCGTGAAATACAAGAGACCGTTGTGCGTTGGGGATTTTCAGCCGACGAAGTTGGACTGGTGACCGGCAACAAGAAAGTAAACCCTCAGGCGAAAATTTTAGTCGTCGTGGCTGAGATTTTGCTTAACCGGTTGTTGGACGATGAAGCCTTCGCTTTCGATGACGTTTGGGCGGTCGTGATGGACGAATTTCACAGCTTCAATCTGCCTGAACGCGGTATCGTTTGGGAGTTCGGGCTGGCGTTGCTGCCGGCCCATGTCAAAACGATGCTGCTATCGGCAACGGTGGGCAACAGCATGGATTTTTTGCGTTGGTTGAATCATGTGCACCAACGCAATTTGAAATTGATCGAAGGTAAAGAGCGCAAAGTTCCGCTGCAGTTCAATTGGATCGACGATGATTTACTGCCCGAACACATGGAGAAAATGGTCACCAACGACGACGAAACGCGGCGCACCCCTGCCCTACTGTTTTGCTTCAACCGCGAAATGTGTTGGACGTATGCGGAAATGCTCAAGGGGAAAAAGTGCGTCGCCAAGGACCAACAAAAAGCGCTCAGTGCGCGCTTAGATGACTACGACTGGAGCCAAGGCGCGGGGCCAAAGATGAAACAGCTTCTCACGCGCGGCATCGGCGTTCACCATGCCGGGGTGCTGCCCAAATACCGTCGCATCGTGGAACTGCTGTTTCAAGAAAAACTGCTCAGCATCTGCGTCTGTACCGAAACACTGGCTGCAGGCATCAATCTTCCGGCTCGTAGTGTCGTGCTGCCAACCATTCTCAAAGGCCCGCCGGGGAAGAAGAAGTTAATGGCCGCTGCGGGCGCCCATCAGATTTTCGGCCGCGCTGGACGACCTCAATTTGACGACCACGGCTACGTGTACGTGCTGCCCCACGAAGACGATGTGAAGATCGCGCGCTGGAAAGAAAAATATGACTCCATTCCCGAAGACACCAAAGATCCGGGTTTGAGAAAGGCGAAGAAGGCGTTAAAGAAAAAACGCCCCAAACGCCGGGAAGACCAACAATACTGGAGTCAAACCCAGTTCGAACAATTGGTCGCGGCGCCTTCAGCGGATCTCGAAAGCCGGGGACCGCTGCCGTGGCGACTGCTGGTGTATATGCTCAACATTTCTGACGACGTGCAAAAAATCCGCACGCTGGTCAGCAAACGATTGCTCGACGCGCGAAAAAAAGAACTGGCTCAAAAGGATCTCAATCGGCAGTTAATCACCCTGTGGCGGGGCGGCTATGTGACGCTTGAACCTAAACCTCCGGCTTCGATGCTGGGATCCGATCAACCCGATGCAGACGATATAGACTCCGACGATTCGACCTTCGACGATCAACAGCCGATTGTCGATGCGGAATCTGAAGGCGCCGCTTCGTTGGCGATGATGCTGGACCTGGGCCAACGAAAATCTGATCAACCCTCCCCCGATGCCCACGCCCCAGAAGACGCCCACCACCAGAAGAAAACGGCGGCAGCGATCCCCAGCGATGAACCCGATTACCGCCCGGACACCGCCACGCCAACCGAAAAGATGCAAGACCTGTTATTATTGCGGGGTGTACATCCGCTGTACGCGGTGTTTTTAACCAAACACTTGGGCATCGCAGATCGCAATGAGCGCGTGATGGCGTTGGAAAGTTTGTTAGAACTTTCTCGTTCCCTGGGCAAAGCAATCCGCATCCCGAAGCCTGATGAACTGCCTCCCGGTCCGCTGGCTACTGAGCGTTTAGACCCACAGTTATTGAAACTCGGTCTAGCCACCGCTGACGAATTTGGTTACACCGACCCTGATCAGGACGACGAGAAACAGCGCGGATACTACGACGATTACGTCCCCGTTTTGACTTTGCCACACAAACTTCAGCGGCTGTTCCAGTACGATTTCCCTGCGGTTCAGGATTTACGAATTACGCCGGTGTGGGTGGCCGGCGAAGTGCTTCAATACGGCACTGATTTCAACAAATACATCACCTCCAACAAACTGCAGAAACAGGAAGGCATTTTGTTCCGGCATTTGCTGCGTTTGGTTCTATTGTTGGATGAAATGGTTGAACTTTGCCCACCGGACGTGGAATACGAAACGTGGAAGGCCGACCTCAACGACATCGCCAATCAATTAGAGGAAACCTGCCGCGCGGTCGAACCCGAAGGCACCGACCAATGGCTGGCCGAAGGAAGATCCTAAATTCGGTATCACCGCGCCTCCCCCAATCAAAGCCCATGGCCCATAGGGTCGCGGGATTGATAGCTGCGGAGTTTCCAAGCCAACGATTTACTTTCGCAATTACCGTTGGCCGACAACCGCGCGCGGTTTGCGGACGTTAAACCATAAAACACGTACGCCTGCTGGCTAAACATGACAACTCAGCCATAAACAAAACTGGGGCATAAACAAAACTGGGGCATAAACGAGCGGTCGCCCCAATCCCTAAATGTCTTGCCCGTATTCCTTAACCGTCGCTATTCGTCCTCAAGACTGCGTCTTCATGACTTTGCCGACACCGGTCGGGTGGGCCGTTTGGGAGGATCGTAGGTGCAGCAATCCTTGGGGCACACGTCATGGTTAGGCGGCATCAAACCGATGGCTCGTTTTTCCGCCCCATCGGTACGTTCCAAAATCAATTCACGAATCATTGCGATAAATTCCGGATGCACGCCAACCGTTTTTGCTCGTTGCATATTCAGCCCGATCTCTTCGCACTTCTCTTTGGCTTCGGTGTCCAGATCGAACAGCACTTCCATGTGATCGGACACAAAACCGATCGGCATAATGACAACGTCTTGCACGTCAGTTGTCGCCTTGATCGTTTCAAGGTGGTCGCAAATATCGGGCTCCAACCAAGGTTGGTTCGGCGGGCCAGAGCGGCTTTGATAGACAAGATCCCATTCGTTGTCGCCGATCTTCTCCATGACCAACCGACACGCTTCGTTCAGTTGAGTAGAGTACTTGCAATTATCGGCCATCGACATCGGAATACTATGTGCGGTAAAGATGAACCGCGTTTTAGACCTGCGTTCTGCCGGAATTTCTTCAAATGCATCTCTTACTCGATCGACCGTAGCGGCGGTGTATAAAGGATGATTGAAAAACATCCGCAACTTATGAACTTCTGGAGACCCTGGCCCTATTTGATCTTGCGCCACCATGATGTTTTCACGGTACTGCCGGCAGCCGGAGTAGCAACTGTACGCTGAAGTGAAGAATGCTAAAGCGCATTGCACGCCATCACGTTTCATTTCTTCTAACGAGTCGGGAATCATCGGATGCCAATTGCGATTGCCCCAGTACACCGGCAGATCGATCTGGTGATCGGCCAACTCTTTTTTTATCGCCGCGATCAATTCACGATTCTGTTCGTTGATTGGGCTGACTCCGCCGAAGTGTTTGTAGTGTTCAGAAACTTCCAGCATCCGTTCGCGCGGCACGTTTTTGCCACGCAGGACGTTTTCTAGAAATGGCATGACGTCGTCTTGGCCTTCGGGGCCGCCGAACGAAATAATGATCAGGGCATCGAATTTTTTATTCTGCATTTTTCCAACAATTATTTAAAAGGTGAGTGCTTCCACGACGTGTGCCGGAGTCAAAATTGCGTAAGGCGGTTTGCCGTGCGGGAACCGGCAGCAAGCGACGTTAAATTGGCCATTAGCAACGATGTGGCCCGTCAGAGACGTGAGTTCAAACCAGTACTCGATTTGTTTCCCGTCAATTTCCATTAAATTTAACTTGACCAATAGCTGATCATCAAAACCCGCGAAATGGTGGACACCTACTGACGCTGAAAGTCTCGGAAACCCCAAAACTCCCTTCTCATCGCTCAACACCACAGAAAGCCCGCGGCTGCGCAGGAAAGCGTACTCCGTTTCCTCCATCATCCGAATCAGCGCGCTGATGTGGACCCTGCCCGACAAGTCAGTGTCGACCATGCGGACGGTGCGCTCCGTCTGAAAGCTGGTGATGGGAGATAATGTAGACATGAAAATCATTGGTTCAACAGGAAAGGATAAGGTAGTATTATCGTCGTTTCGCCGCCGCTGGGTAGACCTGCGACGCAAAGACAACTCCTGACTTAACCAGACGCACAGTCGCCCAATGGATCACTGGCACAACAAAGCCGCTTGGGATCGGTTGGCTCAAACGCAAGACCGTTTGGCCAAACCGGCTCGCGATGTCGATTTCATCAATCCACTAAAATCGGTCGATGGACCAGGGTGGCTGGGCGATTCGATCGTCGGCAAACGGACTTTATGTTTGGCCGCCGGAGGAGGCAGGCAGGGGCCGATCTACGCTGCCGCTGGAGCCATCGTGACCGTCGTCGACATCAGCCCAGCGATGCTCAAGCTCGACCGAAAAGTGGCTCAACAGAGAAGCCTGAAACTGACAACGATGGAAGCTTCGATGGATGATTTGTCGATGCTGGCGGCGGCTTCGTTTGATATCGTCATCCATCCTGTCAGCACCTGTTACGTTCCTGACATCGGCCTGGTCTATCAACAGGTGGCGCGCGTCTTGGTCGGTGGGGGTGTCTATATCAGCCAACATAAGCAACCGGCCAGCCTTCAATCTGATCCGCAGTCGCAAATGGGCGAATACAAAATCCGCCACCGGTACTATGGAAAAAAACCACTCCCACAATCCCACCTACCGAATTTAGTCCGTGAACAGGGCACCATCGAATACGTGCATCGCTGGGAAGAAATACTGGGCATGATGTGCCGATCTGGCATGGTCATCGAAGACGTCACCGAACCCCTGCACGCCAAAGCCGACAGCCCCATTGATTCCTTCGCCCACCGCTGCGAATTCATCGCGCCCTACATTCGAATCAAAGCCCGACGGGTCTCCGACCATCGGCCCGCAGGAACAATTATGTTATAACGACTGAGTTCGTCCCGGAACCTCGTGGCACCGAGAGCGCGCGACGAATGCATTTGTTAATGAATGATGTACTGGGACTCGCCCGAATTTCCTTAAACACAGCCTGCGGGAATTCTGGCCAAACCCACGACGATCTCGAAGTTTGCTACTGAAATGCGGAAAGGGCCTAACGAATCGCACGATGAATAAAAGCACGACGAACGTGACAACCCCACAAACACAATCCCCCATCTGGACTTGAATGCACCATGGCTCAATTTTCCCAAACGACTCTCGATATGTTGCGTTGCCCTGTTACGAAATCTAATTTAACCATCGCTTCGCAGGAACAAATCGCGTCGCTGAACGCTCAAATTGCCGCCGGCGAAGTGGTCAACCAAATGGGACAGAGTGTAAACGATCCGGTAGAAAGCGTGTTAATCAATACCCAAGGCAACATCGGTTGCGCAGTGCGGGGCGGAATCATTCAAATGATCGCCGACGAAGCAATCGTAATTCAGCCTACCGGTAAAGGATCCTAAAGTGAGCGCAAAAACGATCTTTAAAAAAATCATTGACGGCGACATCAAGGCCAACGTGGTCTATGAAGACGATTTATGTTTGGCATTCCATGATGTTTCTCCACAAGCTCCAATCCACGTACTGCTGATTCCGAAAAAGGAAGTCGTCAATGTCGCGGATCTAACGGCACAGGACGAAGCGCTGGCCGGCCATTTGCTGCTGACCGTGAACAAGGTTGCGGAGAAATTAGGAATCAGCAACGGCTACCGTGTGGTGGCGAATTGCGGCCTCGATGGCGGGCAATCAGTCGACCACCTGCATCTGCATATCTTGGCCGGTCGTCCGTTGACGTGGCCGCCGGGGTAATCTTCTACAAATCGCATGTCAAAATCAGGTCGCACAAAGCGCCGGACGAAACGGCCATCTAAAAGGTTATCAAAACGGCACAGACGGTGAATTTCGTTTCGGCCGGTGGGTTTGAGCGTTTCTTTTACCACCGCACGCGAGATTGCTTTTACTGCAAACAGCAGATCGAAAACTTTAGCTGCGCCTTAGTGCGTTCAAGGTACCAAGGTCCGATGTCTCCCCGCCCAAAACGGTAACCAGCAAACAATGAACCGTCGTTAAACGTCGGACGTTCGCCCCCGAACTGGCTGCGGTAGTTTTCGTTAAATCCGACAGGCGTGTTTTCACTAGGCGTTTTCAGTTTGGTGTCAAACGCGCCCTCGGCCCCAACCAGTTGGCCCTCAGCAATCAGCAATTCCTGTCGCACCGAAGCGATTTCAGAATAAAATTCAAGGTCGAACTCAACACCGTGTCGAGCGCTAATTTTCCGCCGTCGGTCGGCAAAACCCGCCCGTCGCCATTCGCATCGTCCCCCTCCGGCAGATCCTCGAAAGGCAAATTCAAGGGTGCTTAAGTTTGCATCGGTATCCGCGTATCCGCAGAAGACGCAATTTCCTCTTGACAGGCAACCTGAGATACTCTTTCAGGTGAACGCGCAAGCAAACCAGCCACGTTGAGTTCGGCCGCCGGAGGAATTGGAGGGATGTTCGGTCGCACCTGAGGACGGTTTTGGGACACCGGAAAAATTGTGCGGCTTGAATCTTGGCCAAACGGAGCACGGCAACCTGTCGTCATCACGCCACCATGCAAACACACAACGATGACCGTTTTGACAAACCATTTCGATCATACAAAAAGACCGGCCGTTAAGAGTCTGAGTCATTTCATAAGAGCGCTGGGACAACGTTTACATGATTGAGTTCAACGGGGCGTATGGCGGCTGTTTTGAAGATGATGGAAGGCTTCGTCTCGGGGTTTGCGACAGCATCAACCTCCAAACGGCCTAGGAGCATATTCGTTACAAGAATTGCAACCACATCATCTTTAGTTATCGTCCCGACCGCTGCGACCAACACACAACGGCTTTACAGACGCCTCGCCTCAGCATAACCGTCACAGTTCCCGGTCCATTGATATGGAAAGAAGTATTCCAACCTTGTACAGCAGAACCGCACTCCAAATTTCCAACATTTGGAGTGCGATGATTCCTTACCGCGCGGCCATTTTTTTAAAAAAAGCGTTTCCTGAATGCGGCCACCTTCCCCCCAAAAAACATCATGGCGGCAGAAGCAGTGCCAAGCCCCCAGCCTCACCAAAGCCACCAGCGTTACCAAAGTCACCAGCGTTTCTTAACGGCTGGCTGTTGCTGGGAGAGGCAGTGAAACGCCCCCAACCCCACCGTCAAATTTTTCGAAGGCAGCGGAACGATGGTCCGGTCAGGAAAACACGATGACAGCACCTTGACGGCGTTCGCATCAGGTTCGGATTGATCAAATTGCGGCACTATCACCGCACCGTTTACAATCAGAAAATTGCAGTAGCTGGCCGGAATAATTAAATCGCAATACTGAATCGGGTCAGGGATTGGCAGCGGCACAAATCGGAAATCGGAATTTACCGCCGCCATTTCGGTTTTCAGTACGTCGATGTTTTGTGCTATCGCGGTTCGCCTTGGATCGTGCGGGTCGACTGTCCAAGCATGAACAACGGTCGTGTCATCGGTAAACCGCGCCAGTTGATCGATGTGCCCGTCAGTGTCGTCGCCCTCGATAGCATCCCCGGGCAACCAGATGATATCCTCAGCGCCAAGACTTCGACGAAAAATCGCTTCAGCGTCTTGCTCGGTGACGTTAGGGTTTCGGTTTTTAGCCAACGCGCAAGAGCGCGTCGTGATTAAGGTGCCTCGGCCATTGATCTCCAGCGCTCCGCCTTCTAAACAGAAATCAATTTTTTCGTTTTCAATTTGTAAACAATTGGCGACCTTTTCAGCAACTTTTTGGTCTAAATCGAACGGCGGGTACTTCCCCCCCCAAGCGTTATAAAACCAGTCGATCGACTTGAGTATGCCATCGCTTGTTTTGACAAAAGTAGGTGCGTAATCGCGCGCCCAAGCATCGTTGGTTGCGATAGGAACCAGATGAATGTTAGGGGATTTAAACTTTAATTCATCCGGTTGAATCTTGCCAATCAATACGTTCACCGGTTCGAAGCGCGCGACGGTTTCTACGAACTGCAGGAATTCGCCTTGGGCAAGCTCTAAATTTTGGGGCCATGTATCAGCGTTATGAGGCCAACTGAGCCACGTCGCGGCGTGGGGCGCCCACTCGGCGGGCATCTGGAATTGCAGCTCGTTCATCAGTCAATAAATCGTTTGGTAAGGTCGCTGTAAGCATCAATCCTGCGGTCCCTCAAAAAAGGCCAGTGCGTCCGCGCTGTTTCGATCAAGCTCATATCGCAATCCGCGACCACCGTTTGGGCTTCTTGATCGCTTCCAACAGCCAGCAGTTCTCCGTAGGGGTCGGCAATAAATGACGATCCCCAGAATTCGATATTGTCTTCCACGCCGATTCGGTTGGGCGCGATGACGAAAATACCATTTGCGATAGCGTGAGACCGCATCATCGTTTGCCAAGCATTTCGCTGAGCTTCGCCGTACTGCGCTTTTTCGGGGGCCTGCCAGCCGATCGCGGTAGGGTACACCAGAAAATCAGCCCCCGATAGCGCCGTCAATCGAGCCGCTTCGGGAAACCATTGATCCCAGCAAATACAAACGCCGACTTTGCCGACCGACGTTTGGAAGCTTTGAAACCCTAAGTCGCCGGGCGTGAAATAAAATTTTTCATAAAAGAATGGGTCGTCGGGAATGTGCATCTTTCGGTAGGTCCCCACGACTTCGCCATCGGTCTCAATGACGACGGCGGTGTTATGAAACAACCCCGCCGACCGGCGTTCGAAAATGCCAGCCACAACGACCACTTGTGCGTCCCGTGCCGCCTGACGGACGCGCGATAGCGTAGGGCCGTTAAGCGGTTCGGCAATCTGGAATTGGTCATGATCTTCGGACTGACAAAAGTAAAGACTGTTGAACAGTTCCTGCAAGCAGACTAATTTAACGCCTGTTTGGGCCGCCAAATCAATCGCCGCACAAGCCTGTTCGACGTTGGTTAGAACATCAGGGCCGCACGCCATTTGAACCGCGGCGACTTTCGTATTGTGTGACATCAAAGCAGCCCACTAAGGACGATGATAAACGGGAACGAGCCAACTGTGGTATGGCCCGGACCGTGCGAAATGTGATTCCTAATTTTTGCACGTTCCCAAAACCGTACCGCGATCAAGCATTGAGAACACAAAAATTTTAGACAGTTTACTTGAACAACGACAAATCAAGAAAGGCGGCAGCAAAAAATGTTCCAACATCCGCCAGTTGGGTTGTTTATCGCGGGCACCAACACCGATGCGGGCAAGACCTACGTCAGCGCCTTGATTGCCAAACAGCTCCACCGATCAGGACTCCGCGTTGGCGTTTACAAACCGGTTGCCAGCGGATGCGTGGTTCAGGACAACACTTTGATATCGTCTGACGCAGTGTATTTGTGGGAAGCAGCGGGCAAACCGCTGAACTTGGAGGCGGTGTGCCCACAACGTTTCGCCGCGCCAATAACTCCCCACTTATCCGCACTCCAAGAAGGCAAAACATTGGACCGGGAAACCATCACCACTGGACTTTCAGTTTGGAAGGATCACTGTGATATCGTGATCGTCGAAGGGGCCGGTGGATTGATGACCCCGCTTAACGAGAAAGAGTACTTCGTCGATCTCGCAATAGAATTCGGATACCCGGTGATCATCGTCACCCCCAACATCATCGGTGCGATCAATCAGACCTTGCAAACACTTATAACAGCCAACGGTGCAGGTGGTGGTCTGCATGTCGCGGGCATTGTGTTAAACGACCTCTCCGATCCGGCAACGAATCACGATCCCAGCGTTGCATCCAACCGGCAACAGATCATCGACCGCACACCGGTACCGATGCTGGCTCATGTGAAGCACCGCGCGGCGGAGTTTACCGAAGCAGTTGACTGGTTGGAAATCGCAAAAAACGGCAGCCCGGCGACCGGCGGTTAACCCCCGCCTCTTCCCAGACTTATAGTGGCAAGCTTCGAAATCGTCGTGAGATTGGCCAGAATTTCCGATGCCTGTGTTCAAGGGAATTCGGGCGAATTTCATTACATTCAAAGGGAAAAGGCAATTTTTGTGCGCACCCGGTGCCACAAAGTTTCGGGAAGCCCCGGAAGCCCCAAAACCCAATGCCACCCAAAGTCGCCCGCTATGGTCGCCCGTCTTAAGCAATACGAAATCCCAATCCTCAATAATCCTTGCGGCAAAAGTAAACGCACGACAGCCCGATCATCACCGCCATAAACACCAGCCCACTGGTCAGCGGGGCCCATGGGTTACGGTATCTTGGTTTCAATCGCAGGTCGACTTCGTTGGCCGAGGACGGATCCTCCCCGTTAGCCAACCACGCCACCACTTTGTAAAATTCTCCTGGTTTGGGCCAGACGGAGTACAACGGTTGAATCAGCCAATAGTAGAACTGTTCAACTCTTCCGTCTTCGGGCCGCGCGTACTCTAGCGCTTCAAAGTTTTCCTGGGCGTAGCGTGTCACCCAATTGCCTCGGTTGGCCACCAAAATTTCTTGATCACCAGCGATACCGATCCCCGAAATACTGCCCTGCCCTACAAAATCAGCCAGCTTCATTTCAGCCGGTGATTGGGTATCTAATGCCCAAACTTTCCCATTGCGGTACAGCACGAAAAACCAACGGCCATCGCCGCTGGCCACGACCTGTTCGACGGCGTGATGAACTTCGGGGCGATACCCGAATAATTCTTCCAGCGTTTTCGCATTAAGCGTGATGATCTGGCCGTTCCCCAGTGCCAGCATAACCGTATCATCAGCGAAGGCTAACAGTGCGCTCATTGAGTCTGGTGCGTCGGTCTCAATTTCGATCGAACGGTCGTATCGGTATCGGCCATCTTTGTTGGCGCGAAACACAGAAAGGATTCGATTACCATAAACGGCGATTTCGTTTGTATTTTGGTTGATCGCACAGACCCCACGGGCGGCAACGGGCACGAATTTGTCAGGCCCCAATTCAACAAAACGTTGATTGCCTCTCGGCGCAGCTGGCGTTTTTTCAGTGTTCTGTTGGCGCCCAAATCGAAAGAATTTTCCTTCCCCCGTCACAGCGATTAACCCCTCGGCACCTTGCAGGAAATCGACCGTACCGCGTGGAAAATTGCCTTCCTTCGTTAGTGGCCCGCCCCCCGGTGAAGACACCAACAATTCTTGTTGACCAAAGGAAAGCATATTGGTCATCGACGTTTGCCCCGCCACCAACCGCCCGTCGGCAGGGTTGACTAAGGGGCCAAAAGGAAGCGGGAACTCTTCCAGTCCTCCCAACCAAGACGCAGCGGACATCGGCCGCTGGTCCTGTTGTTGTTCATGAGGATAGGGAGAAGACCATCGCCGACTGCGCCCGTCCCAGTAAGTTAACTGCGACATCCGATCCAGTACGGCGATCGTTTTACCCGATTTCGCCAATTTCACGATCCGTGTGTTCTGTAATCGAGTATCTAAAAAACCATAGGTTGTCCCGACCAAAAAACAGGCTCCCCAGAACAGCAACGTCACCATGATTGCCAAAATCGTGCTGCGATAAACCAACCCCACCAAAGCCGACACCGAAAAGTAGATTCCGAAAACGACAATGTACAGCACGATGCTGAACAGGATTGCATTCTCCCAAACCCCCAACGCCAATCCCAACCACAACCAAACGCCAGTGAACAAGTACGTCGCACAAATCGAAATAAACACGCAACCACCAAGAAACTTTGCCAAAAACAGTCCCCAACGCGAAACGGGTTTACTTAACAACAAATTTAGTGCCCCCGGTTCAAAGGTTTCCGGAATCACGCTGGCGGTAACAACGATCGCCACAGCCAGCCCAATGGACAACACGAACTTATCCAAGACACCGGGAATATATGCCGCGATCCCCGATGCGAATTGGGATTTACTGGCGGCAAAACTATCAAGAAACTCTAAACCCCATGGCCCGTAATAAGCCGTCATGGATGTCGTATCGCCACGATCAATAAAGGGTTCAAATAATTTAGCGATGACGATGCGGTTGAAGCGCCGCTGAGCATCCCTATTGCGGCTGGTTACATTTTTGTCGGGTTGCGGTTTTTCATTCAATTTCAAAACGCTAAGATCGACACCGGCGAAGAAATCAGGCTGCGCGATGATGTTATTAAGCTCGCCGATCAGTTCGCGGAACACCTCTAAACTGCGCTTCGTTGGGTTGTTACGTTTACCACCGGACGGATCAAAGGATGCCAGATCTTCACGAAGTCCTTGCGGAAGCTCCTCCCTGACCCGAACCATCAACGACTCCTGCCCGTCGTTGCCGTCGAACAAACGCTGGTTGATTGAACCAAATTGTTGAATGTAGTTGGACGGAATTAGTTTCCAGTCCACCGATTCGCGATAATGCAACGGCGCCACGGCCATCAACAGCAGCGTAATCAACCCCAACAACACATACAGCACCTTAGACGCCCAAGCGGCGCGAAAGGAGTCTTTGATAATGGCAAAATACGGCCGCATACTCTACTCCCCGATCAATTTTAAGAAGACGTCTTCGAGGTTCAGTTTCTGAGGAACCAACCGCACAACACTGATGTTCTTACTGCGCAAGCGGTCGACGAATTGGTCGACTTGACTTTGGTTTGCAAATTCAATGCGACAGGTCTGGTTTTTGGGAGACGTTTGGCGGGTCACCTCCAAGGAGATACTCTTACCGGACTGTTCGCCGACACTGTTAGCGATTACGGGCAGATCATCGAGTTCACCGCTAAGTTCGATATCAGCGATAATGGAACTGCCTGCCCCCGCCACGGCATCACCGATCGTGGCAACATCGCCACAGAACCGCAGCACACCGCGGTCAAGAATCGCGACCGAATCGCAAATCATTTCGACCTCTTGGAGGAGATGGCTGTTGAGAAAAATCGTAACCCCTGATTCCCGTAATCGTGCGATGATCTCCCGCATCTCAGCGCGGGCGCGCGGGTCCAAACCATCGGTTGGTTCATCCAACATTAACAGTTCCGGATCATGCAGCAACGCTTGAGCCAAACCTAATCGTTGGAGCATGCCTTTAGAAAAATTTTTGACGGACTCTTTTTCCCGTCCCTTCAGTCCGACCAAGGACAACAGCGTGTCCTGTTTTTCACGGATCACGCCATTGGGCACGTTACTAAGATTGCCATACAGCTCCAACGCCGTCAGCGCCGTCAAATGAGGACTGATACGAAGATGTTCCGGCAGGTATCCCACGTGACTGCGTCCCGCGATGCTACCCGCGGGGTGCCCCATCAGCTTCGCCGCCCCAGATGTTTTGCTGATGATGCCCAAAAGGATTTTCACAAAGGTCGTCTTGCCGGCCCCATTGGGACCTAGCAATCCAAACACTTCGCCCCGTCGAACTTCAAAAGTCACGCCTTTGAGGGCTTCGAATTTTTCCCCGAACAACATCCCTGAACGATAAGTTTTACGAAGTAAGTGCGCCTCGATCGCCGAGCCCTTGGCGTCAACCGCCCCGACGGGCGCAGGTTTTGCTTCGGGAACGACATTCGGTTTGGCGGAGTTAGTTTTATCAATCAATTTTGAAACGGTGGCTGAGTTTTTGACGGGGCTGAGTTTTTTTAATCGCAGTCTGATCGGACGCACCTTCACCCACCCGGCAGTCACGAGAGCGCGTAGTTTCTGATTGCCGGTCGCAGCGCTGCAAAACCTCTAGGTACCTAGCGCTTTGTCAAAGCTAAAAGTGGGGCTTGGCAACATGAGCCGTTTTGGCGATCGCCACGATTATTGCGTGTTCAACGGTGGCGATCGCCAAAACGGCTCATCCAAAAATTAAGCTTTGACAAAGGACTAGGCCGGCCCAAGGGCACGTTATTTTCGCCTACTGAAACAATTTCGCCTACCCGTTGGCACCGCGACCGCAGTAAAGCAACACGATGACGTTGGTTCTTTTCGGGACGTTGTGGCATCCTGTACGCCTAAAGCTTGCCTTTTCTCCGGTAAATTCTCCAAGAAATGTAATGGGAATTCGGGCCCGTCCCACGACGATAGTGAAGCTTGCCATTAAAATCCGAGAAGCGCCATGACGATTGGCACATTCTGGTTTTAATGACTATAAACAGGTTGACTAAGTTTCTGAATTCATAAACCGCTAATCCCCCGAGCCCTCTTTGTCTGTCCAACGCGCTATTCATTCGATCGTTTTTGAAACCTCTCCCTACGGCAGTGTGGACGCGATTGTCGAACACGACTCGCGCGCGGTTTATTTTTACCTTAACGAGAACCCAGCGTCGCGCGAACGGTCGGGGCGATTTGGGATGCGCGCCTGTTGGGTGCGGAACCTTGAAAAAGGGCCTCATGTCATCAACATCGACGAAATGCAAGCCGGTATCGCGACGATGCTGCCGCGTCACGATTGCATCGATCCCGAACTTCAACACCTGCCAACGGCTGACACGCTGAAAATCGTCTGGCTGGAAGAGGGCACCGGGGCGGCCCTGATTGAGCAATCTCAGGAGGATCAAACCGAAACCATCATCGCCGTCATACCGCCCTGGAGTGGGATCGACGGGTTTCATGGTTACGCATCCAACTGCGCAAACGAAACCGATGTTTGTTGGCCACTGCCGGACAATCCGCGGTTAATGAAACGGATCGAAAACGCACGGCAATTTTGGGATTCGTGGCAGGCGACTCCCACCGCCGCCCCGCAACCCCCGTGGGAAGCTCGTCTCCCGGCGATCATCGCCAGCCACGACCAACGTTTTTCTGCGACACCGGAACAAAGAATCGAAAGAGAAGTTCCCGGCCAACATTTTCCGATCCTGAAAATCTTGCAATACCAGACCCCAAAACACGACGTACTGATTACCGCAGGGCTATCGATCTTTCCGCAACCGGCGGTGGAAATGTTTGTTGAAAATCCGTCGGAACTCCGACGGATCGAAATCGCACTCTTGCTGCCACGCGCTCCGCGCCCCCAAAACGGGCCGGCTGAATCACTGCCGATTGAATCACTGCCGGCTGAAACCTTTAACCAGCTTGCGGGACTCGCGTTATATCCTTGGCAACACTTCACGTGGCTGGGGCCGGGACATAGCTGCGACTTCCCGACCGCCGACGGCGAGGTTGGATTGCTGCTCAACGATTCTGATGGCAGCCAAATCGCGAACCTCTCTGCTCAGAAAATATCTGATTATCGAGACGACGCTGTTGAGGTAATTTGGCTCAAGAGCATTTCAAAGGCCGACCACGACAAACTAAAATCTCAATCGTTGTCAGTGAGCGCTCTTGTTGCCAAAAACACAGATCGAGCGTCACCCGATTAGTCGCTGCTATATGCTTTACGCAGAAACCTGTTTAAAAACAGCCTGCCTTTCGTTGTGGTCCTTGGGCGCATTAGTTGGCCGCGAGATGTTTTGTGGCCGGTGGGTCAATCGCGGCGGGGGTGCTACCTAGATCGGCTAACGGATCCTTCGGCCTTCGAAATTTACCCCCGTTGGGGAAATGCTTGCCACGCCAACCACACTCCAACAAGAACCGAAAGTAGGCGGTTGACCCTTGCGGCGACTTTGGCTATCATCCGCTTATGATTCGGAAACCCAAATACGCGAGTCACCATCACAACCTTTGGTAAAAAGAGGTGGTTCGTTTTGCGATGAGACAATGTTGCAGTCAAGCAATTTTGCGATAAAGCACACAGAACGTTGGCCACTTCGGTCAACGTTTTTTTCGTGCACCGACGCGACTGGTTAACGACGACCGAAAGCCTGATTTTCACGACCAAAAATCTTTCGAAAGTTTGATGAACAATGCCGGATCTACACGATCAAAATAAAATGCGAGTGGCCCTCCCCAAGGGACGCATGTTTGACGAAATTGTCTCGTTGCTCCAAGGGGCGGGAATTTCGATCCGCAATTCCGAACGCGGTTACCGCCCAACCCTTTCTCTGCCGAACTACGACGCGAAAATTCTCAAACCACGCAACGTGATTTCGATGCTGGCTGCGGGGGCGAGAGACTTTGGGTTTGCCGGTGCTGACTGGATCTACGAAATGGGCGTCGAACTGGTCGAAGTCCTCAACACCGAACTCAACCCCGTACGTCTGGTGGTCGCTGCACCGCATGAAGTGCTGATCGATGGGGCGCTGCCCAAACGGCACTTAGTGATCGCGTCGGAATATCCACGCATGGCAGAAGACTGGATCAAAAAAGATAACTTAGACGCCGAAGTCCTCACCACCTACGGCGCGACCGAAGTCTTCCCGCCTGAAGACGCGGATTTAATCATCGACAACACCGCCACCGGTTCAACCCTCCGCGCTAACGGTTTGGTCATCATCGATGAAATCATGAAATCATCAACTCGGATGTATGCGTCCAAAGACGCGATGGCACACCCCGAAAAGAAACAGCAAATCGAAGACTTCGCGATGCTGATCGACGCAGTGCTCAAGGCTCGCACACGCGTGATGATGGACCTCAACGTCTCCAGCGACAACCTCGACGCGGTATTGAATTGCCTGCCCTCGATGCGACAACCCACCGTTTCGCCACTAAGTGATTCAGGATGGTTTGCCGTCCGATCGGCGGTGCCACGAAAGAAGCTGGCGGTGATCATCCCCAAGCTAAAAAACAGCGGCGCCTGCGACATCGTCACGACTTCCGCAGAACAACTGATTTCTTAGTTTGATTCTCACCTCTATTTTCTTTGTGTTGCTGAAATTATATGGCTTATAACCCGCCAGCATTTAAACACGAAATTACGCTGCAATTATCGCGTAACGAATCGACGTGCCCAATTGAGGATCTGCCCCAACAACTATCGGCGCAGTCCTCTTTGGTGTCGCGCTATCCCGACCACCTGCCATTGCAATCGGCGATTGCAAATTGGGTGGGGGTGGAAACGGACAGAATTGTCGTCACCGCCGGCGGGGACGACGCAATCGACAGAATCATGCGTCGTTCGATCACCACCGAACGCCCCAACGTTGTCTGCCACGCCCCCTCTTTTGAAATGATCAACGTCTACGCCGGAAACTACGGGGGCAACCTGTTAGAAACGGTTTGGCAGTCCGGAGATTTTCCGTTCGAACAATTCTGTGCCAACATCGACTCCCAGACCGCGATCGTCTGCGTCGTATCGCCCAACAACCCAACCGGCGGGGTGGTCGCGACGGAACAAATTTTACAAATCGCAACGTTAGCCAAACAAAATGGCGCGATGCTGTTGGTGGATAATGCCTACATTGAATTTGCCGACCAAGATCCCACCGCAACGCTAACGGCGAATGAAAACATTGGAATCATCCGCACCTTCTCCAAAGCGTGGGGATTGGCCGGATTGCGGGTCGGTTATTTAATCGCGCCCTCGGCATCCTACGCCACGACGATCCGCGATACCGCCGGGCCGTTCCCCGTTTCGTCGGTTTCTCTGGAAACCGCGCGCACCGCGATCTCGGATCACCAAAACGCGATGCGATCTGGTTTGGCAATGGTCCGCCAAATTCGGTCTATCTTGATGACGTTACTGACAGATTGCGGTGCCAAACCGCTGCCTTCAGGTGGTAATTTCATCCTAGCCCAATTCGATGATGCCGACGCGGTTTGGGAGAAACTGGTAGAATCGGGAGTAGGAGTGCGGAAGTTTCCCGGTGCAGCGCTACTAGAGAATCGAATACGCATCACAGTGCCAACCACCGTCGGAGACTACCTGCAATTGGCCAACGGAATCTGCGCTGCAACCACCAGCGATCCTGAACTGGCCAAAGCGCGAATCACGGAACTCAAACGCCCACCGATTGACGGTCCAACAGGCGCCAACCGAGTCGCATCGACCGACCGCGAAACCAAAGAGACTAAAATTGATATCGAACTCAACCTCGACGGTACCGGACAGGTCGAAGTTTCGACCGGGATTGGGTTCATGGACCATATGCTGACCGCGTTGGCGTTTCACAGCAAAATCGATTTAAAGTTGATCTGCGACGGCGACCTTCACATCGACGACCACCACACCGCCGAAGACTGCGCATTGGCATTAGGCACCGCGATCGACCAAGCGTTAGGGCCGCGCAGAGGGATTCAGCGTTTCGGTTCGGCCTACGCGCCGTTGGATGAAGCGTTGGCTCGAACGGTTATCGATCTCAGCGGTCGTCCGTGGCCTGAAATTCACTTAGGACTCGAACGTGAAATGGTCGGCACTTGGGCGTGCGAGAACATTACTCACTTTTTCCAATCGCTTGCGATGACCCTTAAATGCAGCCTCCACGTCGACGTCATCCGAGGCACCAATGATCACCACCGCGCCGAAGCCGCGTTTAAGTCTTGTGCAAAAGCGCTCCGTGAAGCCCTAACCCGAACCTCGGGCGACGTCCCCAGTACCAAGGGTGTACTTTAAGCAAGGGTTTTAACACGCCCCATAGAGAACATCCCATAGAGAACGTAATAGGGCCGCAACTGCACACCTCAAGGAAGCTAAATACTGGCTCCTTCAAAAGGATTTTCCGAAACGAATTCCAGTCCCCAAACCAATCCCATGCAAGAATTCACTGGTAGAACCCCTTCAGTAGCGGGTAAACGTTTCGCGCTCGTAGTTTCGAACTATTACGAAAACATCACCCATAAACTGCGGGACGGTGCGATCAAAACATTGACCGATGCTGGCGTGGCGGAATCTGACATCGCAACCCTTTGGACGCCGGGATCGTGGGAACTGCCGGCGGCCACGCTACGGGCGCTAAAATCTGGGAATTTCGACGCCGTGGTCATCTTGGGCTGTGTAATTAAAGGTCAGACCACCCACGACCAGCACATCAACGCCGCCATCAGCAACGGCATCGCCGAACTAACGTTGCAATTTGACGTGCCCATTGGGTTCGGGTTACTGACCTGCAACACGCTGCAACAGGCGCTCGACCGTTCCGGCGGATCGGTCGGCAACAAGGGCGTCGAAGCGGCTCAAGCGGCAGTACATATGGCGCAAATGTTTGACGAATTTGCCACGATCACGAAAAATAGTCTTTGAATGTCGACCGGCAATCACGCCTCCCCTAATTTCCGATCGCGCGACAATCGCGTAAGATGCCAGTGCGCACAATTGTGCGTTTTCTTTGACCTCCCTAGTACGCACGAACCTGTCCATGTCACGTCGCAGCCGCGCCCGAGCGATTGTTCTGCAGATCCTCTACCAAGACGATCTCAATCCAACTCAACCCGAAGATGTAAAAATTCGGTTCGTAAATTCTCGATTGAAGAACAATCAAGCCTTGGTCAAATTCGCGGATGGACTAATCATCGGTGTACGACAGCATCGACACGACCTTGACGAAAGACTGGCTAAAATCGCAGACAATTGGCGGCTATCGCGGATGGCAGCGACCGACCGTAACGTGCTGCGGTTGGGCGCCTATGAATTGCTGCACACCGACACCCCGGCGCCGGTGGTCATCAACGAAGCGATCGAATTAGCACGACGATACGGCACCGATCAGTCGGCTCAATTTGTTAACGGCGTGTTGGACCGACTGTTGAAACGGACTAAAATTGCTGCTGACCAAACGACCAATCAAGAACCGACCGATTCACTGTAATAAGACTATCCGCCATGGCGCGCTGGAACCCGTTCGGATCATCCGACAAAAAAAAATCTGACGACGATTCAACTCAGGCTAAAACACAAGCTTCTCGCGATTCTGATTCCGGCAATCAGCCAGCCCCCAAAAAGGGGCTGCTGGGCGGCATCCGCCAGGCGATGAAGAAAACGATGGAGGTGCTCAACACCGACATCCGCGATTTGGTTAAAGATGAAGGGCGCCTTGTAGACGATCAATTCTTGGACGAACTTTACGCCTATTTGATCAAAACCGACATGGGCAATGGGCCGGCCGCGAAAATTCGTGACGATATCAAATCGAAGTATCGCGCTCGAAAAATGACCTTGGTGCAGTTGATCGATTCAGCCAAAGGCACGATCACCGGGATCATGCAACAAGACACCGCCAATATCAACATGGCCGCATCAGGTACCACCGTCATCATGGTCGTAGGCGTCAACGGTGCCGGCAAAACCACGTCGATCGCCAAATTGGTGAACCTATTTAAAAAGCAGGGCAAAAGCGTGGTGCTGGGGGCCGGTGATACCTTCCGCGCCGCAGCAGTTGAGCAGTTATCTATCTGGGCCGACCGGATGGGCGCAGAAATCGTCACCGGACGCCAAGGCAGCGACCCGGCCAGCGTGGCCTACAAAGCGGTCGATACCGCAATCAAATCTCAAGCCGATATCTGTATTGTTGACACCGCCGGAAGATTGCAAACACAGAATAATTTGATGGATGAACTGGGACGAATCCGGCGCGTGATACAAAAAGTGTCTGCTGACGCACCGCACGAGGTGCTGTTGGTGTTGGATTCTACCGCCGGACAAAACGCGATTTCACAGGCCCGTGGTTTCGGTGAAGCGGCCGGCTGTACCGGCATCGTTTTAGCTAAGCTTGACGGATCGGCCAAAGGCGGCGTCGCGATTCCCATTCGGCAAGAATTCGGATTACCCGTAAAATTTGTTGGGCTTGGAGAAACGCCTGAAGATTTTGCCAAATTCGATGTCGCCGCCTACGTTGACGCCCTGTTTGATACCACGTAATCGAATCGACCGCTCAACATGTCTCCGGTGTCCAAAAGCGGTTCGCTCCAACCGCAATAATTGACCGATCAGGCCGGAGGCGTGGGTTATTGAAGACGTGGGTTCCGAGCCCCTGTGGCTGCTTATTTAGCGCGCGGAGGCTTGCTGCCGGGTTTTGAATTAACGTTTTCCATTACCCAGCGATTGACATCTCCCAACAGCGCGTCTGAAATCTGATCGTCGCCGGGATATTGACGCAACGTCAGGGAAAAACCAGCGATGTGGAGTAGTCGCAACTGTTCGCATAGTTGCTGTTGTTGGAAATGAGTTGATTTGCGGCAGTGCGCCCAGAAAACGGGTAGCTTCCTTGAATGATCCCAACGGCACAAAGGCGTGCCTGTCACCGGCAATGGGCCGTTTATCGCCAGCACCCCAGCAAACAATTCCGGTCGTTCCAAAGCAACCCGAAACGCCATCGTTGCGCCCGCACCGCCCCCCGCTAAAAAGATTCGTTGTGGATTGATGTTGAATCGGGATCGCGCTTCCGCAACGGCCCCCACCACCGCGTCGTGCGCTGCGTAAATGGATGGATTGTCTTGCGTCCAAGCTTCATCTGTTGACGCGATTGTCGGTGCCACGGCAACATAATTCCTCATGCTCACACGCGGCATAATTTCATGCACCTCGCTGGCGTTCTGTTGGTCCGCGTGCAACCAAACAATCAGCGGGTAAGCGTAGTTCCGTTCGTAGTGCATCGGCACGAATACCGATGGATCTTGGCTACGCCGCAAAACGGTTGATGACTGACCATCGGCATTGTCTTGGCGACCAACCTTCCCTCTTTGCGATGCAATTGGTCCTAGTGTTCGGATCTCCTGATTCGATGCCATCGCCAGTGGGCTGATCTTAATGCGGTTCATAGTTCGCCAGGAAGGGGGAGGTTGATTGCCGAAGTTCAAAGGTTGTAAAAAAGATGCTTAGGCAAGTCAACGCTGTTATCGCAGAGGAAGAAATACAGCCAAAATTCACCGCTGCTAGCGAACCAAAACAGCACTGCACGATGCCGCTATGCTTCGCACGATCACAGTTGAGTTCTCAATTCACAGCCAAACCTCACAACCAAATTCATCATTGGCGCACCCTATAAACGGCTTGGAAAACTAAAACCTGGTGGTTGGCCAAAACTTGAAATTGGGATGTGGCTGGATAGCAGCCACCCAAAAGGGACGGGGCAAGTGGATGTCGAATCTTCCGACATCCATCTGATCTCTATTCTCAACAGCCCGTCGCAACGATTGCCTTTGACAAAATTCGCAACCAAATCAACCCCGATGGTTCGAAAAAAACAAGTCCACGGGTCGAAAAACAGCGCGGTCAAATAGCCTACAACAAATCCTTCACTTCTTCGGCTTCCTCTTTCAATTCTGCCATCGTGGCGTCCATTTTCTGCCGGCTGAATTCGTCGATTTCAAGCCCTTGTACAATCGAGTATTCGCCGTCTTTGCACGTTACGGGAAACGAGTAAATCAGTCCTTTTTCGATTCCGTAACTGCCATCGCTGGGGATCGCCATACTGACCCAGTCACCTTCGCCGGTGCCTTGAAACCATGTTCGCATATGAGCGATTGCGGCGTTGGCAGCCGACGCAGCGCTCGATGCTCCGCGCGCTTCGATGATCGCGGCGCCGCGTTTTTGAACGGTAGGAATAAATGTTTCCCGATACCAATCTTGGTCTACCGAATCGGTCGCTGGTTTTTCACCGATGATTGTGTTGGAGATGTCAGGGTATTGAGTCGCCGAATGGTTGCCCCAGATCGTCATTTTGGACACCGTTGTTGAATCCACATCAAGTTTCGTAGCCAATTGGCTGATCGCACGGTTATGATCCAATCGCGTCATCGCCGTGATATTCCCAGGTTTAATCGAAGGTGCGTTGGCCATCGTGATCAACGCATTGGTGTTCGCGGGGTTGCCGACGACCAAAACACGGATGTCTTTTTTGGCATGCGCGTCGATCGCTTTGCCTTGGACGGAGAAGATTTTCGAATTCGCGGTCAGCAAATCTTTACGCTCCATACCTTTTTTGCGCGGCATCGCACCAACAAGCAACGCGAAATCAGCATCCTTAAACGCAACATTAGGATCGTCGGTAGCTACAATCCCTTTTAACAACGGAAATGCACAGTCATCTAATTCCATTACCACGCCATTGAGGGCGTTAAGCGCGGGGGGAATCTCCAGCAATTGCAAGATCACAGGTTGGTCAGGGCCCAACATATCTCCAGCGGCGATGCGAAACAGTAGGCCGTAACTAATTTGCCCTGCGGCACCGGTAACGGTAATTCTCAGAGGAGACTTCATGCTAATTTTCCTGACATTCAAATGGTTTGCGTTAAGACGAACGGCGGCTGGCGATTGACGACCGGCGGTCTGCGACCGGCGATTAAGATTGAAAGTCTGCCCCACACCGCAGGCGTAGAAATTCAAGTGATCCATGCGTCGGGGCTTCACTGCGCCCCGCGTGCTCAGCCTCTGTCCAGAATGTCCGAATATCGTTTAGACACAGCAAAACATCAAGTGGTGCGGACTCAATCGAGCGGTCCTAATCATCAATTTGATGCTCGAATTGGCTCAAGTCGATCTTCTCGGGCAGCGCTTCAGAATCGCGGGGCGCCAAACGGCCACCCCGGTTTTTATTACGCGCTATTACAAACCAAACCGCCAACCAGAACGCCACAAAAAAGATAAGCAACAAAACACGTATCAACGGGTCTACCCCGTGAGCACTCGTGTTATCCGCTGCGACCTCAAATCGATGAGCGATCACTAACGGACTCACTTGGCCGGATTGATCAGCATCGACCGAGACCTTAGATCGGTATTTAATAAATCGGTAGAAGTGCCCTTCCAATTGTGCAGACCTGCCCTCAAGTTCCCCCGGCGTCATCCCCGACGGCAACTCCGGCACGCAAACCGTTATCGGGAACTGTTCGAACCTAATACTTTCATTCCCCGTCGTTCTCACCACGACGTCTCGGCCGCCTAAATCGGGAAATAGACTAACTTGGAAATAGCGATTCACCCCGACTTGCGATTGCCGATCTTGGTCGACAATTTCAATGGGCACGCACTGCCGCAAACGCCCCGCCAGCGTTATCGCGTCACCAAAGTAATTCGTTGGGGCCGACATCAAATCGGTAAAACTGATTCCGCCACTGGCCCGAACATCGGCCGAAGGTTCCGAAGATTGCAGCGCTCTGGCTGCCGCCAACATTTGATAGAAAGCATCGGAATCGTGTTGAGAAAACGGTTTGCTGTTCTGTTGCCGCACGTCGTCAAACAAACCAACATCCACGCCACATGCGGCAAGTTCGATTTGTCCGGCACTTACCGCCATCTCCGAGTCCGCATGGGTCGGGAACCAGGCAAAACGTTTGGCGATGAACAACGGCACTTCCGCGACGGCAACGGTGTCGCGATTTCTGGCTCCATTGTTTCCATCGCTTCGGTTTTGGATACTTACCTTTAGCGATCCATCCTCCGGGTTCGCCTGCGCAGCGACGGTGTTGTAAAAGAATCCGGTAAATTCAATCGGTTGGTCCAGCGACTGATTCAGCCTCAGCTTCCGGGGCGCCGACCGCGTCATCAGAAACACTGGCTGTCCAGAATCGTCTAAGCACTGCGCGATGTAGACGCCTTTGAGTTCTGGGGTCGCGATCTCCGAAGCAAAACGCAGTTGGCTCAAACGTTGAAGCGTCAAAGCCCGATGGAAAGTCCAGAATCGAAATCTCGGCGGTGACTCCAACAATTGCTGCCAAGAAACAGCTGAGGAAAACTGACTCCACTTTTCAAAGTTAGCCGAAGAAACTTTCGCACTCCGGAACAACAGCTTCAACAGTTGAGCGTCGCCGAGGTCGAGCGCATCTCCGCCGGTCAAATCGTAAGCCTCGCTGACCGAAAAACCCGAAAGTTGGATCGCCATATCCCCGTTGGATTGGGCGACGACCGGACGAGCGCGTATCAAGCCAACCACGGGCACCACCAACAACGCGATCGAAAACGCAATCCCAAACAACAAAGAACAATCGCGCGTCCCTCCCTTCCCAACCTTGCGAAATGCCATCATGAAAAATCCTCTTCTAACCGATCGTTCAGCTGACTGATGCGTTGAGTATCGGTCATCACCGATGCGTCATTGGCTAATGCGCCCAGTGCCCGTGCGACGCGTTTGGAGGTGGGTTTATTGGCGATTTCAGATCCAGATTTTGTGGACCGAAAAACAACATAAGCGATTGCTATCGCAGCGAATCCAGCAACGATAAAGAACATCATCACCGCAGCCAGCGAAGGGTGCCATGGCGATGCTGTTGACGGTGGGCGGCCTTGAGAGTTGGCGGTCCATGTTTCAGCGATCACGACCGGACAGTGGCTGACGGATTTGCTGGCGTCTTGGTATGACCTGATTTTAAAAAACCGTCCGTCGATACTCACCGGTACGCTGATGCTGCTAAATTTCTCGATTACCTTGACCGCCGAAGTGGCGAAACTAGCGGGCAGCGTCGCAACGTATACACAAATTAAACCATCGTTATGGCCTTCAAGGGGGTCCACCCAGACTTCATAATACTCATCCAATTTCAACTTGGTGTTGGTGAGTGTTTTCTTACGGATGGTCAGCGCGGTCCCGGAAACCTTCACCCGTTGGCCGCGAAACGCCTGGGGTTGGCCTTTGAACTGCAGCAGGGCCCTTTCTACAACCGGAGGGGGGGCGCCCTGGTTGTTCGTGTTTGGATTCGTTTGTGTTTGCGCTGGCATAGGCATTGGCATTTTCACCCGAGCGTCACGCAGCACCGAGTCCCAAATTGCCAACCACGCCAATTTATCGCGCGGGTTACCGATGCCGGTCAAGTCCTCCACCTCTCGCATTACCAGCGGGTCAATAATCGATCGGATCGAACGCACGGCGGTTTGGCTGGCGATGGTAAAATCGGTTCCATTGGCCGACGATTTTAGCGCTGGTAATACGTCTTGGTGCCAACTGTGATCGAACGCGAAGAGATCCTCTGTCAGTTCCAATTTGCGGTCGCCATCGGACATCACCGCGATCGCTCCAAGGATCTTGGTTTGATTCTTATTGTTTTGCTGGATTAAGCTTTCAATCGCCGACTCAAACGGCAAATCATCCTTGGGGGGGGCAAGCTGCGATGCATCGATCCGGCGTAAAAGTTGATAGAAGGCTTCCCGTTGTGATTGCTCCAGCATCACAAACGTAGATTGCCAAAAATCAATTGCCACCGGCGTTTGTTGCGGATCGGGATCGGCGACAGGATTTTGCTGGGCGGGTTCGTTTGATAATTTGCGGTTTGGTACCCCACCGTCAGATTGGAGAAGTTGGCTGGCGATAAGCTTGGACATGTGCCCTAAGTTGCCGGCTTGCGGTTGGGGCGTATTTACCGAATCGCTATTGACCGGGTGCGCATTTAAAAGAATCGCATCGGGCGCGATCTCCGTTTCAGAAAGCAGCGCTTTGATGGGAGGTCGATCAAACCCCAACCACATCCAGCGTTCGGGTTTCCCGGCTTCTTTCATCGCCACAATGACCAACAGCAGTAACCCCAGCAACGACAGCAGTCTAAGTTTAATCGCGCGATCGCCGCGACCGGGGTGTTGGCGGTTACCGTAACCGGTGTCGCGATTTTCGCCAGCTTTGGATCGCGCCGAAAAGTCCAATTTTCCTGGCGTCGCTTCGTTTTCTCTTTCGATTTCTTCCATGTGCTTAGTTTAACCGATGTATTTCCGCTTCGTAGATTTTTCGCAATGAAAATCAGCTGCCGGTTCACGATTGGCATCGTTTTGCACTATATTAAATGTGTCTCTTCCCACCGATCGACTTCCACGGCGTTGTAATAAATGCTGATGATGTGATGACGTGAAACCGCAGCGCACCGCCCTTGGTACTTTTGGGACATCGTCAATGTTGCCTCGAAGCAAGGGGCTGCACATGGTTCAGCGCCGCGGGTTGGTCACCAACATCAACCAAAGTAGGCTTCTACAATTTGGCCACGTTTTAGTTTATTGAATAATGCCCCACTTCATATTCACCGCCGGCAAACGTTGCTCCAATAATTACGTTTGGAATGTCAATTTCCAAAAAGCATTTTTGATTTTCGTGGGATTGGTGGCAGCGCTTGGTAACGCCGCGATCGCCGAAGAACCTGCCGAAAAATTCGTGAAGGCATTGACTGAAAACGGTTACTTTGATGTGGCGATTGAGTATCTCGAAGGGGCCCAATCGGATGACCTCGTCGAAGCAAGCTATCGTCAACGAATTGCTTTCGAAAAAGCCAAAGTCTTAATTCTCAGCATTCCCAAGGAACGCAACCCTCAGAAGCGCGAACAACGGCTCGACCAAGCAAACCGTTTACTGTCCGCGTATTCCAAACAGTTAAGCGATCCCGACGAAAGCTTAGAAGTTGAGGAAATTGGTGCCAACATCAAGATCAATCGAGCAGAGACCTTTATCAGGCACTCTGAAAACCAACGACTGACCGAAAATGAAAAACAAGAGCTGTTGAAAAAAGCCCAAGCATTGCTCGATTCCGCCAGACTGCAATTTCAACAGGCGCGTCAGTCGCTGCGAACGCGGATCCAGAATTTCCAGATCGATCCTGAAGATCCTCAAACGTTTGCAAAAAAGAAACGACTGCAAGAGTCTTATATTCGCGTCCGGACAAAGCTACCTTTGGTGACAGAATTGATCGGCGACACACTGCTGGGAGATTCGGATCGGCAACAACAAATGTTTGCCGCAGCGGTCAAAGAAAATCAAGATATCTACGACGACTATCGGGACAAAGGAGCCGCACTATTCGTGTTCGAATCGGTGATCAACGGAGCCCGCGCGGCGCAGAAATCGGGCGACCACGCGACCGCCCTGTCCATGTTAGAAAACGTATTTTTCTTAGGAGACGGGACGCTTGAACGTCGTTTAAAGAAAGCGGCGATGCTAATCGCGGTCGACAGTTGGAACGCACTGCCCCCCTATCCCTTTGAAGAGGTTGTGTCGGTGCTGGAAAAACCGATCCAGCGTCTGAACAAAAGCGAAGTCCGCGATCCCAACTGGCAACGCCTGCAACTGGAATATGCCAAAGCCCAACTAATCAATGCAGCAGATCTGAAGTCCAAAGGGGGCGCTAAAAACGCGGCGAAGTCGCGCGACCTGAATCGCGAATCAGGAAAGACCATCCGAAAAGTTGCTCGTGCCGCCGGCCCCTATCGCGCCGCTGCAAGGGCTTTGATCGAACAGTACAACCTCTCGTTTTCACAGCAATCCGACGAAGCAGAAACCAAAGAGATCAAAACGTTCACCGATGCAACAGACCGGGGCAACGAAATGATCGCCTCTATCGCGGAACTACAGAACGAAATCACTCAGGCCAAACGCGCGCTCCGCAACATCGCTGACGCAAAGAAAAAAGCGGAAACCATCGCGCTGATCGAAGAAAACACACAGGCTTTGAACCGTAAAACGGATGAAGCCCTGGCGATGTACGAAACGGCCCTCGCACTGGCCAATGAAGAAACGCCGCGGTCGGATATCAATTCGGTCCACTACCAACGATCTATTTGTTTCTTTCTTCAGGACAAACCGTTACAGGCGGCCGTGATCGCCGAATTTTTACTCGATAAATACCCCACCGTTGACTGGAGCAGGCAAGCCTCCACCTACATCGTCAACGGTTATTCCCAACTACTGGAGTCCGCACCGGCCGATGATCGCGATTACGAAACAGAGAAACTGAAATCAGCCTGTCGAGAGATATGTCGTCGATGGCCAGGTTCGGACGAAGCCTCTCGAGCAGCAAGCAAAATGACGCAGATCGCGCTCAAAGCCAGCGACGCAGCAACCGCCGAAGAGTTTTTCGAACAAGTCTCACAATCTGCGCCCGCCAAAAACGCGTTAGCGTCGGCTTTAGGACAAAAACTATGGTACGACTATCGCACCAAAAAAGATCTGCCGGAAGAAGATCGACAACAGCAATTAACTAAAATTCAGCTTTTGTTGACAGATGCAACCAGCGGTGCGGGCGGCACGATCGATTACGCGACAGCAAATGCGGCATTGTCATTGGTGGATGTTCTGGTGACGCAAAAGCAATTCGATGCGGCTCTCAAACAATTGGAAACCGGACCTGTCGCCCCGCTGGATTTGGTCAATCAAAAGCACCCTGCGATCTCCGATCCGCGGTACGCCAGTCGCTACCGCCAAAACACTTACCGATCTGCACTACAGATTTATTTGGGAACGCTAGGAGGCGACACGGCCAATTTTAATGCGACGATCGACAAAGCCAGCGGCGTCATCTCGGCGATGAAGTCCGAACTGGAATCCAGCAAGGATCCGCATGCGGCCGCCAAACTGACCGCTATTTATCGAATCGTTGCAAGTCAATTAAACACTCATTTTGAGAGTCTTCAATCGCTTGACGATCGCAAAAAACTTGTGACGGGTTTGGCAGATTTTTTAGCGAGAATCGAACGCCAATCTTCTGATGCTTCGACGGTTATTTGGTGTGGTTCGACGCTGCGGAACATTGCTTCGACGTTGGTCCAAGAGGGCGCCAAATCCGAATCCGCCCCTTTGTTCAAACAAGCCGTTTCGGCGTTCGACCGCGCCGAAAAAATGGGCATCAAAGAGCCCAATCTTAAACTCGCATTGCGTCAACAGCGCGCGTTGGCGTTACGTGGTAGCGCGGACTACCAAGGCGCTGTCGACGCATTTATCGAACTGTTGAAGGAAAATTCCGCCGTCAATCTCCAGATCGATGCTGCCGAAACATTGCAGATGTGGGGCGCATCAAAATCCAACAAAGACGCCTACGTCAAAGCCATGATGGGTACCGGAAAGTACAAAGACGGCAAACGTGAAAAAAACGCAATCTGGGGCTGGCGAAAACTTGTACAAGTCACCCGCAACAAAGAAAAGCTAAACAGCATCTACCGAACCGCGATTTACAACTCGGTTAAATCTCGTTTTGAATACGGCGTACTGGCCAACAACAGAAAAGCGATCGAATCTTCGTTAAGCGAATTAGAAAAGTCACTTCAGCGTTTTGAATTCTTACAAACAGGGCCATGGTCGAAGAAGTTCGACGACTTGGTCGCGGCAATAAAAAGCAAACTCTAAGTCCTCTCCATGAAATCACAACAATTTTTAATTTTGTGGCTGTTGATCGTATTCGCATCGACCGGCGCACCATCAACCAATGTTTTGGCCCAAGGTCGTGATACCGTTTACCGCTCAAACGGCAGGGCTGGGTCGATAAAAATAACAGGCAAAGTCATCGACATGTCCCCGACTGAAATCGTTGTGGAATCCAAAGGCGCGTCAACAAAAATTCCCGCCTCAGAAATTCGAAGCGTGATTTACTCGGGTCAATCGAGCGCGATTACTAGGACCGCAGAACGAATCAATGCAGGCAATTACGCTCAGGGACTGGAAGAAGTTGGAAAGATCGAAGACAAGGGCAACTTTTACGTGGCGCATGAACTAGCGTACCTGAAAGCCTACGCCGAAGGCCATCTCGCATTGCAAGGTTCCTTCGGAGCACGCAAGGCCGGCACCAGCCTCAACAATTTTCTCACGAAATATAAAAAGAGCTACCACTTCGCTCCCGCCACCGAACTCAAAGGACGATTGCTTTATGCGCTGAAATTTCTTGACCTTGCGAAAGCAGAATTTAAGTTATTGACCCAATCTAATTGGCCTCAGTACGTGATCAAGGGGCACTACCATTTAGCGCAAACCGCGATCGCGCAGAATAATTTCGATGAAGCCGCCGCACAGTGCCAACAAATCATCGGCTTCCCCGACAATGACGACACGTCCCCGACCTATCAATTACTGGCAAAGTGCGTTCAAGCGAAAGCCCAATGCCTTGCCGGCAATCCCGGTACCGCCGAAGATGACATTAAACGAATCATCAAAGTCGAAAACCCCGATAATCAAGCGGTGTTTGCTGCGGCTTATAACGCTCTGGGGGTTTGCTATTTAAAATCCGGTCAGTTAAAAGAAGCGCGGGAAAAGTTTCTCATGACGCACCTACTGATGTATTCGGAAAGTGAATCGCACGCCGAAGCACTCTACTATTTATCCCAGATTTGGCCGCAACTGGAAAACACTGACGAAGCAAACAAAACACGAGAGCTATTGAAATCGCGCTATCGTAATTCATACTGGGCCAAGATCCTTAATTGATGCTTCCCCCAACATACATCAATACAAAACCGTCAAATCTAACATCCACGTTGTTCGGACGTAAATTCCAACGAAGGTTCCCGATGCACAATTCTTTTTCCCCTTCTGCTAATTTTTTAAGCGCCAAAGCGCCGCAAAAAAATCATGGGCGGCGATTGGCCTTGAGATTCGCCATGGGTGCGATGCTGTTCATGTTCGCATTTACTCCGGCGCTTTGGGGGCAAGTCGAACCGGTGGCCGTCGATCCGGCGCCTGTACGGGCGGCAGAACAGACGTTGTTGGGATGGTTGTACACATCGTTGGGATGGCAGTATTTAGGAATTTTTACGGCCCTGTCGTTTGTTTTGGTGGCGTTGGTGATTATGAATCTGATTTCCGCAAGGCGGGATTCACTCTGTCCACCATCGTTAGTCGAAGGATTTGAAGTCCACCTGGACAACAAAGAGTACCAAGGCGCATACGAGCTATCGAAAACTGACGAATCGTTTTTGGGTAACGTACTGGCCGCCGGATTGGCACGATTATCTAATAGCTACTCCCACGCGATCGCCGCGATGCAAGAAGTCGGCGCCGAAGAGAACATGAAACTGGACCATCGCTTGAGCTACCTCGCGTTGATTGGGACCCTCAGTCCCATGATCGGATTATTCGGCACCGTTCACGGTATGATTAACTCGTTCTATGAAATCGCCAACGGCGGTGGAACGCCTGACCCTAACAAATTGGCCAACGGTATTTCCACCGCATTGCTGACGACGTTGCTGGGCCTAGCGGTCGCCATTCCCGCAATCGCCGCCTACAACTTGCTGAAGAACCGGGTACAAAAGTTAGCACTGGAAGTTGGAATTCAAAGCGAGAATTTAATGAGTCGATTTGAGAAAGTCGGAACCAAGAAATCGACGTAATGGTTCGTCAAATTTCGAACTCAGGGTAGGTGGCTTCGCCCGAATTCAGGCCGCCCGCATGGGCACCAGCGCTGCTGTTTCGTTTCACGATTGCTTGAATCGCGACTTCTGATAACAACAACCGACCTTTAAATGGACGGCATTTCTAAATACGCTATGAAATTTAACAAAAAACAACAGTCAAAAGTGCTCGAAGGCGATTTGACGCCGATGATCGATATGACTTTTCAGTTGATCGCATTTTTCATGCTGCTGATAAATTTCTCCGAAGTCGACCGCGCCGAAGAAATATCTTTGCCGGTCAGCGAGTTGGCCGTGCCTCCCGACGGTCGCCCCGATTATCAAATCATCTTGAATCTCGAACCCGGCGGTAATGTGATCTTTGAAGGTCAGCGAATTGAGAACATCAACGTTATGGGGCCGATTCTCAATCAAGAGGTGAGCAACGCCGAACGAGAAAACGTCGCGGCGGCCGATATTGCCGTCGTTATTCGTTCTCATGCGGATTCCCCGACTGGATTGGTGCAAAAACTGATTTCGAAATGCCAGGACAGTGAACTACAAAGCTTTAGTCTGCGCGTTAAAGAATACGTTAATCAATAACTGCATAACTGGGGCAAAGCAATGAGAATCGAAACCGACGAACCCGAAGAAATTCAACTGAACATGACGGCGATGATTGACATCGTCTTTCAGTTGTTGATCTTCTTCATCATGACCTTCAAAGTCGTCGCCCAAGAAGGTGACTTCAACATCAAAATGCCGTTGGCGTCGCAATCCACCGAGCAGCTAGAATTTGAAGAACCGCCTGAATTGATCCGCATTATGCTGCGATCAGGTGGTCAAGGGAAGATCAACACGATCAACGTGGACGATGACATTCAGGCTCAGACGTTTGGCCCCAGCGAAACGATGTTCGCTGAACTTACTGATTACATTGAACGGAAACTGGCCGCTGATGGCGATCCTGAATCGACAGAAGACACCGAAGTGGAGTTCGACATTGATTTTGATTTAAAGTACTCCTACACGGTAAAAGCGATCGACGCGGTTTCGGGAAAAGTTGTCAACGGTAAAACCAAAAAGCTGATCGGTAAAGTCAAGTTCAAAAACAGCGCTAACGATGGCTAACTATTTTTGGTCAAATCGGATCACCGTGCCCTCTACGGTCGTCACAGTCCCGGCGACGCCATATAATTTGCGGTGATAAAGTACCGCTGATGCGACATGTGAACATTGGCGCCCCCCCCCTGTCTGATTTCTGGATAACCTGATGGCTGAAGCGACCGATCAATGGACGATCAAAAAGTTGCTGCAATGGACCACCGATCACTTCAAAAAGGTCGGCGGTGAAAACACACGGCTGGATGCTGAAGTCCTGCTGGCCGAAGCATTGCAATGTGAACGCATCATGCTTTATACGCGTTTCGACGAAGTCCCTACCAACGATAGCCTTGCTAAATACCGTGGTTGGGTGAAACAACGCATCGCCGGTGAACCGGTGGCCTACATTGTGGGACACAAAGAGTTTTATTCGTTGAACTTCGCGGTTACATCAAGCGTCTTAATTCCCCGTCCTGAAACCGAACATGTCGTCGTGGAAGCCCTTGAAGCGGTCAAAACAATCACCGATCGACCGATCAGAATCGTTGACGTTGGCACCGGTAGCGGATGCGTTGCAGTCTCTCTGGCCAAACACATTGACGCCTGTAAGATCGCCGCGATCGACCTTTCCGCCGATGCGGTCGCGATCACTGGCCAGAACGTTCAGACGCATGATGTCGCGGATAAAATTAAATGCTATACCGGCGACCTATTAGATGCGTTACCTGCTGGAAGCCGGCCGGTCCATCTGATCGTTAGCAATCCACCTTATATCGGCCGGTCCGAAACAGAAACGGTTGAGGACAGCGTGCTAAAATACGAACCAGAAATGGCGCTTTTTGGTGGCGAAAAAGGAACCGAAGTTATCCAGCGTTTAGTCACACAGGCCCAAGGGATGCTGTTACCCGGCGGTCGTTTGATCTTCGAGACCAGCCCCACCATCTTTGATGAATGTTTGCAGATCATCGAAAACAGCACGCTTAAATGGGAAAAATCGATTAAAGATTATGCCGGGCTGAAGCGCGTAATCGTCGCTAAAAAAGCGTCCTAAATGAAAGGTTCTTCACGGATTTTAGTGCCAAGTTTGGACATCGCATTTGGATTTGCAAAGATGCCCAAGCGTGTCAGGCACGGGGGTGGAACTGCTGGTGAACTTTCTTTAGCCGCGATTGATCGACGTGGGTGTAAATCTGAGTCGTCGCGATACTCGCATGCCCCAGCATCTCTTGGACCTGCCTTAAATCAGCACCACCGGCCAACAAATGCGTAGCAAAACTGTGGCGTAACGTGTGCGGGCTGATGTCTTTGGTCAGTTTTGCGATCAGGGCATATTTCTTCACCAGCTCCCAAATCGCTTCGCGCCGCATCCGGCGACCTGACCGCGTCAAAAACAACCAATCGTCTTCTTCGGGACGTTTGGCGGCCAATTGGGGGCGCAACCGCTTCAGATAATTTTCGACCGCTTCAACGGCCACCTCCCCCATCGGGGCCATCCGTTGTTTGCTACCTTTTCCATGACATTTACAATAACGTTCGGCTAATTGCACGTCTCGCAATCGCAATCCCCCGACCTCGGAAGCTCGGCAACCGGTCGCGTACAGCATCTCCAACAACGCTCGATCCCTTAAATAATAAAGTTCGATCGGACGCGGTGCACTTAAAAATTTTTCGATCTCTTTAGGACTTAGCACCTCTGGAATACGCTGCCAAAGTTTTTGACTGCCCAACAATTCGATGTGGTTGTCTTTTAAGACGCCCTCCAATTGGAGGTAGCGAAAGTACATCTTGATCGCCACCACCGAGCGCGCGATCGACGCCGGGGCCAATCCGCGACTATTGAGAAAGGCAACGAAATCTGACAGTTGCGATACCGTCAAATCTTTCACGTTGCGACCGGCCAACCAATTCTGAAAATGGACCATGTCGCGTCCATAAGCCTTGACCGTATTATCAGCCAAATGACACTCACTGCGCAGATAATCGATAAACGACTCGTTCCAACGTTGGTTAAGTTGGCTATTGTTGCGGGGGGCCGATTTTGATATCCGGCTTTTCTTCAGTCGATTCATCGCCATAAGTCTTGCATTCCATTGGCGGTCACTGCAAACCCCCGGGTTTAGCGATTCGCAAATCGAAACAACGCGTCTGAGGAATTTTGCTGCAACACTTATTACTTGGGTTCATCCCGGAACTTTGTGGCACCGGTTACGCCCAAATCTTGCCTTGTCTCCCGCGAATGTAATGGTATTCGCCCGAATTTCGGTAAACACAGCCATCGGTAGTTCTGGCCAATCGCGTTAGAACCTCAAAGGTTGTCACTAAACCTCGAAAAGAGCCATTACTTTAAACCGGTCGCCAATTGTTCGTGATCTTTTTTCAAATCACGCATCAAACGTTCCAAACGATTGAGTTCACTGTTGGCGTCTTTGAGCTGCGACTTCTGTCTTTGGGCCTCTTGGATCATGTCGTCCAACCGCTTCTGGATGTCCTTGGCCGCTAATTCCAAACCGCGCCGCGTTCCTTCTACCGTTTCGTTCTCTTGCTCGATCCGTTTTAGTTTTTTGGACAGCTCACGGGTTATCAGTTCTGTTTCCGCAATTTCTGTTTCTACTTTTTCAATACGTTCGGCGTTTACGACTACTGGTGAATACTCCCCGGTTTGCAGCCTTTGGACGATGGGCAGAACGCTCCCCGTGGGAATCGCCAAACTTGAAACGCGTCCAGCTCTTGCGACATTGACGCCAACGACTCTTCCGTCAAGATCGACGATCGGCCCCCCGCACTGCGAAGCCTGCAGCGCGGTATCATGCTGAAAGGCCAAAGGGAAGTTCTTCCGACGCCGACTTAAGCGGCTACCCTTGCTATTTTGTCGGTTAAAACGCGTGTTTTCAGAACTCACCTTGTCGGTTTCGGCCAATGTCAGCTTCACTTTTTTCTGCTTTTCTCCTCGCAAGATTGACAAGGTCACGATGTCGCCGGCATCGTGTTGTTCGAGATTCTTTCGAAGATCAGCAATATCTTTGACTAACTGGCCATCGAGTTTCAAAATTACGTCTTGCGGTTTCAGCCCCCCTTCTTCGGCGGGCGACTTCGGTTGCACGTTGACGACTATAACTCCCGTCGGTTTTGCCTCGTTCGTGAAAATGCCAATGAACGGTAGAGAGGGTTCAATCAACCGCGCGTTTACCGAAACGACGCCGACCTCGATTTCCTTGTCATGATCCAACGGCGTGGCCACCCAATCCCCGGTCGTGGACGATTCGCGGTCGCTCCAAATGGCCGGTTGTAGACCATCCGCTTCGGTTTTCAACAACGCCATATCGTTCTCGATGTCTAAACCGATCAATTCTGCCGCTTGGATATCACCGTTGGCGAATTCGCAGTAGAGCTCCCCTTTTAGTTCGCTGGCTTTAGTTAACACGAACCCATTATCAGAGACGACAGTCCCCAAGGCGATCTGGCGTTTCCGAGCCTTCGGACTGCGGCTCAACCCTTTGCTTCGGACAATCGCTAGCGATTGACGGGTATCAGCCACGACATCGGTGAACATGTTTTCGAAACCTGGCGAACTTTTAGAGTACTTTAGCAGCGTTTCTTTTTCGTCCTGAACCGCCAACGCTTCGATGGTTGAAAGTGTTCGCGAAGATCTGCCCTGCGGGCGTTCTTCCTCAAACCACCCCCTGCCTAGGGGATCGTTCAAGTCCAGCGACGGCGACTGCGCCAAAATGTCACTGACAACCATCGCAACCACGATCCCACCAAAAATTGAGAAAACGCCGTACTTGAGCTTCATCGGATTCATTCTTTTTCCAAATCTCTTAACCTGATAACTAATTCACATGGCCCGCAATTACGACAACGGTGCGCGGCACACGGCGCGGCCTATTGAACGGGAGATCTCACTAACGATCTCGACGTGTCCCGGGTTCCGGTGACGCTTCCCCCAACATCACAACCAATTCGACTTCGTTGCTGCCTCGGCGAACGGTGACCGAAACTTTCTCATACGGGTAACGAGTAGACAGCGCCTTTCGGATGTCGCTTCTCTGGTTCACTTCATTATCGCCAATCATGGTAATAATATCTCCCACCTGCACTCCGCCGCGGGCAGCAGGGCCGTTTTTTATCAAACCCGAAACCAACGTCGAACGCGGGTTGATCGAGATTCCCAACTTTCCTGATTCGCCAATTTTATAGCCGCTGATCAGCAGATCCCACGTGTCAGAGAACACATCGATGGGAACATGTAAGTTGTCTTGCAAGCGACTACCCATGCGACTGTGAATGGCAATCAAGTTTCCACCCATGTCCACCAAAGGCCCACCGGAATCTCCCCCCACCAAAGTGCAATCAGTGCGAATCAAAGTGTCGTGTCGGTTAATGATCCTGCCAACACGCACAACCATGCCTCGGTTTTCATTCAGTCCGCCGGGATGGCCGACCGCCACCACCCACTGGCCGTCCTTCAATTGCTCTGACACCCCCATATCCAGATAAGGAAAGAAAGGTAAATCGCTTTCATCAAAGGCAGCAGCAACCACGTCAACTTCTTTTTCAGTGAATTGTGACTTCTCCAACGGCAACGCAGGAGCACTATCCTCCGCGGAATCCCGGTCCGATGAGCCATTGCCTGATTCTTCTTGCGGCGTATCGGTTGAACCGTCCTCCGTCTGATCTGCCTTCTTCGATTCGGGAGATTGAGGTTTGCCTTGCTCCTCTGGCATGTCTTCGGTTTCGAGTTCGTTGTCGGCATCGCCCTGCTCAATAAGCTTGAAAATTTTGAGCATCCCCGAATCCATTCCGGCTTCGACCCCAAGTGTTCTAGCTTGAGCTTGTGACCCATCGCTGAATGTTATCAACGCAATTTGGCGTGGTCGTGCGATCACATGGGCCGCCGTCAGGACAATACCGTCGCTGGAAACCATGACGCCGGTGCCCTGCCCCATTCCCATGTTGATGTTGACCGTTGCTTCTTTAACCCGATCTGAAATCTCCCGAACATGGTCTTGCATCGCCCGCAGTTGAGCAAGGTTTTGGGGATTGCCACCGTCAATTAAAAACTCTAACCCCACCGGGCCGGAACTGGGTTGAGTATGATCTACAACGGTCTGAACGCTCGGTTCGTTGGTTTTGTCTACCTCGGTGCTGGTGTTTGTTGTTTGAGCAACCACCGCGCCGTAACCGCTAAATACTAAACTTACTAATGAAAAGACAGCAATCGACAGCACGCAGTGCTGGGCGTCGCGCAGATCGTGAAAAAAAGCTCTGTTGTTTGTCATGAAGTTTCCCTGATGAATTACGTCGCGTCTCAGCCTAAGTTTGCGAAAACAGTTGCCAAGCGTTATTCTGCGTTACCAAGTAATCTATCGGCAACTCACGAAGCACCATAGTGCGAATTACCTAGTGGTTCGTCATGTTCGGATATATAAAGCGGTTGGATTAGGCGGCCGGATTGGCCAGAACTCGGACCCGTCGCAAGAAACCCGAAGCCTGGCAACTTCCCCTTCGTCCTGCATAGGAGTAATTGAATCCAGACAACCTCCTTGGTACGGTTATCTTTATTATATCATCCTGTTAGTAACCTTTGTCCTTTCCGATCCTACTGGCAAAATCAGATGCTAATAAGGATTTTTTTGTGTTTTAAGACGAGTTAAAAAAGTCGTTTTCACTCGGGTGCTCAACGGACACTTCGTTAATACTGTTAAACTCGCCGGAGAGAATCTTGAATCGTCTTATTGTTGGCTGCGGATTTTTAGGTTGGCCATTGGCGTTAAAATGGGCGTCGAGCCACGCTATAGACCCACAAGGCGGACAAACGGTCGCGATGACACGATCTGATCGTCGTGCTGAACAGTTTCTCGCACAAGGGCTGACGCCCATTGTCGCCGACATCACCGATTTTACCTCGTTGAAAAAAGGGCTCGCCGACCTGCCCCCCATCGACACCATCGTCTGCGCTGTCGGGATGGACCGCAGTCAGTACAGCGATATCTACGATGTTTACGTCGAAGGATTGCGAAGGTTCATCGACGCTTTCCCCCACCCAATCGAACACTTGATATACGTAAGTTCAACGGGTGTTTACGGTGACTTTGGCGGCGATTGGGTCGACGAACGATCCCCAACAGTCCCGGCCCGAGAAGGCGGCAAAGCTTGCCTCGCGGCAGAAACTGTTTTGTCAGAAGCAACCGATTGTTGGACCGTCCTGAGAATGGCGGGGCTTTACGGTGGCCCGCGGGTTCCCACCAAATCGCTGATCGAAAATCGCGATTGGGAGAAGTTATCGCCCCACGGTTTTCTAAATTTGATCCACCAAACCGATGCCGTTAACGCGATCGCGCGAACCGCCGAATTGAAACCGATGAAAGAAATCATCTTATGCAGCGATGGCCACCCACCACGGCGCGGCGATTACTACCAATACATCGCAAATCAATTTGGGCTGGGAAAGATCCCATGGCCCGAATCCCCTCAAGTCGATCCGAACGCGCGTTCAGCCAACTCAAAACGCATCGCAAACGCAAAAATGCTGAAACTGTTAGATTTCCAACTTACGCATCCCGATTACCGATCTGGATTGTCTTCTCTACCGATGTAATCCAGTCTAGCGTCTGCAAAGCAACGAAAGGGTGCAATTAAAAAAACACCAACCACCGCACTGAAGACGGGAGAACTGGCAGTTCAGGTGGACGGCATTGAATGACCGACTTAGTTGGTCGTACTGCTTGTGTCGGAAACGAAAGCAGCGGTTAAAACCGACCATGAGCGACAAAAAGGTGGTTGTGCAATCCACCCGCTATCGAAGTACGATTCAACAGGTTGAAGCTTCAAAACCTCTCAACAGGCGATGCTTTAAACCGAAATTGCGCCTACGCGTAGTCGCGAACCCGGCGAGCAATCGCGAGCCCTAGCGCTTCTCGCACGCTTTCAATCGTGATGCGATCGAAGACCTGCTGGAAGAATCCGGTCACGACCAAACGGACCGCTTCCTTGCGGGTGTAACCGCGGCATTGAGCGTAAAAAATCAATTCTTCATCGACTCGGCCACTGGTAGAACCATGCGTACACCGCACGTCATCGGCTTCGATTTCCAACCCTGGGATCGAATCAGCACGCGCTTTCTCGGAAAGCAAAAGGTTGTCGTTGCGCTGATAGCCATCGGTCTGTTGAGCCTCTTGATCGACCTTAATCATGCCCCGCCACACGGTGCGCGAAACGTCTTGCAATGCCGATTTATAGAGGAAGTCGCTAGTGCATTCAGGTTTTTCGTGATGCTGCAGCGTGTGGTAACTGAGATGCTGTTTGTTCTCAGTGAAGATCGCACCGTTGACTTGAACATTGGCCCGTTTGCCACGTAGTGCGACGTGCTGGTTTACTTTCGCAAGTCGCGACCCCAACGCTCCTACCGTCCATTGAAGATTGCTGTCTTGCCCGACGACCGCCTTTTGATGAGCGAAGTGCCAGACTTTTTGTCCCCAATCCTGCAGGTTCACATACCGCAAATTGGCTCGGTTGCCTACAAACAATTCGATGGCACCGCAATGCAGCCCGTTGGCTTGGGCGGCGCTGTTTGATTCTGCCAACACGGTTGCTTCGGCACCCTCTTCAAGCACGATCAGCGTATGCCGCATGTCGCTGCCGCCGTCGGTGATTTGGCTGCTAATGTGGACCGGTCGATCCAAGGTAACATTGCGGGGAACATACAAAAACATACTGTTGGTCCACATCGCAGCGTGCAACGCGGCGAAACGATCAAAATGCGGATCGACGGCCTGGAAAAGATATTTCTTGATCAAGTCACCGTGTTCGGCGATAAGATCGTTAATCGTTCCAAAAATTACTCCCTTGTCCTTGTATTCTTGGGACAGTTCGGCGGCAGATGCCGGGTGGCTGTTAAGCGTCCCGACACTGCCCGCAAGGTCCACGCCCTCACTGAGCACCAACTTAGGCAGCCCCTGTGATGGCGCGTCAGATTTGATTGCGAACTTCTCAAGCTTGAACATGCGAATGTCGGTTCGCATCCATTCTTCCATTCGGTTCGAAGGCCACGGCAAATCGTTGAATTTCTGCCATGCATCCCGACGAATGTCTTGAAGCCATTGTGGTTCGTTTCGCGATTGCATCACCGACTGAAATCCGGATTCATCGAAAGCAATCTGTTTATCTTGTGTAACTGTTGTCATGGACCTGCTTGAATCTTCTGCGCGTGGAAACCGATGAAGCACAGTGCATCATTCGGAATTTCTGTGATTGTGGTTTTGAAAGGTACCTCGAATTGCCTTAACCAACGGACCCTTCCATTTGTAGTTGGATCAGCCGGTTCATCTCGACCGCATATTCCATCGGCAGTTCTTTGACCAAAGGCTCGATGAACCCGTTGACGATCATGGTGCTGGCTTCGGTTTCCGAAAGACCGCGGCTCATGAGGTAGAACAGTTGCTCTTCTCCAATCCGAGAAACGCTTGCTTCATGTCCGACCGAAACGTCTTGTTCGTTAATTTCGATGTACGGATAAGTGTCACTGCGACTATCTTCATCCAGAATCAAGGCGTCACATACAACGCTGCATTTTGAATTGACGGCTCCTTTTTCGACTCTCGCCAAACCCCGGTAGCTACTGCGCCCGCCGTTCTTCGAAATCGATTTTGAGATGATGGTTCCGGTCGTATTGGGGGCACAATGCACCAATTTTGCGCCGGCGTCTTGATGTTGCCCGGCGCTGGAAAACGCGATCGACAAGATTTCGCCACGCGCTCCAGGTTCCATCATATAAACCGCCGGGTACTTCATGGTCAACTTTGACCCGAGGTTACCATCAACCCACTCCATGACCGCGTCTTGGTAGGCAAATGCGCGTTTGGTGACCAAGTTATAGATGTTGTTGGCCCAGTTTTGAATCGTTGTGTAACGGCACCGGGCCTCCTTTTTCACGACCACTTCCACAACGGCGCTGTGCAGCGATTCGCTGGTGTACATCGGCGCGGTGCAACCTTCGACATAATGGACTTGGGCCCCTTCGTCGACGATGATCAGCGTCCGCTCAAACTGCCCCATATTTTCTTCGTTGATTCGGAAATAAGCCTGCAACGGGTACTCGATGGTGACACCTTTGGGGACGTAAATGAACGAACCGCCGGACCAAACGGCACTGTTGAGCGCCGCGAACTTATTATCCGAAGGCGGAATGATTTTCCCGAAGTACTCCCGCAGAAGTTCCGGATGTTCCCGCACCGCAGTGTCGGTGTCGGTGAAAATGACGCCTTGATCGGTGAGTTCCTTTTTCAACGACCCGTAAATCACTTCCGATTCAAACTGAGCTTTCACGCCGGCGAGGTATTTCCGTTCGGCTTCAGGAATGCCAAGTTTTTCGAAAGTGTCCTTGATTTCTTCGGGAACGTCATCCCAGCTTTTCCCTTGTTCGTTGGTCGGTTTCAGATAGTAGAAGATATCCTGAAAATCTAGATCGATATCCCCCCCCCATTCGGGCATCGGTTTCTCATTAAAGATGCGCAGGGAATCCAAACGAAACTTTCGCATCCAGTCGGGTTCGTCCTTGATATCAGAAATTTGATTAACGATCTCTTCGTCAATTCCCTTACGCGCTTTAAAAATCGCGGTGGTTTTTGTTTTGAAATCGTACTTATTGATTTCAGTTGACTTGAGTTCTGCGCTCTCGGTGATATCTGTTGCCATCTTATTATGCGGAAATCGAAAACGTTTCCGCCCTTTCGTTGGTTGTCTCTGGACTCTTGGAACTGCATTTAAAAAACACAACTCATCACGGACGTGTTCAAAAAAGAGGAATGAACACGACCAACCTCTACGTTAGCTAACCAATTCTTCTTCAACAGCGTTCTGGTCGTTTGCTTGTGCGGCTTCGGGGTACTGTTTACGGATTCTGTCGTATCCCTGTGAGTGCAATTCTTCGGCTAATTCTTTGCCTCCCGATTCCACGATCTTTCCGCCGAGGATCACGTGAGTGTAGTTCGGTGGATTATGTTCGAGCAATTTATCGTGGTGGGTGATGATCAACAGCCCCATCTTGTTGTGGCCAATTTCATTGATCGACTGGCTGGCCAAGCGCACCGCGTCGGCATCCAAGCCCGAATCGGTCTCATCAAGAATCGCAAATTTCGGCTGCAACATCGCCAATTGCAGAATTTCAGCGCGTTTCATTTCGCCCCCGCTGAAACCATCGTTGACGTAACGACGGGCAAACTCGCTGTCCATCTGCAGTTGTTCCATGTTTGCCTTAATCTCTTTGCGGAATTCACGCATCGGAATTAGGTCTTCCCCTTCTTTGCGTTCGGGGTTGCGAACGTTGGTGGTAGCATGACGCAAAAAGTCGGCCATCTTCACCCCGGGAATCGCAACAGGGCGTTGGAAGGCCAAAAAGATCCCTGCCCGAGCCCGTTCGTTGGGTTCCAGATCTAAAATGTTCTCGCCGTTGAGCAGAATTTCGCCAGAGGTAACTTCATAGTTCGGATGCCCCATGATCACCAAACCCAACGTGCTTTTGCCACTGCCATTGGGCCCCATCAAAGCATGCGTTTCCCCATGCTTGATTTCCAGATTCACGCCGCGAAGAATTTCTTTGTCATTGATCGAAACATGAAGATCAACAATTTTTAGTACGTCTGACATAAGTGTTCTTGAGATTGTTTGCTGTTGAGTTTGCTTTGTCGCCCGCGCCATGGTGGCTAAGCTATTTGGGACGGCCCACCGGTGAGATCCTTACTTACCCCGCAAACGGCCGCCGAAACGTTACATCTGATCAATAACCGTTTTGAAGTCGCTGGCGTAACGAATCACGACCGCCAGTTTTATATCACGCATTTTTTAATCAACGCGCTCCAGCAGCCCAGTTCGAATCCTAACATTAGAACCATTTTGGACAACCAGAAATGGGAAAAATCCGGTAGCGAACCCAATCCAAGCGAAAACAAGCCTCCTCCTGACATCTGCTTAACACGGCATTGCGTCGCCAATTGAAAACGACGACGAAGCCAATCACCAACGCAAACCATCTTTAGCGGCGGAGATTCTCGCAAACAGCAGAATTAGCCGACAATGAACGCCACCGTGCCTAAATTTAACCTTGAGCCCAACGACCACAATGGCGATGATGAACGTCCCTCAGTGCGTTCAATCAAGAAACTTACAAAAGCTATCATGAAACCATCTCGCAGCGTTTTAACGGTAATTCCCAACCTTTTGACCGCTGTTTTGGTCTCCGGCGCAATGATCGCTTCCAACGCGGCGACTGTTGTCGCTCAATCACCTCGCGCGGTCGACGAAACTGCCTCTGAGGTCGGTTTGACAAACGCGCGCGAATCTTTCTTCGATAGCGTCAACAAAAACCTCGAAGTCGTCGACAAATGGTTCGGCGATTGGGTCGTAACCCCGCTTTACCAGGTGATCTTCAATGGGCTCTGGACGGAGCAATGGTTGGGCGCAAAAGTTCCGTTCATTGTCGTTTGGTTGCTGGTCGGCGCAATTTTCTTCACCTGCTATATGGGGCTGATCAACGTCCGAGGATTTTGGCACGCGCTCCGACTGACCAGAGGCGACTACGATAGCCCCGACGATCACGGTGAAGTCTCTCATTTCCAAGCCCTGTCTTCAGCATTGTCAGGGACCGTTGGATTGGGCAATATCGCTGGTGTCGCGATTGCGATCGCTCAAGGGGGCCCCGGGGCCACATTCTGGATGGTGCTGGTGGGTCTTTTGGGCATGTCCACCAAATTTACCGAATGCACACTCGGCCAAATGTATCGCCGTTCGGACTCCAAGGGAAAAGTTTCCGGCGGGCCAATGAGATACCTTAGTCAGGGACTGGAAGAAAAGGGGGTTGGCCCGTTGGGCCGTGTTTTGGCGGTGCTGTTTGCAGTGCTGTGTATCGGCGGTTCATTCGGCGGCGGCAACACATTCCAAATCAGCCAATCCCTTGACGCGATCAAAACCGAATTACCGCTACTTAACGAATACAATTGGATCTATGGATTAGTTATGTCCATCGCCGTCGGGCTTGTGATCGTCGGCGGTATCAAGTCCATCGGCAAAGTCGCTTCGCGCATCGTCCCCTTCATGTGCGCCGGTTACGTTTTGTGTGCGGTGTACATTTTAATTGTAAATCGCGCTGACATTCCGCTGGCGTTTCAACAGATCTACGACGGCGCATTTAACTGGGATGCAGGATGGGGCGCGTTTTTAGGTTGCATGGTGATCGGCATCAAACGGGCCGTGTTCTCCAATGAAGCCGGTACCGGTTCAGCGTCCATCGCTCACTCGGCAGCCAAAACTGACATCCCCGTCCGCGAGGGTTACGTCGCGCTATTGGAACCTTTTATCGACACCGTTGTCGTTTGCACGATGACCGCGTTGGTAATTATCATCACTGGCGTTGTCAGCGATAAAGACCAGAAGATACCGCTGCAAACCCTGCGACAAGAACTTCGCATCACCGCCGGCCCCAGCACAGACATCATGTCATTGTCTCAGTTAGACGCCGAATCGCTACTGATCCAGAAAAACCCATCCCTCGACAAAAACGGGGATGGCGCGATGACCGTTGACGACATGATCCAGCTTGACCGAGGTGCGTACTTTACCAAAGAGGCCTTCAGCCGCGGCGGTCACGACTTCTTCAAATGGTTTCTCTATCTTGCTGTCGTGCTGTTCGCCTATTCAACATGTATTTCATGGTATTACTACGGCGAGCGTTGTTTTACGGCGTTGTTTGGCGACTGGTCATCGACGCTATTTAAAGTATTATTTTTGACGTCAACGTTCTTAGGGTCAGTGATTTCCGCGAGCAACATCAAAGATTTCAGTGACATGATGATCTTGGGAATGGCGTTTCCCAACATGTTGGGCATGTACTTCCTCTCCGGCAACGTCCGCAATCACCTCGACCAATACATCGAAGGCCTCAGATCAGGCACGCACGCGCCGAACAAAAAGTAAAGCCGCCTGATCACGACACGATAGGCGTAGTCATCGGTTCGGTATTCGGCATGGAAATTGGTACCGGAAGCAGACTGTTTTGGGCTTCGCTTCGAAGGTTTGTGTTGATCATTGCGATCTCGTGAGCTTCAACCCGATCGACTCCCTCGGCAGTGATCTCCAGCCCGCCGTTTTCAGCGCGTTTGATCCAACCTTTTTCGCGAAAGTACCATAGGTGAAACTTTAGCACCTCCGGAGGTAGATTCATGGTTCTTTCAATCGTTACGACACCGACTGCAGGGTTGTCTTCATTCTGTCGCCGGCGTGCGTAAAATAAGCACAACATTTCATGGCGATCGATCGTATCTGGCCCCGCCTGCTTGGCATGCTCGACTAGCGCTGCGGAGGCTTGATGTTCCTGATGCAGTTGAGCATCGTAGGCGGCCCGGGAAACGGGATCACGCAGGGCCTCAAACGCTTTCACCAAGTAACTGAACGTTTCTTTATCACCGCCGGTGTCGGGGTGATGCTTGGTCGCCAAGTAGCGAAACATGCGTTCAATGGTATCCTGATTTGCATTGGAACTCAGTTCAAGAATTTCGTAATAGCTCTTTGCAATGTTGCCCATTGAGGCCTCTCTTCTGCAGGCTTAAGGTTCGGTTGCCGGTCCACTCAAAGCGAAGCTGATGCTCGCCGCGTCGGCCGATGAGCTCAACTGCAAAACCAGTACCAGCCAGCGCCGCCCACAAATCAATTGATTTTACCTTGGAAAAATGGCTGCAACACAAAGAGGGCTCGATGGGCAACCGGTTCCAATCTCAACAGGCGTTGCGTTTGGGCAGCATCTTGAATCATTAAAAGAGCATCGATGGCGATGCAGCGTTGGGCCAGTCGTTGCGATTACAGGCCCTTGGCGGCCTTCAGCCAGTCCGCAGTCGATCCTAACAACTGATCGGCAACCGGTACCCGCGTGATGTTTAAACGAAAACGCGGGTTAGCTGGATGTTTTGCTTTCCTTTGAACGCTTCTCAATCGCGTCCAGCAACTGCCCCATCAACTTCTGCACCTCGGCGGTTGCGGATTCCGAAGCATTGTACCGATCGTACTGTTGCCGAATTTGATCGGTCGTCAGCAGCGTGCCAAACCGCTGGACAGAATTTGCGAAACACTTCGTTGCCACGGCGCGTTGCTCCATTTTATAACCCGGCTGGCTGGCGAAATTAGCCAGCGTTTCTTGCGACTTCGCCGTCCCCAATTTCGAAATCATTTCACACGCTTTTTCAGTGTAGCCATCGATCGCTAACAAACGGTAGATCGATTCTTCGTGCTTGTTAATTCGATAGAAGCGATAGGTGTCTCTTTGGTCGATAATCTTCAGCATCCAATTAGCCGCAACCTGCCCGTGCAGCAAACGGTTCGACGAAGACACCGGCCACGACGATGACATTGTTTGCGTTTCGTCCAACTGCGATTTTACGATGCGCGAATCGAAACTCAGTTCCAACACCCCCAGCAACGGATCACCCTGAGCCAAAATTTCCATGCTACTGCCGGGAACATTATCGTCACCGACAAAGGCGATTGGAACCTGTCGTGTTCGCCAGTCACTTCGCAACAACTGAATCAGTTCACGCGCTGCGGGTTTTCTTAACGATTCGGTGACGACGAAAATTTTAAAATCGGGGCTCTCAACGGCCGCATTGTAAAACTGACGCCCATTTCGCGCCGACGATACGGACAGTCCCGACCCCGCCACAACGCTGGCGAAAGATCGAGACGAAGGGCCCAGAAAGTGCCCCACGAGTGCTTTTTCAGTTCCGTCGGTGCGAACAAGAAACGCAGCGAGTTCCAGCACGTGGCTGCTGCCGGGGTACGCTGTCTGCGGGTCAATCGCGGCCACCGCTTCCAATGCCGCAAACTGCAAGTGGCGATCTCCGTAGAGAATTGCGTCAATCAGCGGGCCGCGCCCTGTCGTTTGCAGTGCTGCCGGGTCCGCCATTTCCCCTAACAATTGGCAAATCGCGATCGACGCGGGCAGCAGTTTCAATTGCATCGCCCGTTTGAGCAAATGGTTCAGTTCGTCGACCGTGGGGCTATCGAATTTTTCAATCAGCGCTCTAGCATCGACCCGATCATCAGGCCCGACGGCCCGTTTAGCCGATTCCAGCTGCGTCAGCAAAAATAGTTGCCGATTAAAAGCGTTCTCTGGCTGGAGCTGGTACAGCAGTTGAGCCTGAACTGCGGCCGAACGTTTCGCCGCCAAAGACGCACTGATGCGATTGCGCACGAATTTGTTTGCCGCAGCGTCAAAGGACCACTCGTTCACCAGTGTTTGGGAGTCAAACGATGCCCGGATTACTTTAAGACTTGCCTGCGATTGGTCGCTGATATCGCGATACAATTGCTGACGATCAACTTCCCCATATGCTCGTTCTAAAGCGCTTTGCGCTAATTGTTTCACCGCCGCCGAAGTGTTTGGCGAAAGGTATAACAACGCGATGAATTCCAACGCGGCTTTCGATTGCAGCTTCGTTAATGCGACGTAGGATTCGGCTTGAATCTGAGCATGTCCCGACCTTGCCGCAGCGATCAAAATTTCGGTCGCGTCATCTCCCAAGCGCTGTATCGCGCCGCGGATACCACGGAACTCCGCGCTTCGGTTGTCGTCGGCGAAGGCTTCCAACATCGCCGCGTATGCCGGGGGACCGATTCGTTTCACTTGCCCAAGAGCGTCGCTACGGACGTTAATGTCCTGATGGGAGAGCGCTTTGATCAATTCATCGATACGCTGATCCGAAGACGCGTACGTTTTGGCGGCGTCCAAAACGTTTTTGGCGAAAGATTTTCCCGCTGGAGCCAATTCATCGGTGGCGTGAAGTTGATAAAAGAACTCCGTACCGCGTTGCTGGAACAAATCAAATAACTGCTGCGGTTTGAGGTTCTGTTGGATCAGTTTATCCAAATAAAACCGTGCATCGCCAATCGCGCCAACGTCCAGTAGCGTTTCGATCGCGTTGAGCAAATCTTTAGGGGATTGTGGATCCGAACCTCTCACCGATCGCACCACCAAACCAATGCTCGTTCGCGCGTTTTCGTTGGTGATTTCTAAAACTCCCTCGCCAACACCGGCGGCCCGCGCCGCCGCAGACGGGCCCGTTCTCGGTGGCTGAGGTGCTGATTCAGGGACCGCAAAGGGATTGTCCTGCAAGGCCACAACGGCTGGACTCTGAAACACGGCCCAGCTAAACATAGCAGCAAAAACCACACCCTTTAACGGTGCTGTGAGGTTGCTCGGTCGTTTGACTAAGTTCATAGACATACCAACGGTGAATCGACGAAATGACGGCGGTTTCATAAGGCTTGAATCATTAAGACCGATTGTAATCACCGCCAGCGGAGTTTCACCGACTAACAATCGAAATAATCGTTGGGGATTAAGCCCAGCCGCAGCACTGCGGTGGCAGACGATTCATTGATGACGTTTTATGAATGCTGCTGAGGCTGCCGATTTTCGCCGGTCGACTGCTGAGGCAATCCCTACTACCGAGGCAAGCCCTACCACCGAGGCAAGCCCTACTGCAGGCGCGTCTTCCACGCTTGGATTTGACTGGCAACCTGTGCCGGTGCTGTTGAACCTACGCTTTGGAACGCCTGAACAGCCTTCTCAACGCCCAGTACAGCATAAACTGATGAATCCAACGTGCCATCGAAAGATTGAAATTCTTCCAGAGATAGCTCGGCCAAGGTAACGGATTTTTCGGTCGCAAGCTTCACCAAGCCGCCGATCAGGTGGTGGGCGGACCGTTGGGGCGTGCCGCGTTTGATCAAATACTCCATCAGCGTCGTGGCGTCCAAAAATCCCCGATGCAGTCTTGCCGCGATCGAGTCCCGTTTAAGTTCGGCTCCGGCGACCAACGGAGCGGCAACTTCTAAGCATGCCTCGACCGTATCGACCGCGTCAAATAGCGGCGGTTTGTCTTCTTGCAAATCTCGATTGTAGGCCAGCGGCAGGCCCTTGGTCAGCATCAACAGCGTTTGCAAACTCCCCACCACGCGCGCCGTTTTTCCGCGCGTCAGTTCCAACACATCGGGGTTGATCTTCTGCGGCATGATCGAAGAACCGGTGCAGAACGCGTGCGGCAATTTAATGAAATCAAATTCAACGGTCGACCATAAAATCCATTCTTCAGCCCAACCGCTTAAATGAATCGCGATCGTCGAAAGGCAGAACGAAGTCTCCAGCAGGTAATCACGGTCGCTGGAGGAATCTAAACTGTTGGCAACCAATCCGTCAAAACCCAAACGTTTGGCGGTGTTTGCACGGTCGATATCCAACGTCGTTCCGGCCAAAGCAGCGGTTCCCAAGGAACACAGATTGACCCGCCGCCGACAGTCCATTAGACGGTCGCGGTCACGTTGAAATTTCTCAATATAGGCCAACCAATAATGCGGCGCTAAAACTGGTTGAGCGCGCTGCAGGTGGGTGTAGGCCGGCAAAATCACGTCCGCGTCTCGGTCGCAACGCGATAAAAATGACTTCTGCAAATCAGCCAACAAATTATCAACACGGTCAATCGCTTCCCGCACCCACAGTCGAGCATCGGTCGAACACTGATCGTTGCGACTGCGACCGGTATGTAGTTTGCGACCGGTGTCACCTAAACGGTCAATCAGAACCTGTTCGATATTCATGTGAATATCTTCCAGTTCCTCTCGAAAGACAAACGTCCCATCGGCGATCTCTTGTGCGATGTCGGTCAGCGTGGTTTCGATCTGCTGCGCTTCGTCGGCGGTGAGAATGTTCTGATCGGCCAACATTTGCGCATGGGCGATACTGCCACGAATGTCCTGACGATATAGCCGATGATCGAAACTGATGCTTTCCGTGAATTTCTCCACTCGTTTATCGACCGCCGCAGCAAAGGCTCCACTGCGACTTGGGCTGGACTTCGAATCAGTTGAGGGTTGAGAACTGGACAAAGGATTCCTATCGCTAAAAATGAAACGATTGTTTGGTTAAAAAGATCGGCGGCGGCAAACCACCGCCTCGGTTGCACACAATAGACGGGTAGTAAAACGCTGTCAAACCTGTTTCAAACAATGGTTTCTGGACAAAGGATTGCCGTTTGCGATCTTTTTAAGGGCCGCGTAATCTTTGATTCTACGGTATAAAGGGGCATGATGAACTTGATTTGAATCGACGACCTTGATCAACCGATCATCCAACAATGTATCGCGCCCCGACCGCGTCCTTACGAACTTTGCTGCTCCACGAACTCTGCAACGCGATTGACTATGAACTTCACTCCTTACAATCTATCACAAGATATCGGCTTAGCCGCCTTCGGTCTTTTTAGCTTGTTGGCGTTTTCGGCCAACACGATGGACGAATGCCGTGCCCAAACGGTAGCACAATCGACCGCCAACGACGGCACAGCTGTCGGCTCAAATGACGCTTCTGCAGACGTTTCTGCCCAGTGGCAGAAGCAAAACCCCCAAGGAGCCAATGCCGAATTCCGAATGCCAACCCAGCCCCGCGCGATGGAGCGTTCTTTCAAACCTGTCGCTGACCGCCCCCAGATCGTCGTAAAACTGCAGCTATCTTCGATCGATCAAGGGCAAATTGTTTTTGTTTTCTCCTATCACGATCTGCACGACATGCCGGAGAACCGCAGGAAGGTCAACGAGATCCTCGACGGTGCGGTCAAGGGCACCGTCGCGCGGGTGATCGGGCAATTAAACTCGGACCAAACGGTGAGCCTCCGGGAGTATCCCGGGCGCAAGATCTCCTACGATTTCACGCAAAATGGGCAAGGGCTAAAATCCGATTCTGAAATTTACTTAATCGGCAAACGCCAGTACGTGCTCAACGCAATCTTCAAAGACAGTAATTACGACGCAGCGCTGTCTCAGAAATTCTTTGATTCCTTCAATCCCTTCAATCCCGAAGAGACCGTCGCGATGGACGACCCCGTCGACGCACCGCCGTTGGGTAATAACGGCAGCTTTGAAATCTCCCCGGATCAATTGCCGGTCGAATTGAAGTAGCCGACAGATCAAAGTTGGACACGACGAACACGGCGAACACGATTGGGATCGGGCGCCCTTGAAAAATTGCGACCTTGATTCACCGTCAAAATTAAACGGCCGATCACTTTTTTCAAAGCGCCCCTTCTGCCGCTTGTTGCTATCGCTGGCTTAGTTCGTGTACGGCGTCGACCAGGGCAATTGCGTTGTCGACATCTGTCATCGGCAAAATCCCATGGCCGAGATTAAAGATGTGCCCCGGTCGGCCGGCGGCTTGGTCTAAAACAATTTTAGCCTGTCGCCGAATCTCTTTGGGGTTGGTCAATAGGACTGTTGGATCTAAGTTGCCTTGTACCGCGCGGTCGTGTCCCACGGTCTGCCACGCGTCATCCAAACGGGTGCGCCAATCGATGCCGATAACGCTGGCCTTGGTGTCGGCCAACAGGGGTAGTAGGGCCGGATTGCCGGTCGCAAAATTTATCACCGGCACGTCCGACGGCAGACTGGCGATGATCTTCTGAACATGCGGATGGACGTGGGTTCGATAATCTTCGTAACTAAGACACCCCGCCCAAGAATCGAACAACTGTACGCACTGGGCCCCCGCTTCGATCTGCCCGTTGAGATAAATTGAAATAGACTGCACCAAGTGCTGCATCAGTTGATCCCAGGCGCCCCGGTCGCCATGCATCATCGTTTTGGTGGCCGCGTAATTACGGCTGGCCCCGCCTTCGATCATGTAGCTGGCCAGTGTAAAAGGGGCCCCCGCAAATCCGATCAACGGCATGTCGGCCGGTAGATCCTGGCGCGTCAAACGCACCGTTTCCATCACAAACTCAAGTTCTGCGTTATTATCCAGCGGTTTGATCCGGTCGATATCAGCGGAGGTGCGAACGGGGTTGTGGATCACCGGTCCATCGCCTTTGACGAACTCCAAATCGCAGCCCATCGGCACCAAAATGGGAAGCAGGTCGGAAAAAATAATCGCTGCATCGACGCCCAACCGGCTGACCGCGGTACACATCACTTCACTGCACAATTGTGAATTCGCACAGAGTTCCAAAAACGAAACGTTAGCACGAACCTCACGATACTCCGCCATGTACCGGCCGGCTTGACGCATCATCCAGATCGGTGTGACGTCGGTCGGTTCGCCCCGACACGCTTTCATAAACGGGCTGTTGTACCATGGAGCGTTGGGATCGTTACTGCTGGAAGTTGGGCCGGACATAGTGTTAATGCTGTTCGATTTTCGAATTCGTAAAGTTGAAATTTGAGCCGCGACGAAATCCACCGAAGCTGAAAACGGCACGTCGCCACAGGTCACATCGATTGGCAGACCGCGATCGGCGAGTATTTCGGTTGTCGCTTGGGATGCCGAAACGACAATATGATGGTCTAAGATGTGATCCGTCAAACGGGCGCGACCGAACTGTTTGGATAATCGCCAAAATACTGCCGCTGCAGTGGCCGACTGGAACCAAAAAACCTCGAACGTCCTCGTTTCCAGGCGTTCAAAAAAATCTTGTACCCCCAATTTTTCCATCACGCCCAATCGCGGAAACAACTCCATCGTACGCACCCGCGCCCCGCGCACCTCAAGCCCCGATGAAAGGCAGAACCAGTCGCCGCAGTCTTCCAAAGCAATTTGGCGCGTCGCCAAAGGACTTCCCGAGCGATCGGTGCGCGGATATTTTTGATCAATAACCTTTAGGACGTTGCGCCAATTGTTGTCCGAATCGACGCTCACAGTGGGAGTCAACCCAAAGTTGCCCAGTTCGGCTCTCGCGCGAATTGATGCGGCGATGATCTCGATGTCGGCAAGACTGTTAAGCGTGCGTTGCCGATCGTGTTGCTGGAGGTTTTCCATAAACTGAGCCACGCCGGCGGCCGTACGAAACATCACGATATCTATCGCACCAATACTCAATTCGCCAATCAAGTTACTAAAGGCGATCGTCAGGTCGGTAGATAAATTCAAGTCCAGAGCGTGAAGTACGCCGCCGTTTTGTTCGATTTGCGTCCTCAACTTACCGACATCAGGGTCGTTATTGAGATCAAGAACACCGATCGTTATATCGGTGGGCACTTTGGAATGGGTCATCGCATAAGGTTAAGTGTTCATCACGAAAATGAGAAGGACGTTTGAGATCGGGTTCTGCGGTTTCATCCATTGCGAACCACTGCCGTTATCAATAGGCTGGTGGGCATGAATGAAACTTCTTTTGAAAACTTTTCTCAGGCATTATCAGACCACGGTGCCGATGCAGCCATTGAAATGCTGCGTGCGGAATTCAAAAACAGTGGCGACTATTTCCAACTTTTCGAAATTTTAAAAGTGCGATGTCGCCATCAACTGGGACTGTCCTTGCTTCCGATCGACAATAGCGATCCCGGCGACAAAACCGATGCGTTCGAAACGTGTTTACTAAACGCCTGCCGGGAAGTGGGCACGCTGCTGTTCCAAGCCGGCAAACCCGATGAAGGGTGGGTCTACTTACAGCCCGTCGGCGATCAAACCCTGGCCAAAGATTTGTTGATGGATGTGCCCGTCACCGAAGAAAATCAGAGCCTGATCATCGATTTGGGTTTGGGGCAAAACATTGCTCCGGCCTACGCCTTCGAGATCATGTTAAAAGCCTTCGGAACCTGCAACGCCATTACGACGATTGATGTGCGCGCCAGTCAGGGCGGTTTTGCGGCCGATGATTTAAAAGCGATCGCTGAAATTCTATTGGAGTCTTTCTACAACGACTTACTCGCAAGCGTCCGTAACGATGTTGCGCAACGGAATGAATCGGTCGATAACGATTCGACTTTGGGCACACTTTTAGATCGATTTCCTTGGCTGGTGAGAACAACCGGTCACCACGTGGATGCCACACATTTAAACTCTGTGGTGCGAATTGCCCGCAACGTCGACGACGTAAAACACTTTCGATTGGCCAGAGAACTGTGCCAGTACGGTCAACGATTGGCCGACGATTTCAAATACCCCGGAGACCCGCCATTTGAAACCACGTACGTCGATCACGAGCAATACTTTGGTGGACTGCTGGAAGAAAATGAGCAAGACGCGATTGCACACTTTCAAAAGAAAATCGCGGATTGCGAAGATGCCGATCGGGTAATCGTCGCCGAACATACGATTGCGTGGCTGGCGAGGATGAACCGATCGGAGATGGCGTTGGATCTTTATTTATCGCATCTCGCGGGCAAAGAGACCTGGGGAATCGCGCCTTCGGTGCACCAAATCGCCGATACCCCCGCGCTGAAACAACGTTTGGCCGAACACTTTCGGTCCTCTAATGATTTGCTCGGTTTCGCGATGTGCCAATTGCAGACCGCAGCCCAGTAAACGGGTTTAAACGTCGTGCTGGAGCGCGTTTTCTACTAACGTCTTGATCTTCGGGGCGGCGATGGCAGCGGCGTCGATGACTCCG
>CALDYR010000042.1 GCA_937944405.1 uncultured Pirellulaceae bacterium
CAAAGGTATCTTTATGAGATGTGAGCATTAGATATACTGTTGTTAAGATCATAAACGATCTTTGTATTTATGTTGCCGTGAACAAACAGTACTAAAAGATGCAGTAGACGAGTTTTAAAAAAAGGCGGGTCGTTCAAAACTATAGGGACATTCAAACGAAATGGCGGCACAACTAAAGTTAGCCTTAGTTTTTCTGCTTAAACCAAAGATTGATCTTAAATACAACTCTACGAGACTTCTACGATTGTTTCAACAAAACAACAACCACCCTCACTATGCCAAGAGGCACAATTCTCACAGACCTTGAAGAAGGTCAGATTATGGCATAGAACGATGCCAACAAGTCAATTAGACAGATAGCTGTTGCTATCAACAGGTCTAAGACTGTCGTCGGCAACTTTCTCAAGAACCCTAGAGCATATAATGCTGAAAAAGGAAGTAGACCGAGAAAACTTTCGAAGCGAACGGCACGAGTCATACACAGAAAACTAGCCATTGGCGTTATGAACATTATGTACGTTAAGAGAGATTCTAGTTTGAACGTTAAACGTTCAAACCTTAAGTTAAGAGAGATCTTAGTTTGAACGTTTAACGTTCAAACTAAGATCTCTCTTAACGTACATAATGTTCATAACGCCAATGGCTAGTTTTCCTTAAGACCGTTGACCTGGAAACTTTCCAGGTCAACGGTCTTAAGGGCGTCTCATCTTGGTAATTCTCTGGAATGAAAAAAGGATGCAAAAAGCTCCTGCGATGACTGCATTTTATAAAGAACTGCGGCTGGAATGGTACATTGAAAATGGGAAATTTTATCCGGAGGAATGGCAAAGCATTATCTTTAGCAATGAAAAGAAAGTTAATCTAGACGGTCCCAACGAAAACGCCTACTACTGGCACAGTTGAAGGCACAATGAAAGGATGTTTTCAACTCGTCAGCATGGTGGTGGTTCGGTTATGATTTGGGCTTGCCTTTCCTACTTTGGTCGATGCTCAATTGCTTTCTTAGATGGAAGGCAGGACTCCAAATGGTACGTACAAACGATGGAAAACTATTTGCTACCGATGGCACATACATGTCATGATGACGCCTGGATTTATCAGCAGGATAACGCACTCATACACACATTTAAGCTGACCATGAGCTGGTTTAATCATAAGAAAATTGCTTTATTGAAGTGGCTGGCAAGATCTCCTGATTTAAACCCTATTGAAAATCTCTGGGGCATACTGACACCGGAACTGTCGACCCGGCATTGGTCGCAACCGACCTCAGCGATAATGGGTCTGATCCTAACAGCGACAATGGCGCAGACGCCAACAGCGACGGCATCGTTGGCAACGATCCGACACCTATCATCATCGCCGATATTGGGATTGCGAAGTCGGTTTTCGGCGTTCCGCGGCAGTTGAGTAACGGAAACTTTAGGGTCACGTATCGGGTCGTGGTTGAAAATACCGGCACCGTGAATCTGGAAAACTTGAGCTTGATCGAAGATTTGGCAACCCAATTTGGAACGGGGTTGATTGGTGCGGGTGCCGTCACGATCACGTCACCGCCCGCGAATCCTAGCAGCACGGTGGGAGTAAATCCGACCTTCGATGGAGTTAGTGAAACCGAATTGATCGACATTAGTGTTGGGTCGACTTTGGCTGTTGGCGATTCATTTGTGCTTGGGTTCTATATCGAAGTCGACACCACGGCGTTGCCTGTAGGGGCAAGTAATTCGATTGTGGGAACCGCCGAGGGTATAGATACCAATGGCAATCGTATCATCGATGCTGCCGGCAATCCGATCACAGCGATGGATAGCTCCGACAGTGGAACGGATGCATCAAGCAATAACATTGGTGCACCGGGGGATACTTTTGGAAGTGACGATCCGACGCTATTGCAGATTCCGAGTATCGGTTTGGCGAAATCCGCTGGCGATGCGATCGCTAACGGTGACAACTTCGACGTGACGTTCACGTTGGTATTTGAGAACAACGGAACGGTCGATCTTAATAACTTAACGTTGATTGACGACGTTGAAAATCAGTTCGGCGAAGCATTCGTTTCGGTCAGCGGCGTGGCGGTGCAGAACTTTGTGGGAACCGGCACAACTCCGACGGTTAATCCTTTGTTTGTTGGGGACACGACAGAGTCGGTTATTTTTGGTGGAACTGCCAATGTAGGCGACACCTTCGAAGTGGTGTTCACGGTAACGATTGATCCCGATGCCAGCGGAGCGTCAACGATGTTGAGTAATTCGGCGTTGGGCGGTGGCGAGGCGTTGGATGAAAACGGAAATCCGCTGACCGATGCGGCTGGATCGGTTGTTACCGCAAGCGATGTAAGCGATAGCGGCACCGAGACCAACGGCGAAAACGGGGCCGAAGCGACCGTCGACGGCCTAGCGGCCAATGATCCAACGGAAGTCGTGATTGCCGATTTGGGAATCGCAAAGACTGTCGTGGGGGAACCGTTGCTGACGGACATCGGTAACTTTGTGGTGACCTACGAGGTGGTCGTTGAAAACACCGGAACTGTAGACCTAGGGAGTTTGAGTCTACTGGAAGACGTGGCCAGCCAATTCGGCGGAGCGTTTGTGGACGCACGTAATTTGACGTTAGCGTCCAGCCCCAGCGACGCGCAAAGTAGCATATCGGTAAATTCGACCGGCTTCAACGGCAACAGCTCCAGCGAACTATTGGACACTTCGGCGGCCAATGTGCTGAGAGTAGGCGATTCATTCACTTTGCAATTCGACGTTGAAATCAATCCTGCGGACGTGACCGATCCACTGGAGAACCAAGTGGTCGGTACCGCCGGGGCGATCGATAGCAGCGGGATGCCGTTACTGGACAGTGCAGGCAATCCAATTGCCGCGTCAGATCTCAGCGACAGCGGAACCGATCCGGGATCAATCAATGCAAACGATCCAAGTGATAACGGAACCAGTAACGATCCTTCGGCGCTGACGCCGCCGCCGATTGCAGCGAGTTCTATTTCGGGAACTGTTTTCCAAGACGATGACAATGACGGAATTCAAGATCCGGGGGAACTTGGAATTGCTGGAGTGGAAATCATTTTGACGGGATTCGATGTGTTGGGCAACGCGGTTGACTTGACGGTGCTAACCGACGCCGAGGGAACCTTTGTTTTTGATGGTTTGAGTGCTGGGAATTACGAAGTAGCTCAGATTCAACCGGGTGATTTTGATGACGGGATCGACTCTGGCGATGCTTCCTTTATCGCCACCAACGACCGGTTCTCCAACATTCAGCTTGGCTTTGGCCAAACCTCTGAAAGCACGACTTTCGCTGAGCGACTGACTGGCGCTTCGGGTAATCCTCCGCAACTGCCGAGTCTTCCATCGGTTGCGCGTTCCCCGATCAGCAATTTGATCAACAACGCACTTGCCGGCCCGGGGCCGATCTACTCGGGTGTCCCGATCAACAGTAACGCTAACCCGTTGTCGCTTGACAGTGGCCTCCCGGTAACCGGCGGCTACGCGGTGACCGATTCGTTAGCGTCTGAGGATTGCGGATGTCCGGAACCGATCAATCCATGTTGTGAACCGACAGAATTCCACTCACAGGCGGTGGTTATTGAAGAAATGATTGTTGATCAACCTGTTGAAGAAATGGACGTGGAAGTCGATAATGAGTGTTGCCCAGAGGAGACTCTGCTGGACAACGTGGAAGCGGATTGCGAAACGACGATTGATCCTTGTCATCAAGGCGTCGGTAATCCGGGGTTCTTAAAACGATTTGCCAACTGGTTGCGGAGATAGATTTTGAAGAAACACGAATGGCGCGAAAAAACCGAATCGGGCGATACTCGTCTGGTTACCGTAACGCGTCATGCCGGCAAGTGGCAATTGCGGGCGCGGTTGAAGTCGGAACCCGAGTGGACCCATTTCCCGAAGATCGCCTTGGACGATCTAGAGACGCTTCACGAGATTATTTCCCGAAAGTACCAACGCAATCGTGTACCACACGAACAGATTTTAGAAATTGAAGCACTGATTGCCGCCGCCTCACCAAGCTAAGGGCAACCTTTTCGCAAAACGGTTGTTGTGAATGAAGTTGTCTCGGGTCAGTAATCAACCCGTTATCGCCATTGGCGATTTGAGAAAGATGGGGAGCCTCTGTTCACTTTTAGTATGATGCCTTACCTTATGGGTCGTTTACCACTGTAACCAAAATCAACCACTAAGATTACCAGGATTTTACTGATGAAGAAATTGACTCAAATGGGCCTGCTGCTGTTAAGTTTGATGGTCGTGTTCGCCGGCTGTGACGCCGCCAAAGACGCTGCGATGCAAGCCAAGGAAAAAGCCGCTGGCATGGCAGACATGGCCAACATTGACTTCGGTAGTTTCGACATATCGGGACTGAAGGAGAAAATAACCAGTGTCACCGATGGCTTTAAGGATGTCACCGCCGAAAATGTAGATGGTTTGACATCCAAGATCTCTGATCTCAGTGGCTCGGTTGGCGACATGGGAATTGGCGAACTGGCAGGGCCTGCGAAGACAGCGGTTAGTGGTATGATTTCTCAATTTTCGTCCGCCGTGACCACAGCGTTGGAAGGAATTTCTGACGAAGGCATTCTTGGCAAACTGAAACCGGCTGTTGAAGGTTTGATGGAAAAACTGAAATCACTCCAATAAGCGGTTACTCAATAACACGACCAACGGGGGTACCGACAGGTACCCCCGTTTTTTTGCGCCGGTTCTGACGGTATCCAGTGATCGACGTTCTTTTTATCGCTTGAAAAACTTTCGCAACCGAAGGCTCCTATGTCCGTCCCAAAGAAGAATAGCGGAAGTGTTTTCGAGAAAATCCCGACCACCAAGCATGTGGAACCCGGAATCGCAACCGATCCCGATGAGTTCGAAAAAGTCGTTCGGTCTCGGCGCAGCGTGCGGGTTTATGGAGACGAACAAGTCCCAGAATCTGTGATGCGAAAATGTTTGGAATTGGCAACATTGGCTCCCAATTCCTCGAATCTGCAGTGCTGGGAATTTTATTGGGTTCGGGACGCCCACAAAAAATCGGAACTGGTCAAACTGTGCCTCGGCCAACCTGCAGCGGCTACGGCTCAGGAATTAGTTGTCTGTGTGGCGAGACTCGACACGTGGAAGCGGAATTCGAAACTGGTGCTGGAACACTTGGTCGCATCGGGAGAAATGGTGCCGGCGGCTAAACTACACTACCAGAGAAAGATTGTTCCTTTGGCTTACGGACAGGGCCCGTTTTATATTTTAGGGCCCTTTAAAAAATTAGTGATTGCGGTTTTAGGTTTATTCAAAGTCGTTCCGCGGGGCCCGGCCAGCAAAGCCGACATGAGGGTTTGGGCCCATAAATCTACCGCGCTCGCGTGTGAGAATCTTATGCTTTCTTTGCGAGCTTTTGGTATGGACAGTTGCCCCATGGAAGGGATGGATGGACGAAGGATCCAAAAACTGCTCAATCTTCCGCGCACCGCAGAAATTTGCATGGTGATCTCAGCCGGGAAACGCGCCCCTAACGGCGTGTATGACCAACAATTTCGCTGCAAAACGTCATTATTCGTTTTTGAAGTTTGATCAGCAGGTCGGCGCTGAGCCCGCTTTTCGGCCATTGGCCCAGTCGCGTCGAATGAACGGTGTGTCGGCGTAGTACGGTGGCAATTCGACATCTTCAGCGGCGATCGGTTGTAGCGGGTCGCGTCTCCACGGTCGGTGCGTGCCGGTGTAAGTGATGCGGGCAAAGAAAGGCTGGTCGGGCTTCCGTTCATTCCAATCGTGGCCCATAAACAGCTCCGGTTGTTTATCCGGCAAACAGTTGCAATCCGTCTTCCAGCTCATTAGGCACGTGAAATACCCCACACCGGCCAACAAATGTGGGATCGGCCGAATGCCATGCCGTATGGCAGCGGTTTTTTATCAGCGGTGCGATGTTGATGGGCACCAATATAGTTTTGGTGAAACCCTGTCATCATCACCGATCGCAGTGTTGGACAAACCGGCGAAGTGGTAAAGGCGCGATTGTATCGCACACCTTGGGCTACTAAATTGTCGACGTGGGGCGTTTGAATGCCCGGCGTTCCGTAACACGAAAGATCGGGTGACCAATCTTCGATCGTAATCCATAAAATGTTGGGGCGATTCCCTTGGTCTGCATAGGCCTGTTTTGCGTCTTGCAGCAGCAGTCCCAACAGCCCCACCAACCATCCAAAAATAATCGCCACAGACAACTTCCGCGGCACCATATTGTTTCTAGCATGCATGGAATTAAGCCTTACCTTTGCAAAAGTGTTTCTTCAACACGGGCGCCGATGGTTTCGGTTTCGCCATCATAGAAACCGATGCCGCCGAAACAAAGGATGGAGACGCCGAGGATTTCTACCGCGTCCAACGAATCAGTGATTGCAATTCGCAGTGAACGCGGAATCAAAAAAACCAAAACCGATTCAGCGCCCATCGGATTGAACCCGCACGATCGCCAGCACATCTTGATCGTCGGATTTACCAGAATCAAGTGTGACTGCGCTGCCCCCAGAAACAGTTGAAGTCGCTTCTCCAACGATGCTTTCTCCGGTCGCCGGGTCAAACCATGTTACGGAGTATTGGCCTTGGGCCGAAGTCAAATCTAATTGTGTTGAACCTGCGTGGGGCAAATAAACTAAATAAACATCACCGGATTTCGCTAAACAGTATTTTTTATTGGAGAACTTTGGGTTGCCCACCAACTCATCTGCAGGTGCCATGTCCTGTAAGGGGATGTCGTTATTGGCGAAAAAATCCAAACAGATCCGGCAGTAATCCCAACTCTGATCGCGCGAGCGCCAATCTTCGCACCTCAAATCGTTTTCAGCAAATTTATACCCAAAGTAGTATTCCACTCCCGCGCCGCCCCCCATCACGTTGCCCCATAAGGTTTGTCTGCGAACGCGATGTTGATCGTAGATGTACTGCCCCGTGTCATCTCTACCATCAAATCCAGCATAACCAAGATCAGGACATTGCCCGTGTCCGGCAGATCCTGATTCGTCAAACGCGACGACCCAAGGTCTACCTGCCGCCTCCGACGCTCGCACCCATTTAACGGTCTGCCAATGCGTATCTTTGATGTGGCTGTTCTGCAAAGAGACGCCGGTTAGTTCTGATTTATCACCGATCAAGCGGTTGTAAATTTTATCTTGCTGGCCGGGATAGGTGTGCAGCACGACGTGGTGATCGTAAGGATCGGTTTGGCTGATATAGTGGCTCATGTCGATTTGTTGCCGCGTTGATTGTGTGTTCTCTTCTCCAAGATTCCAGTTCAGGGCCAGATTATGACCGAACCGAGCCACCATTTCTCGCAGATACAGTTTTCGTTGCACTCCAAGATTCCCCCCGTCAAGCGAAGTCGGCGTCCAAGCCTTTTTTTTCTTATGCCCGCCACGATGGTCATCGTTTTCCGTTTCTTGTAGTTTGAAATGCAGGTACATCCCTTGGGCTGTGCCATGGTCAAACACTATGCCCCACTGATCAAGCTTACTGCAGTCGTAGTGAAGTTTGTCATCGCGTTGTACAAACGGCCAAACGTTATCACCATCGCCGCCGGCGTTGTACGTCAAGAACGAAAACGCATTACAGCCCTTGCCGGACAAATAATTCACCGCACCGATCAAACCTTTTCCTTTGCCATCTTTCCACGTAGGGTCACCAACCTGCCAGTCGCGAAGATGCCGGGTGAACGTTTTCAGCGGGACGTTCTCCTTCCGGGCGCTCGTACCGTCGAAATCAGCATAGCCCAATAAAGTCTCCGGCGCATCGGCACCGGCTTTTAAAAAGTACTTCCCCGATCCAACATGTTGCAGGTAACGTTTGCCGACATACTTCAACCGCCCGGCGCTGCGAAAGTCGCTTGCTGGTTTGTCTGAGGCATCGACGACCAATTGGCCGCGGGTCTCAAACATCGGTTCGACAGCAGCCTCAGCGTCAATCGCCGCTTGCTTTCCTTTGACGATCGAGGCGGTGAATGTCCACAAACCGGTGCGGTCAGGTGCAAAATTAGTCCGCCACTGCGTCCCGGAATTTGCCGACGATTGAGCCGCATTGCCGTCGGCGGCAAAATAGCCGGGCACAACATAAGTTGTGCCATCACTGTGCGTGAATTTTGTCTCCATGCGAATGTCGATAAACGGATTGGGATCGTTATCGTGTTCATGAGCGAATGGACCGTTCATGGTCAAACTGATTTTGTGCCATTGCCTCAATTCCCCCGTTACGCGTACCGTTCCGTCACCATCAGGTTGACGCGGACCGGTCAGCGGTCGTTGGCTGACCGGATGGGTTGGACTGGTGGTGAAGTCTCGGTCCGAGTTTTGCGCGCCTGCTTTTTTCGATTTCACATTTTCAGGTTTCACATTTTCAGGTTTCACAGACTTCTTAGCCGCAGCACCGGTTTGAGCACGCACAAATTCGGCCCACTGGGTTCGAGTTGCATCATCAGCAGGCTTAAACGCGAGTGCTTCCCACCGAGCGCGGCTGTACTCTTGACCGTCGGTCGAAGCGATCGTCGATTTCACGATTACCGTTTCGTGGTCTTTGATGTTCAAAGATTTCCACTGGCGGTGATACTTTTCTCCCGTTTCAAACGTGTTGGTAGACAACGGGCAAGTGTAGGTGTCCAGTTTCAGATCACCGATGGTCACATTAAACGTTGACGCCCCATCGTTTTCGCCGACCGTCTGCAACACCACGTCATAAACTCCTGCTGGAATCGGCAAAACAATCGTTGCGGCGGCCGATTGGTGTTTATCTGGATCGATTGCGAGCCACTTTTTTTGATCAACGTAGTAATTCGATGCGCTGATGGAAAATTTAGTCGCTCTGATTACCATGCCATCGGCGGTTAACGCGGCTGTTTTTTTCTTGCGTGTTTTCTTTGCCTTAGCCGGAGCTGAAACCGCAGGAACTGCGACCAATGGAAACTTGGGGAGGTCCGAAGCGTTACTGGTCGAAACGGGGCCCGCGTCCAAGGGGCGGTGAAAGTCGCGGTCACGGGTCATCAACCACTTATCAAATTCGAATCCGTCTTCGCGCATCGAGAAATGAATCGTATGAATACCTTCGGTCGGGACGTCTAAGAAGATTTTATGGGGCTCGCCGCAATGGACTCTTCCGGTGCGTTGTTTGCTTTCCCACCACCATTGCTGTTTGCCTTCACACCACTGTAGTCGCTGCCCGCTCTCAGGCCACGATCCATCGATTCCCACATGCAGGCCGTTGTCTTCGCTGTTGCTGGAATAGGCGCGCACCCACACAAAGTATCGGCCGGGAGTGGAAAAATTTACCTTATAAGAGACGACCGCGGCTTTGCCGGGTTGATTAGTAAAGTTTCTTCCCGGTCGCAGTTCTTCCCCGTGGTTTCGGCGGGTGTCAGGTAAAATCTCTAAATAAGCGCCGTTGCTGGCTCCTCCGACATGTGGTGGGTCGCCATCGGGCTCAAATTTGGGAACCGTATCGGAGTTGGTTAAGTAAAACGCGCGTGTGTCCACAAGTTCTTGTTGAAAGAAATGCTCCGCCTCAACCGCGACCAAGCCATCGACTTCATTGAAGTGGGTCGACGGTTCGACGATCGGATCGAAACTGCCTTGCCCGTTCGCGCGTTGCCCCAATCCCAAATTGACGATGCATCCAGCGATCAGTAGGGCCAGCAAGCGGCTCAAACGATTGGACAAGAAAAAACAGATCATCGCGTTCATCATTTTTTGTCTCTGCAATTTGGTTTAAAACAAGGCCAATAAACAAGGCCATTATCAACGGCTTTGATTTCACTACTCAAGTTAACATATCGCAAGCCCGGTTCGATAGTTTCACGGCCCGGTTCTCTGCAAAGTTATTTCGAGAGCTCACCAGAAAGTTTATGAGAAAACTGTCTTCCGACGGTTTGAAAAACTTCGTGGCAAGGGGGCGTTTTCTTTCGCGGCACAGGCTGTTTGACAAATCCAAGCCGATCGGGGACAACTTAACCTCCCTCCACATACTTCTCTACCGAAAGACATCTGATGCCGCTCGCTTCTCCCCCCACGGACTGGGTGCGCGCTGTTCGCGCCACGTTAAAAGATGCCGATCAGGATTTCCACCAAGTCAAACCGCTAATCTACTGGCGGGACATGATCACCAGCGGTGTCATCGCTTACGCTTCGGCGGCGGTATTCATTTCGGCCCCCGCGTTTTCGATCTGGCAGATCGCGGGTTACCTGTTGGCTTCATTTTGGCTGTACCGTGTCGGTTCTCTTGTTCATGAGGTCGCCCATCTTGGTGGCCACGAACAGACGTCGTTTAAGGTCGCTTGGAATTTGTTAATTGGCATCCCAACGCTGACGCCATCTACGTTTTTCACTGGCCATCATCGCGACCATCACTCGCAAAAATTCTACGGGACTCCCGCCGACCCCGAATACGTCGTCAACGTTTGCCAGCGTGGCAGCATCGTCAATCTGGTGCTTTATTTCGCGTTCGTGGCGATCTTTCCACTGATCGTGTTTCTGCGATTTTTGTTGGCGCCGCTGACGTTTATCACCCCAGGAGTGCGTGAATTTACACTCCGCCGTCTTTCCGCGCTCACGTTTAACTACCAGTATCAGCGTTCTATCAGTACCATCCATCGAAAACGATTTGCGTGGCTGGAACTGGCGTGCTGTGCCCGCGCGATGTTGATTCCTCTGGTGATCGTGGTCGGCATTCGTCCTTGGACGCACATGTTGATGTTGTATTCTTTAGGAGCGACGGTGGTAATTTTAAACCAATTACGTCAACTGGCGGACCATCACTTCGAAGGCGACGGCAACCGGTTGAGTGTGTCGGATCACATCATGGATTCATGCAACTACGTGGGCCGCGACCCGTTGACTTGGCTGTTCTTTCCATTTGCGATTCAGTATCACGCGCTGCATCACATGTTCCCTTCGTTGCCCTATCACAATTTAGGGTTCGCTCATCACTATTTGATGAAAGAACTGCCCATCGATTCCCCTTACCGTGACCTCGTCCAACCGGGGTGGTGGTCGGTGGCCGTGAAGATGTTGCGGCGGGGTTAGACACGTGCCAAACGCAGCAAAATAAAATACTAGATTGACACGATCAGTTGATACATTTCGTCCGTCGTGGTTGCCGCCAGTAAACGCTCGCGACGCGATTCCGATCCAACCAATCGCGCAATGTAAGAAAGATGTTCGAGATGGGCCTTAGGGTCTCTTGTTGGGCTTAACAGCAAAAACACGATCTCCACCGGTCGATCAGTCAATGGGCACATCAGGGATTCCCTAGAACGGGTCACCATCAATACAGATCGTTTGATGTGGGGCGACCAATAATGCGGCATCGCAATCCCGTGCCCCAGCAGACTGGAGTACTCCTGTTCGCGTTTCCAAATATCGGCCAACGTTGATTCGGGATCAATACTATAAGATTGGCGTTTTAAATGAATCAGCATCTCGCGATACAGTTCCACCAGTTCCGCTTGGTTGGACTGGGTAACATTGAATGGAATCAACGGCAGCGCACATTGATGTTGACCGCGCCGCAAATCATAAACCAGCGACTGGTCCCCGGCGTTATACGTCTCCTGTTCACCTAGCAACAAACCGACATCTGGACGCACCGTTAGCAAAACATGCGATTGGTCCGCGTTGTTTTCAGACAACATTGCCCCTCCCGCGTTTGGGTGGTCGTTAGTTTGAAATTGTCGCGTCGAAAGCGGAGGCAATTCGCAGTCTGGCTGCATCCATCGGCTTAATGGTATTTCGCCCCAAACCGCTTTGCCAACTAAGAGATGCCGGTTTTCATCTGATTCGTACCCCGTTTTCTCCCACCGATAGAGCGATTTGGGATTGAGCATTTCGGCCCAACGTTGACAAACGATGCGATTCAAATCCTGATTGGTCGTGATTGCCAATAGGTTTCCACACGAGTAGAGTTCGGCGTGATTGTCTGGATTCATTAGGGTCGCGTCTTGATGGATTGCCACCAACCCCTCTCGACGTGCGCCCCTGACCTCACGCGGGTTGGTATCCACCAACACCACATCCAAATTCTGCCGGGTGAGAAAATCGGCAATACTCCTACCCATCGCGTGGGCCCCGACGATGATCCATCCTTGGGGGGCTGGCCGGACCACCCCCAGATACCGACCGACCACGCCGGCGGTCAGTCCCTGCACCAAAACCGTTCCCGCGATGACCGAATAAGTAAAGGTCTCCAAAAATTGAGCTTGCGTGGAATCGCGATGGGACAACTCCAGCGCAAACACAGACGCCATCGACGCCGCCACAATTCCGCGCGGCGCGATCCAACTGAGAAACAGTTTCTCTTTTACCGTGACGGGGCTGAACATCAACGACAGAAACACATTCAATGGCCTAACGATTAACATCAGGGCAATGACAACCAGTGCCAGTTTCCACCCGAAAGCCACAAACGAGTACAGATCAAGATTTGCCGCCAGTAAAATAAACAACAGCCCGATCAAGAAATCTTTTAGCTCAACCTTATAGCTGACAATGTCGCGCAAATGCACTGACGTCTGGCTTCCCAAGACCAGCCCAGCCACCGTCACGCTCAACAAACCGCATTCCGCGATCACAAGATCGGCGATCGCAAAGTTCAACATGGCCATGGCCAAGACGAATATGTTGGTGTGTCCTTTGTCGATCCAGTTTCGCTTTAGTATCCAGTGTAACGTATAACCGAACACGATCCCAACAATCGCGCCGGCGGTGAACCTAAGCAAAAAATCTAGGACCGGCGATTCATGACCGCTGCCGGTGCTGACGTAAAACTCGTAGCTCAACAATGCGATGAACACACCGATCGGGTCAATCAGCACGCCCTCCCAGTGCAGAATATGGTGTAAATTTTTGGTCACGTTAATTCGATGCAGCAGCGGCCCGATTACCGTCGGGCCGGTCACAATCACCAAACTTGCCGCCAAAAAACAAAACGGCCAATCAAAATCAAAGATCAACTTTAATAACGCCGTAGTTCCCAGCCACGTCACCAAAACGCCGACCGTTAGGATGCTTAGAATCTCGCGTCCGACGCTACGGTAGCCCTTTAGATCGAGTGTCAATCCGCCTTCAAAGAGGATGATTCCGACCGCTAACGAGATAATCGTCCCCAGCCCGTCGCCCAGTACATCGGGCTTCACCCAGCCCAAGACCTGCGGTCCGACCAGCACACCACCGAGCAGCAACACCACAATCGCTGAGGTGCGAAAATGAGCCGCCAGCGTCGTCAGCCCTACGCCCACCGCCGCCGCGATCGTAAACGTCGTTAAAATTTCTTGACCGTGCATCGCGGACCTTGCCGTTTATCGCCAACCTTTGTGGATCACTAATGATGCGGTTATTGTAAGGGCGATGTATCGGTGTCCAAAAGTAGTCGCCGATCAATTTTATGATTCCGTTTTGGTGAAAATGGCGAAACGATCGGCAAGGATCCTCGACACCACGCAGCGACGTTCATCCCTTTTTCAAAACCGTACGCAATCGCCGCACCACCCTTTGGGTTAACGGAAGCATTTGGACCGCTTGGCGGGCGATGCCGGGACGTAAACTCAATATCGCGTTTTGAAACGCAAGTCGCTGTCCCCAGATTCGGTTGATCGATGAACTGCTATTGGCAGTGCATGAATCTCCCGTTTTGACTCCATCTCGATGCAGATAGTCCAAGTTTTTCGCCTCTACCTGCGTTCCAGGTGAATACGCTGAAAACTGGTCGTCGTAGGCCGTTTTATAAGAGCACACGTAATCTCCTGAGCGAATATCGGAGATCATCGCGATACGACGTCCATCGAGCATCAAACTTAAAAACCTTACCTTTCCAGCGGCAGCACTTTCGCTGATAAGGCTTCGGTAAAACGCGCGCGTGTCGTCGGCACACCCCAAGGCGGTTCCTGACTCCCCCTTCCAACCGGAGGCTTCAATGGCCATGAAGTCTTCGGCAAGCTGTTGAAAGTCACTGTTTTCATCGGTTGATTCCCAAGTCACTTCTCCCTGACCGCTCAGTCGCCGCAATAATCGGCGAAGCTTCTTCTGCAGGCTTTTAGAAACGTTATTTTGAAGGTATAGCTCCGACGACGGTTCTGCCACAAACGCGGCGCGTTGAAAATGATCGCGCTGAAATCGAAGGATGTTCCGTTGCTGCTCAACGGTCTTCAAAACAGAATCGAATTGTGGTTCGGCGACGACGGTGTCAAGGCTGAGGATGGCGTACTGCGATTCCAGCAAGGCCTCGCAAATCTTCGCCCAAGCGGCAACTCCATGCGTTTTACACAACAAAGGCGTTGCATCAAAACACTGGTCGTGCTTCCAGACTTCGGCTGTTTTAAACGGTAATCGAAAGACGCTTTTGGTTTCAATGGGGACAACCGCAACCAAGTTTTTCTCGGGTGCTGCGGCTACATTTTCAACCACCAACAACCGTACTGAATCGTTTCCTAGGTGCTCCAATGCGGGGATCAAATAGTTCGGTTCCAAAGCAACGTTTCGCCACAGCGGTGAATCCGCCAGACGGTTCCAAGCAGGTTCAAGGGATCGGAGTTCGGCGTTATCAACCCATCTGCTTTTGAACTCTGGAGTTACATCGGTCTGCTCAGGTGCGTTAACAACTACAGGGAATTCAGCCACAAAAGGACTTGCAAGATTCGCTTCGTACATTTGCCCAATTTTCTCTCTGCGACTCGTTCTATTAACCAACTCGGTACGGAGATATCGAAGAGCCTTAACAAATAAAAATAGATAAAAGGTCCAACAAGGGACTCTGCAAATTTCCGAGTTGCCAGAGACCAAGTTTATTCAATCAAAACTAGGTTAAGATTTACGGACAAAAGGTAACATCTGCGGCCAAAGCTGGATTTTTCTCTTTTTCCCACCCCCACGCATTGAGACAAAGCTGAAAATTTCTCTGTGAGTAAACCCGAACCGCACGTTTTGGCAGAAAATTCGTGGTTTCAATCGACATCGGAATTCGATAATAGTAGAAGAACCTCCATTGGTACAAACCTGTCCGTTACCCTCCGTTTAACCCGCAGAACTGTGATGACCGATTATCGAAAAAGTTTGCTAAAAATTGCGATAGGGCTAGGAACTGCTATAGGAATGGCCGTTGGTTTCAACGCTCGCGCGTTAGCGTTTCAATCAGGAAGCAGTAACGGCGCTTCGGCGGCCGGTTCTGGAAGCCGAAGCGCCGCGGAGATCTTAGCGGCACCTTCGTGGGAAATACCGCAGCCATCTTTTTCGTCACCTCAAGCTGATTGGATCAGCCCACACGAAATCTCGGTTCCACAACCAAGTTCGCCGGCTGGACAAACAGGCGCTGTTTCCCAAAGTACGTCCCCTGGCATCCCCGAATCGGCGTTGGTCGATCCGGTGTTCGCGATTAGTGACCCCATGTCCATTGATGCCATTGATCACTCGCCATGGAATTGTTTTCTGGCACGGTACTTGATTACCGACAGTTTCGGAGTCAATCGCTTGCAATATCAGCGCGTCTCGCAAGCCGATCGCGCCGCGCTCAAAACTTACTTGAATCACCTTCAAGCCATCGACACGCGTACCCTAAACCGCGACCAGCAATTGGCATTTTGGTTTAACCTTTATAACGCGCGGACCGCCGATGTGGTTTTGGATAACTACCCCATTCGTTCGGTGCGGCAAATCAAGACGAAGCTTACCGATTTCGTTGGCCCCTTCGACGACCCGGCTGCGGTGACGGTACTGGGCATCGCGCTTTCGCTGAACCAAATTGAAAGCGGAATCGTACGGCCGGTTTGGAAAGACCCACGCATCCATTACGCGCTGAATTGTGCTTCGCTTGGCTGCCCTAATTTATCGCCAACCGCGTGGACGGCGGAGCTGATTGAAGGGCGCCTTAACGCTGCAGCGTACGCTTATATTAACTCCGATCGTGGGTTGCAATACGGTTCACGGGGCGTTCGCACATCGAAAATATTTAAATGGTATAAAAACGACTTCGGTGGCACCGACGCAGCACTGCTGAATCACTTTCGGCAGTATGCAAGCCCAACCACTTTGGAAAAGCTCCGATGCCAGCAAAAAATCAGTGGCCATTTTTACGATTGGTCGCTCAACGACGCGCGGATCACTCGACGCCGTTTACTGGAACCCATCATCCGCTAAATGGGACGCGATTGGCGCCGATGACTACTCAAACCTCTCCCCTTCAGTTTGACAAACATGACGCAACTTCCTATCTACAAACCGCCGGTGGTTGATGATTTCGCCAGCATGTCGTCCGAAGTAACAGGTGACACCAACGACAGCGCGTTGGTCGATTACGGTGTAGGACAGTTTATCAAATCCACGACCAGCATTTGCCCTGTCTGTTTGGTGAAAGTCGACGCGTCCGTTTACGAGCGTCACGGCGCGGTCTACATGGACAAACAGTGCCAACAGCACGGACGCTACTCAGCGATGCTGGCCTCGGAACGTCGGCACTATTACGTCGCCGATCCTGAAATAGAATCGGTGGCATGTTGCTGCGGACCCAACCAGCACTGTGGCGATCAAGTCGCAAACCATAGCTGCAACATGTTGTTAGAGATCACGCAAAGTTGCAATTTGACGTGTCCAACGTGTTACGCCGGGTCTTCTCCACAAAACAAATCGTTCATGTCAATCGAAACATTTACGCAAACGTTGGACGGTTTGCTGGAAAAAGGGAAGGGGGATGCTGACCTGATTCAGCTTTCCGGCGGCGAACCAACGATTCACCCCGATTTTTTCGAGATCCTTGAAATAGCATTGAATAAAGGCGTTAAACAGGTCTACATCAACACCAACGCGATCAAACTGTCGCGCCGCGCGTTTGCTCAACGGGTGGCCAGTTTCGGTGATCGCGTTTCGGTCTATTTGCAGTTTGACGGTTTCAAAGCGTCGACTTATGAAAGCTTAAGAGGTCGATCGGATTTATTAGAAACCAAAACCCGCGCCGCTGACTACTGTGAAGAATTTGGAATCAACACCGTTCCAACGATGACGCTGACGCGCGAAATTAATGACGACGAAGTCGGTAAGTTTATCGATTGGGCCTCAGGACGCCCCCGGAGCGTTCGAAAAATAATGATTCAACCTGCCATGTATTCCGGACGTTACGACAACCCGCGTTTAATCGAACGCATGACCGTCGCGGACGTGGTGAATAAAATATGTGCGCAAACCGGCGGAACCTTCACCCCAGAGGACTTTACACCGATCCCCTGTTCGGACCCCAACTGTTTTAGTCTTGGCGTTGCGGTGCGTGGGAAATCCGGACTGATGCCGATTTCTCGTTACCTGCCGCGTTATGAAGATTGGGCCGCACCAGCCAATCGTCAGATGATCGCGGCCGTTTCAGACACCTTTGATAGTGCAAGTTCGTTCACCGACATGATGGGCAAGGTCGTTGCGAGTGATGCGTTGACAAATCTTGATGACGCCGCGCTCGATGCGTTGTTAGATTTGGTCGAAGAACTTTCGGTAGAAAACTCCGCCAGCCACGATCCACAAAACTGGAACGGTATGTTTGCCATCGGCATCAAACCATTCATGGATGCTTACTCCTACGATCAGGATCGAATCGACAAATGCTGCGTGCATATTATTGCGGCCGACGGCACACCGGTTTCATTTTGCCAATACAACGCAATCAACCGACCAACAGGCAACCTTTAGTCGGTCTGGTCTGCCGCGTTTGCCGCAGATGATTCTTGTGAAATAGACCTTTCAACGCGCGAAGAAAACGAAGAATTATGGCCAATTCAAACCCACCATCGGATTCTCTGGACGCCGACAACGACGCCAACCCGGCAATGTGCTGTGCTAACTTTTACGAACAAGACATCGTCCAAGAACTGATGGGCGGAAGCTTCCACCCCGGTGGTGTTGATCTCTCGACGCGACTGGTGGAAAGCTTGTCCCTGCCTGCAGGCAGCAAGGTGCTTGATGTTGCCTGCGGAGTTGGAACCACCACCCGGCTGATGGCCGAAAAATTTGGATTGGTGGCAACGGGGTTGGACTACAGTTCGATTAACGTGCAAAAAGCAAAGTCTGCAGTCGCAACACAGCAACCGGCGGAAAATCCTGCCACCGAAGCACAGCCCTGCTGTGCTTCGGGTGAAGCGTGCTGCAGTGCCGACGAGGACGAACCATTGGCCAATCTCAATCGTTCTCTTACCGATTCTAAAAGCTTGACGCCGATCCACGGGGCCCCAACGTTTGTCCAAGGGTCGGCTGACGCGCTAGCGATGGACGCGGAATCTTTGGAGGGCGTGACTTGCGAGTGCGCGGTCAGCACCTTTGCCGATCAAGCCAAAGTTGCCAAAGAGTTCTTCCGTGTATTGAAACCCGGTGGGGTTTTCGGCATGACCGACATGGTCGTCGACGGGCAGCTACCGGATGATTTTGCCGAAAAAGCGGCACCATGGACGTGCGTTGCGCAGGCGTTGTCGATCAAAGGTTATCAAACACTGTTCGCGCAGGCTGGTTTTGAGATCCTCCACCACCAAGACCACTCTCATACGCTGGTGGAACTGGCGAGGGAGATGAAACGGAAACTGGTGATGGCTGGCATGGGACAGGCCCTCGGAGCGTTACCGGCTCTTGGGATGGATTTAAAGGAGATGCGCGCCATGCTCAATCAGTCAACCGAGCTGGTAAAATCCCAAACAATCCAGTACGCGCTGTTGGTGTTCCGAAAGCCACGAGGATAATCCGTTGGATCGGCCAGTCGTATTTTGGCGCGAGAAGATCTTACTGCTTCTGTGGGTGCTGACGTTTCCGCCAGTGTTGTACATCTCTACACTACCCCCGCAACGGTTTCGCAGTGAAATCACCGAATGGGGCGACCGAGAATCAGTCGTATATTCTCAGTTCTCCGCATACCGTGAAAAATTTGGCCCCAATGAAGTGGTCATTCTCAGTTGGCCACAGTGCGATCTGTTTGACAGCCGCGTCGAAAAGGTTTGTACAAAAATCGAATCCCAATGTGGTCATCTGGTTCGCGATGTTTCCAGTGGACAGAAAGCTTATCGGCTTCTCCGCCGGTATTCGGGGTTGAGTCCAGCCGATGCGGTGGAGCGTTTGAGAAATGTGTTCATTAGCGCATCGGGAGACGCAACGGCCGTTAGTTTTCACCTCACAGAGGCTGGACGTCTTGACCGCGGCGGCGTTCTTTCGCGTCTGGATCAAATTTTAAAGTCCGAGAAAATTGATCCCCAATTGACCACCTATGCCGGGCTGGGGCACAATTTACATACGTTAAACCAAGAAGGCCTTGAGTCGCCTTTTCGGGTGGTCCCACAAATTATGCTGTTGGCGTTTGTACTGACCGTTGTGTTGGTGCGCAGCTTCTGGCTGGCTTTCTTCATCAATGCACTGGGGGCGTATACGGGGTGTTTGTCCTTTAACATCGTCTGGTTGGCCGATGTTGATATGAACGCGATTATTTGGCCGTTGCCAACGTTGACGATGCTGTTGACGGTGTCTGCAGCAATGCACTTTCTTAGCTACTACCGGAAATCGGCGGAATCACACCAACCGACCGCAGCCAATGTTTCTCCCGGAGAGGGCCTAAACGACCTAGCGCTGCGAGCACACCGCCGCACGATCGCCAGATCCGCATTGCGGGCTTCTGCGAAACCGATTTTTTGCTGCACGCTGACGACATCCATCGGGCTGTTATCGCTGCTCCTGAGTAGCAGCGCACCGGTGCAGCAGTTCGGAATGTTTGGCGCGTTATCGATCGCTGCAGCCAACGTGCTGTTATTGGTTTGGTTCCCTCCATTTTTGACGGTGATTGGACACGCCGATCGGATTGAAAAACATATCGACAGTCAAAGTCCCTCCCAGAATCCCCATCCACTTCCCCCCCATTTACCCGACCGTTGGTGGCATTGGACAAGATTCACTCGCAATTACTGTCGGCTGATTTTCGCGGCGTGCCTGATATTACTTTTCACCGTCGCTTGGGGGATACCCAAAATCACAACCGGCAGCGCGCTGAGCAATTTTTTTCCCGCTGGCCATCGAGTGCTTGATTCGGTGAGGAAGATGCAAACGCGCGTTGGACCTTTGAACGCTGTCGAACTCTTGCTGACCTTCGATAATGTGAATCGGCATAACGATCGCACTAGAATTCGCGGGCTGCAAGTTTTGATGCATCACATTGAATCAACAACGGCATTTGAGTCGTGTACTTCAGCCGGAACTTTTGCTCCCCAGTTAGACCGGCATCCACAAGGCGTACGAAAAGCGATCCAGGATTCTCGTTTAAAACGTTTCAAAGAAGAAATCCACGGAAGCCTGTTACACAAAGACACTCATAATCGCCAAGAAACGTGGCGGGTTTCCTGCCGTTACTCCATTTTCAAAAACATTGATTTAACCAAGCAAACTGAACAACTCAAACAGATCGTGGACACGGTATTCGCGCCCAACGGTCGATTGCTTTTTCCCGAAGAATCGCTAACGGTAACCACAACGGGCGAGTTTCTTCTGTTTGATGTTGTCGATCAACAGTTTTTATCGGAGCTACTGTGGGCTTACCTGACAGCCTTTCTCGCGATTGCCGTCGTCGTGTTGATCTTGCTGAAAAGCCTCAAAGCGGCGTTGATCGCGTTGCTGCCAAACCTATTTCCGGCGGTGGTAGTACTGGGCGGGGCAGGGTTATTAGGATATCCGCTTGACGTTGCTTCGCTGATGACCGCGAGCGTCGCGTTGGGCATCGCGGTAGACGATACGATCCATTTTTTGTTATGGCATCAGGAAGTAGACCGGTCAAATCTAACACAGCGGGAAACGATTGATCCGATCGATTCGGCGATGCGTTATTGCGGCCAAGCGATGATCCAAACCAGTCTGGTTATTGGCATCAGTATTTCGTTGTACGCATTTTGTGGTTTTCTTCCGACTGTCAGATTCGGCATTTTGTTATCCGCGATGATGCTGGCCGCATTAATCGGTGACCTGTTGCTACTTCCTGCGTTGATGGCGATCTTTGGATCGCGTGAAGGCGACACCGCGCGACATGAAAGCGCTGATCAGCGTTAGCCAAAAGTATTTCATTGCACGCTTGATGCCCCGCGTTCAATCGCCGCCTCAGACGGATCGATACCCCCGCAACTACCGTTTTTACGGCAGGCTTGTGGGGATATGTTCAAGCTGTTGGGCGTAAAGAATCTTAAGGTCTTGGTAGCTGAGCCCGAACGAATCTTTCAAGCTTTCTTCCCCCGATTTTCCTTCTTTGATGCTTCGAAAGAAAGCACGAAACTGTCCGCCTTTGTCCCGTCGCAGCAGAATTTCCACCAAGGTTGAAGCCGAACCGTAGTAGTCAAATTCAATGCGCGGGGCCGTTAAAAAATCGCCCCACGTCCCGCTTTTTTTGATCAGATTGGCCGACTTAATTTGCTTGCGTGGGACCGCATCGTTTTTCATGATGGCGTTGGCAATCCAATCTGACATGCCTTCGTTCAACCAAGACGGCGCTTGTGCACTTGATAAGTAACGATGGACAAATCCATGAGCCGTTTCGTGGATCAACACCGTTCCAAAATAGGTATCCGATTCCCCACGGTAGCCAGCAAACAGAACGCCACCATTGCTGGATTGGTGGCACAGCCCTGCGGTACCTTGGGCGGCTTCGTTATCCATGATAGCGGATTCAAATTCATAAAAATCCGACTTACGGCTGAACGCAAACACGAGACACTTTCCCACCCAAATGTTTTTGGTCGGCGGAATCCCAAACGCCACGCAAAGTTCACGGTACATCGTGTCCAAGGACACCAGATACCCATCGACTTGGGTGGACGTGAGGTCGGTGCAAACCGTGAAGAACTCAGTTTCAACAACACGAAAATCGAGTTTCGGAAAATGTGACTTTGTCTTTTCGATCTTCTCTTTCTGTCTGGTAAGCTGCCGTTTCGATGCTTCTGGGGTGACCGGTTGCCAGAGTCGATCGCGCGTCTTCTTTAATCGCGCGATGACCTCATCGCGGTGTTTTAGCCGTTGCTTGCGTTTCTCTGGGCTGTGAATAAGTCCGCGTTGTTTTTTGTCAAATTCAACGTCTAAATGCTGGTCATCCAAGATGATTTCGTCGATCTTGTTGGCGTTGATCTTGCGTTGTTTTCGCTCTTGTTTGAATTGGACTTTGATGTACTTCAATGTGCCGGGAGTAGTGCCTTCGACGACTTGCGTAACTTTAAGAGGCCATTGCGCCGACCCATCGGTATAAACCACCTCCACGACCTTGTCTTGCAGCGCTAATAAGTCCGGCGGAGAATCCGTAGTCGAGGCACCCGTCTGGGCTGACACACTGACACACAAGACACTGACAGACAAAACATTGACACACAAAACAGTAAAACACAGCGCCAGAAAACGCAGGCGGTTCGATGCCAACACAGCAACGCAAAGAATCGATCCGTGGCACGGCATGGTCAACAAATCCAAAAACGGAAGCAGGAAAGGTTAAGCAGAGTTTTGATGGTAATCAACTTTCGCGCCTTTTGAAACGGCGCTCCGATATCCTTGGGGCTAGGTTTCACAAACCGGTGCGCCACACGGTGTGTTAAGTTAGCTCCAAAAAGCATAAAATCACACGAAACCGGATCCTAATGCTCCTTTTACTTTGCCCACGATTGCTCCCGTGAAATCTAACGTACGATTTGCATTGACGCTGGCCTTCATTTGCGTCAACGGGTTTCTATATCAAATCAGCTATTCTCTGGCGCAACCACAACCGCAATTCGATCGTGGCCAAGGGTTCCAAACGGTGCCGCGTAGAATCGCAGAAAGCGACCAGAATCAAGACAATAATCAGAACAAAAATCAAGGTCAGCAGCAGGCCTTGGAAACTGTTCCAGAATTTGACACCGCCGCCCCATCCCAGCAGGCACCATCGGCCCGGGATCAACCCGTGTTCGCGCCCGATTCTCAGCCACTTTCGGCGCTCAACGGTTCGGCTGAAACAGTAACCTTGCGTTCTATCGATGGCGAATTAGAAAAGGTCAACGCGTTACCTGATGCCGAAGCGCCGGAGATCGTTGAAATCAAGTCGCTGTATCAGAAAGCGAAGCTTCAAATCACAGAGGCAAACGAGCTAAACCGCGCATTGGCTCAATTCAAAAATACGATCAGAACAGCGCCCGCCCAATTAACCCAAGCTCAAGCGGAACTTAACTCCAACAGCAGCGCACCGAAGCTTCCCTTTAGCGCTGAAACGTCTGTAAAGCAGTTGCCCAATCTGAAGGATCTTAAAGCGCTCAAACTTGAAAAAGAGATTCAACTCCAGTCGATTTCCAAACGCATCGACGCGCTCGCGCCGACCCAACAGCAGACACGGGCAACGGAAATTCAAAGGGAAATTTCCAGTGCGACCCAATTAAGGAAGGAGACAGAACTTCAATTAAAGACGCCGCCAACGAGTGAAAATGAATTCTTCGTGCGGGCGCGGCGGACGCAATTATTGGCCGAAAACGAGATGTTGCGGTTAAAAATTGAAACACTGGAGGCGGAAGCGGGCTCCTACGAAGCGACTTCAGGGCTGCCAGCAATCCAATTGGAGTTAAACCGAAAATGGGAGGTCCAACTTACCAAAGAGATTGCCATCATTGACGCCGCGATACACCGCCGCCGCCAAGACGAAATCGACGCCCTCAATTCGATGGCGATCAAAACAAAACGGGACGTGATTCAACCGTTAAAAAAGATGGCAGAAGACAACATCCGATTAACGGTAGCGTTACGAAAACTGGCCAAGGACATCGACGACTTCGCTCAACAGTCGGCAACCATTAACGCGGAAACGGCGCGCATCGTGCGAGAACAAACGACAACCGAATCGCGTATCCGCGTTGTTGGATTAAGCGATTCCTTTGGTCGCATGTTGCAACGCAACCGAAATCATTTAATTGCTGCCGAACAACAACAAAAACCAATCAACGAGTTAAACCGAGACATTTCGGATTCCCAGATCGCGATATTCCGTTGGGAAGACGAACTGGAACTCATTCGTGACATCGAATCATCTGCCAACGAGATCTCCCAAACGCTCCACCGACAAGGGGAGCTGGGTTCTAATGGCCCTCCCACTCTGGACGACGCACTGGCCGCCGCACGTGACGGCGCCACCCTGCTTTTGCAACGCAGAACCGCGATTTTAGGCGAACTGAAAAAACTTGAATACCAACGTTTTCAAGAACTCGTTGGAATGAAAACGGCGCGAGTCGAACTTGAAAACGCCAGCGCGATTTACGCTGAACTGATCGATGAAAACATCCTCTGGGTGCGTAACGCACCCAGCATGAGCGTATTCGACATCAACGATATCGTCGGTGCTTCGTTGCGGTTGGCCGCACCTGCCAAATGGCATTCGGTGTTGAAGAATCTGCGCGATTCTTTTATCAACAATTTTCCGATTTCAATCCTGATCGTGATGTGCTCTGGGACGCTGTTCCTGTTTAGGCATCGCATGCTCAAGGAGCTCGACCGCACTGGCGACCGCGCCGTGAAACGTGGGTGTCGAACGTTTGGCATTACCGTTTCCGCGTTTGTCCAAACGGTAATGTTGGCGGTCACCAAACTTTCCCCAATGCTTGCTTTAGGATGGTTATTGGCGCGCAACACGATGGGTTCTGATTTCAGCACAAGCTTAGGATGGGCGCTTGTAGGCACATTTTTGATTATCCTGCCATTGGAATTGCTTAACCAGTCCTGTCGCAAAAAGGGGTTAGTACACTGCCACTTCGATTGGACCGAAAAACTAAGGGTCTTATTGAGACGGAACTTTGGTTGGATGCTTCCGGTGATTATCCCACTTTTAGTTGTGTTGTTACTGTTGCCGATGTTGGGTAGTGAAACCGCTAACGGCACACCACAGTTCAATGCATCGGCGATGGCAAATCTTATCAGCGGAGGACAACTGGATTCAGGACTCAGCGATCCCCATCCCAGGAACGCCGTCGATGCGCTGCAAGGTGGTTTTGCCAATTCCGAATCTTGGAACCGCTTGGGACGGGTATTACTGTTGGTGCTGTTAGTGATTACCGCCATTTTCTCCGCCAGCATCTTTCACCCCCAAGGCGCACTGTACGCCGATCGCGAGCTGCCGATTCCACAAAACACCCCTAAGACCAAACTGCGCTACTTCGGCTACAGCGTCATGATCGCGGTGCCTCTGGTATTAGCTGCAATCGCGGCGGTCGGTTATTACTACACTTCGATCCGAATCTGCGAAAGTTTGTTGAAAACAATCGCGTTGGCGATCGCGGTGATCATCTTATATTCTGGAGCGATGCGGTTCCTGTTAGTCCGGCGGCGCAATTTGCGTTACGAACAGTTACTGCACCAACGCACACAATCCCGGCTTACGGCGGAACAGAAAGATCTCGCGGCAATCACCGGTACGGCCAGTGAGCTGATCGAAATTGATTTGCAAAATGAACCGGGATTGGACATCACCGACGTTTCACGTCAGGCGCGCGAATTGACGGCGGTGATCTTTCTATTGATCGCAGGCGGCATCCTACTAAGCATCTGGCAGTATGTCCTGCCAGCGACCAAGATCATGGATGACGTTCAACTCTGGGACGTACAACTGTTGGGGCGCGTCGAATTTGTGACCCTGCGTGACGTTGTATTTTCATCGATTATGTTTTTGATGACTTACTTCGGCGTGCGAAACATGCCGGGTATGTTGGAACTACTGCTGCTGCAACGACTGCCATTGGATGCTGGAGCGCGTTATGCGGTGACATCGATCTTTCGCTATATTCTGTTGGTATTCGGAGCGATTTTAGCACTCGGATATTTAAAAATCCCATGGTCCAATTATAGTTGGCTGCTGGCAGCAATTTCGGTCGGTCTGGGTTTTGGTTTACAGGAAATTGTGGCGAATTTTGTATCGGGTTTGATATTACTATTAGAACGCCCGGTGCGGGTTGGCGATGTCGTCACCATTGACGGTACCACAGGCATCGTTTCGCGCATTCAGATGCGCGCCACGACGGTTACCAACTGGGACAATCAAGAACTCGTCGTCCCCAATAAAGACCTGATCACGGGGAAGCTTTTAAACTGGACGCTGTCCAGCGTCGTCAACCGTTTGTCGCTGAAGTTTGGCGTGGCCTACGGGACCGATCCGGCTTTTGTCCGGCAAATTGTATTGGATGCGATCAGTCCCATCCGCGCCTTGTTGAAGGAACCATCGCCCATGGTAACCTTCGAAGAATTCGGTGACAGCAGCCTCAATTTTACGTTACGTTGCTGCGTATCAACGATTGAGCGCCGATGGCACATCGTGCATGAGCTGAATGTCGCGATCAATACGGTCTTGAAAGAACACAACATCGAAATCCCCTTTCCCCAGCGCGATCTTCACATTATCGACAGACCAATGCCGTTAGAAACGACCGATGAAAATGCAAACGCGCAAAACTAAGGCGCCCCCCGGCCAGTCGCGTCCCTTGTGTCTCCGATGTTTTCGCACCCCAGAGCTCTGCTATTGCGAGGCCGTTGGGCGGGTCGACAACCAAACCGAAATCTTGATCTTGCAGCACCGGCGCGAACGGATGCACCCGTTCAACACCGCCCGCATCGTGCACCGGACACTGGACAATAGCCGGTTGATTTGCGAACGCAACGAATTCCTCGCGACCATGGCGCTGCCAATTTCAGCCAACGCTGGTTTGCTGTATCCGGGTAAGGACGCCACGCTGTTGACGGAGGTCGCGCCCGATCAGCGCCCCGATCAATTGATCATTCTTGATGGAACGTGGCACCATGCGAAGACTTTGTATCGGGATGTTTCGGCGTTACATGGTCTGCCAAAATATCGGCTGGCCCCCGCTGAACCGGGCAAGTATCGAATTCGCATGGAGCCCAACGCAACGTCTTTATCAACGTTGGAGGCTGTTGCCGCCGCACTGCGACAATTGGAACCTGAAACAAAGAACATTACCGCGTTGACCCGCGCGTTCAATTGCATGATAGAAAAACAGTTAGACCATCCACAATCGATTTACAGTGGATTGGCGGTGAAGCCCAAAAAAATTCCTAACGCCAACGTTCCCAAATCAATCACCCAACCCACCGGCAATCTGGTTTTGGCCTACGGAGAAGCCACACCGATCGACTACACCGCGGTCGATGGCTGGGACGAATTAAATCGAAATCGCGCGACTTGCGCGCTTCCCCCGGTGTATTGGTGCGCCCATCGGTTCGGACACGCCGACGCGAAAGACCGGTTTTGCTGCTACCTTGATGGAGGAAAGAATCTTGTACCGAAGTTCTACGACTTCATCGATTTGTCGCCGCGTGAGTTTGATCATTCAGTTTCCGCGGAAACCTTTGCTCAGCAGTGGCAGGATTTCATTAAAGATGATGATCTACTGCTGATTTACAATTTCAACGCACTGAAATTGCTGCGCAATTGCGGAATCAATCACGATCCGTACCTCGCTGTCAACAGTATCAATTTCGACCCGCTGAAGAGGCATCGTTCGATTGAATCATTTGTCAGCCACCACCGTGGTACGTTGTCGTCGCCGCTATTCAAGGGGAGGGCAGGGCGTAGGTTAGCAACGATGACTTCTCTGGTAGAAGTGTTGGCCCGAATCGATTCCGCAGAAGCTTAAACGCCGATCCGATTGTCTTTAGTTCGTCTTTCGCAGAAAAATTCTTTGGCTAGCGTCGCTGAGCTGTCAAAGAAAATGGCCGCGTCTTTCCGATAAAGGTTAATGCTAATAAAACGCTTAACCGAAAAGGCGACGACCATGGATATCTACAACTCATTCTTGCCAATGCTTCAAGTATTTTCAGTCACGATGACCGCGTTGACTTATGCAAGCTTGATGGAGCTGATGGCCGGTTGCATATTCGCTCCTCGGCAAACGATCATGGGAATGCTGCGTGCGGGCGGTGTTGAGCGCCATCACTCGGCGTTTCATCGGATCTTCGCCACAGCAGTTTAGTCAATCGACGCCGTCGGACTGGCCGTTTATGACCTGATTCGGAAACTGCTACCGCAAGAGACGGTTTTTCTGGCCGGGGACGACACGCTGCTCAGTCGCCGCGGCTTGTAGGTGTTTGGGGCCGGAAACCATCGCGATCCGCTGTTATCCAGTCGCGAATTCACCGTCGTTCGATGGGGACATTGTTGGGTTGTGCTTTGCGTGGTCATTGAAAGCCCACGAACGCCCGAACGATATTTTGCGTTTCCTATTTTGGCTGGTTTGTACCTCAAAAAGAAAGCCTGCCAGAAGTGGAATCGCGTCAGTCGCACCAAACCCGAATTGATGCTCGAAATGCTCAAGCTTGTTCAGGCAATAGACTGGAAAAGAGCACGCTTCTTTCGCTGAGATGCTGACCGCGTTGAGAACCGATAGTTTAGCCGATTTCCGAAGAAAACATTTATCAACACCCGGTATTCCAAGGGGCGGTTCATAAAATACTCAAACCAATCGAATACCTCATCGCACTCGCGACATAACTGCGAAAGAAGAATTGAGGCTGCTATTTCGACGAAGCCGCTATCAATCCGACAAAACCTTGAACCGTCAAAACCAACGTACGATCTATTGTGCGTGCATCTTCCCGCGCGGGTTATCCGCTTCAACCAGTTGGCTTTTCAAATAGTCGCTATTGAGCCGACCGATGAACGCGATACTGATTCCCTTGGGGCATTGGGCTTCGCATTCGGCGTAATTACGACAGGACCCGAATCCTTCGGATTCCATTTGGTTGACCATCGCTTCGACACGTTCGTAGCGTTCGGTCTGTCCTTGCGGTAGCAACCCCAGATGGGAAACCTTCGCCGACGTGAACAGCATCGCGCTACCGTTAGGACAGGCCGCGACACAGGCTCCGCAACCGATACAACTGGCGGCATCGAGAGCCGTTTCCTGGATCTCGGGTTCGATGGGAATCGAATTGGGTTCTGGCTTTGGCCCCGAATGGTTGCTAATATATCCGCCCGCTTCGATGATCCGGTCAAACGCAGAACGATCCACCACCAAGTCACGCAAAATCGGAAACGCGGCGGCGCGAAACGGTTCAACGTAAATCTCAGCCCCGTCTTCGAAGCTTCGCATGTACAACTGACAGGTCGTCGTCGACCCTTTAGGACCGTGAGCCTGGCCGTCGATCACCATCGAACAACTGCCGCATACGCCCTCGCGGCAATCGTGATCAAACGCGACCGGATCTTTTCCTTGGTCGTTTAATTGTTCGTTCAACGTGTCCAACATTTCCAAAAAGGACATGTCTGAGGTCACACCATCGAGCTCATGGGTTTCCATGGCTCCCTTGGTTTTGGGCGATTGTTGTCGCCAAACGTGAATTTTGATTTTCATGATTTATAGTTCCTCGTCGCCAGCGGAAAGGCTTTAAATTCAAGAGGTTCTTTGGTCAGTTCAGGTGCCACGCCTTCCCCCTTGTATTCAAATACCGAAACGAAAGAGAAATCATCATCGTTCCGTTTGGCTTCATTTTCTTCAGTTTGATACTCTTCGCGCAGATGACACCCACAGGATTCGTCGCGGATCAATGCGTCTTGACACATCAGTTCACCAAAATCAATAAAGTCCGCCACCCGTCCGGCGTGCTCAAGCGACTGATTTAAATGGTCGGTTTCGCCGGTCACCCGCAAATTCTGATTGAACTCTTCACGTAATTTAGGGATCTTGCGTAACCCTTCTTCCAGCGATTCTTTGGACCGGGCGATCCCACAATGTTCCCACATGATTTTTCCAAGTTCCCGGTGGAATGATTGGCTGGACCGTTGCCCGTTGATAGAAATCAAGCGATTCAAATTATCTCGGACTTCTGTTTCGGCTGCCTCGAACCCTTCATGTTCGGTTGTGATTTCGCCAGGTTCATTACGCGACAGGTAATCGCCAATGGTGACCGGAACGACAAAGTAACCATCCGCCAGACATTGCATCAGGGAACTGGCTCCTAAACGATTGGCGCCGTGGTCCGCGAAATTCGCTTCGCCCGCAGCGTACAACCCGGGAATCGTCGTCATCAAATTGTAATCCACCCACAGACCGCCCATCGTATAATGGACCGCAGGGTAGATCCGCATCGGTGTTTTAACGGGATCATCGTCGGTGATACGTTGGTACATCTCGAACAGATTCTCGTATTTCGATTTAACCGCGCTGACACCTTTTTGCTCAATCGCGCGAGCGAAATCCAGATACACTCCGTAACCGGTTGGCCCGACTCCCAACCCCTGATCGCAAACGTCTTTCGCGTTCCGTGCCGCCACGTCGCGCGGCACAAGATTTCCAAATCGCGGGTACCGTTCTTCTAAATAGTAATACCGATCCGCTTCAGGGATGTCGGCCGGGGTACGTGTCTCGTCTTTGTTCCGCGGCACCCAAATCCGGCCATCGTTCCGCAGCGATTCGCTCATTAGTGTCAATTTTGACTGATATTCGCCTGACTGGGGGATGGAGGTCGGATGGATCTGAGTAAAACATGGATTGGCAAAACCCGCGCCGCGCTTATAGGCTCGCATCAGCGCGTTGACGTTCGACCCTTTGGCGTTGGTCGAAAGGTAGAACACATTGCCGTATCCTCCGGTTGCTAAAACGACCGCATCGGCGGCATGGCGTTTCAGTTCGCCGGTGATCATGTTGCGTGTTATCAGGCCCCGGACTTTCCCGTCGACGACGATAAAGTCCATGACTTCGGTGCGGGTGTGCATCTTAATTCGTTTTTGAGCGACCTGCTCCTGCAGCGCCGAATAGGCCCCCAACAGTAGTTGCTGCCCCGTTTCCCCCCGGCAGTAAAACGTCCGTTCCACCAGCACGCCACCGAAAGACCGGTTCGCCAATTTTCCACCGTACTCGCGCGCGAAGGGCACGCCTTGGGCAACGCACTGATCGATGATCGCAGTGCTTAATTCGGCTAACCGGTACACGTTTTGCTCACGGGCGCGAAAGTCCCCACCCTTTTGCGTGTCGGTGAACAGTCGCCAAGTCGAATCGCCGTCGTTGCGGTAATTTTTAGAAGCATTGATCCCACCTTGAGCCGCGATGCTGTGGGCGCGGCGCGCGGAATCCTGAAAACAAAAACTTTCGACTTGGTAACCCATCGCCGCCATCGATGCGGCCGCAGATGCACCCGCCAAGCCCGTGCCGACCACCAGGACTTTGTACTTGGGGCGGTTATTGGGGCCGACTAACCGCAAGTTGTTTTTGTGATTCGTCCAAGCCTCTTGAATTGGACCGCCGGGGAGTTTTGAATCGAGTGTAAACATGGCAGGTAAAAGCCGTCTTCTTTGTTTAAGAGCTATCTGTAAGGGACCAACAATTTGCCAGCACGGAACTAATGATTCTCCAGCAGGTGATGCGGATAGTCAGGAACTTCCTGTAGCACGCCAAATAAAAACGCCAAAGGCACTAACGCGAAGCCGACCGTAATTCCGATCGAAGCCACCATCGCAAACATCCGAATCGCTTTATTTCGATCAGGGCTGTCGAAACCAAGCGTCTGAAACAAACTCCAAACACCATGAAACAGGTGAGACGTCAGCAGCCCCATCACCAGCACGTATCCCAGCGACACATACCAAAGCGAAAACGAGTTTCGTAAATTTTTATAAATGGCACCATGTTCAAACTGACCGAGCTTGATGGTCCCGGTCGTGAAGTGCAGGATATGGAAGATGATGAATGCTAATATGACCGAACCTGAAAACATCATGTAACGGGCAGACCAGCTGGACGCCTTCTTTTTACTACGAACGTATTCGACCGGTCGTGCTTCCGCGCTTTTTAGGCTCAATTGAATCACAACGGTCATGTGCAGTATGACGCTGGCCAACAACACCAGCCGCGACGTCCATAAAAACGCCATTGCTGGTAAAAACGGTTCGCCAGCCTTTCTGAGAAAGTGACCGTATTGATCAATGTGGGGGACGGCGAAAGTTTCACCTTCTGCGGTGATAGAGTCGGTGCCGGTGAAGACCTTCAGGTTTCCCGCGACATGTCCTGCAACAAAACCGAACAGGATCAGGCCGGTGATTGCCGCGATGAATTTCTTACCAATTGAGCTGGCGTAAAACTTAGCAAGTCGGTTCATTGTTAAATCTGTCAGGCTTCCTTTGAAAAGCTTTCGGGCGCGGTTCGACAATCACTTGTCAAAAAACCAGCCCATTGCCACTGAAAAAAATGATTGTCCGCACGCTAAATCTAACGCAAGCACTCGTTGTTTGCATTGGGTAACCGACGCAGGAGACGAATTTGCTACGTTTTTCATTTCACCCCCCATTCGCAAATGACGGGGCGGAAACAACAGCCAGTCAACCGCCACGCCGTAGATCAAGTTTCAAGCCGCAATTACCGCCACGCAAACCCAAACACCACTACTTTAACCGCACATCGCGAGCCGTAAACAACCAGGAAATCAAACCGATCCGACATCAACCGTAATGTCGCGGCCAAAAAACTTCGGCCCTTAACAATTGTGGACTATTGATTGATCTGGATTCAAAATTGGGGGCAAGGCAACAACGAGGAGTCGCTATGCTCTGCTTTTTTCCTGTGACGGACTTGAATTCAGCGATTCCAGCCACCCCAAAATCAAAACTTGCCTGACCAATAAATCACCTATCTTCCTTTTTTCGAATCAGCTCAATACTATTCGTCGGTAACACAACCTTCGGAAGCCGATTTCACATTCTTAATGTATTTATACAACGTACCGCGTTTTACTTTAAAATCAGGCGCCGTCCATTTTTCACGCCGAGTGTTAAGTTCCTCATCGGAGAGTTCTACATCTAGGCGGTTGGTATCAGCGTTGATAGTGATTTTGTCTCCGTTTTGCACCAAAGCCAACGGACCGCCCACTTGAGCCTCAGGGGTGATGTGGCCGACGATGAAACCGTGCGATCCCCCTGAGAACCTACCGTCGGTCAACAACGCGACATCGTTGCCCAAACCGGCTCCCATGATTGCCGATGTCGGGGTCAGCATTTCCGGCATCCCGGGGCCTCCCTTGGGCCCCTCGTAGCGAATAATGACGACGTCCCCTTTGTTGATCTTATTTTCGGAAAGGGCTTCGACCATCGCTTCTTCGGAATCAAACACATGGGCGGTGCCGACGAATTCCAGCCCTTCTTTGCCGGTAATCTTCGCCACTGCGCCTTCGGGGGCGAGGTTCCCGTAAAGAATCTGCAAATGGCCGGACTTCTTGATCGGGTTACTCAGCGGTCGGATGATATCTTGCCCAGATTCTAAATCTGGTAATTCAGCCAGATTTTCGGCCAGTGTTTTCCCGGTCACGGTCAAGCAACTTCCATCGATCAAGCCTTCGGCCAGCAACAGTTTCATCACCGCTGGCGTTCCGCCGATCGCGTGCAGATCTTCTTGAACGTACTTCCCGCTGGGCTTCATGTCTGCCAGCAGCGGAATTCGATCGCTGACCGACTGCCAGTCATCCAAAGTCAACGGTACCTCGACGCTGCGTGCCATCGCAATCAGGTGCAACACCGCGTTGGTCGAACCGCCGAGCGCCATGACCACCACCATCGCATTTTCAAAGGCCGCCCGAGTCATAATATCGCGCGGTTTGATATCCCTTTTCATTAGGTTCAACATCGCCGCTCCGGCACGATGACACTCGTCGATCTTCGCGGGATCTTCGGCCGGTATCGAGGCACTAAAAGGCAGCGCCATCCCCAACGCTTCGATCGCGCTAGCCATTGTGTTGGCGGTATACATACCACCGCAGGCGCCTGCACCGGGGCACGAATTTTTTACGATCGCGCGGCGCTGTTGGTCGTCAATCTTCCCTGAAACGTATTCACCGTAAGACTGGAATGCGGAAACCAAATCCAGCTTGCATCCGTTAAGCTTTCCCGCTCGAATCGTCCCTCCGTAAACCATCAGGCTGGGGCGATTCAAACGCCCCATCGCGATTAAGCAACCCGGCATGTTCTTATCACATCCCGGCAGCGCGATGCACGCGTCATACCATTGGCCACCCATGATGGTTTCGATTGAATCAGCAATCAGATCGCGCGACTGCAGCGAAAAACTCATCCCGTCGGTGCCCATCGAAATGCCGTCGCTAACACCAACGGTGTTAAAACGCATTCCCACCAACCCGGCTTCGACAACGCCCTGTTTCACCTCAGCGGCCAACGCGTTGAGGTGCATGTTGCAGGTATTGCCTTCGTACCAAACGCTGGCAATGCCGACTTGAGGTTTGTTCATATCCTCTTCGGTCAAACCAGTGCCATAAAGCATCGCCTGAGACGCACCCTGCACCGGCGGTTGGGTAATACGTCGACTGTACTTGTTCAATTCAGTGGTCATAGAAAACTCGATGAAAACTCGGATCAGAGGTTGATTTAAGATTACGTCTTAACGTTCGATGAGCCAACCTGCGGTTCACCCACCAACCCGCATCGCAAACGCACGAAGATGCCCAAAACAGTGTCTCAACAAACCCAAACGCGCTACTACGGTGCCCATTTTTAAAACAGGTTATTTCCGTAACCTTGTGGCACCGAGTGCGCTCCAAGCCTGCGTTTTCCAGTGCATCCACTACGATTTCGAAGCTTGCGACTAAAAAACAAGGACAGCCTAAAAACAGGGTAGGCCACCAAGCGAAACTTGAAAGCCTACCCTATTACAAAGTCATAAAATCCGAAGCGCCAACGATTACTTGGTAGCCGCTTCGGCATTTTCTTCAGTGCGTGCTTCGGCTGGTTTGGATTCGCCGGTTGCCGCTTCGCCTTCGGCGGTTTCATCATCGGCCGCTTCACCTTCGACGGCAACCGCGTTAGGGTCGATCGTTGGGTCTTCACCGGCGACCAACTGAGCCAACCGGTAGCTCAACTTGGCGACCACTTTATGACGATTGATGTCTGAGTAGGTCGTCGCGTCGGTGGCGACTGAAATTGCGCCTTGATAATCCTTCTCACGCAACAGTTCCGCCAATCGAACCGACAGCGAATTTTCACCATCGCCGGGCAACAAGCGATCTCCTTTTTTAAGATCTTTTTTGTCAGCCGTTGGCGACAGATCGGCAAAACGAACTTCGGTGACCATTTCATTGATGTCCAGATCCGAAAGCTGATCTAAGGCCCCGTCGCCTGCTTGCCACTCGAAAGTGTCAAGGCAGATTCCAACGTTGGTGTGTCCGATTGTTTTGGCCAAAGTCAAAATCTCTTCAGCGGTTTGGATGAATTTATAATCGCCAGCAACTTTCCCCACCTTCGACGCTTGCAAGAATAAACCAGCACGCATTTCAGCATCTTTTAGCTTGTCGGCGACCTCCGAAATGCGTTCACGATGCTTTTCGAAGTTATCCTGAAACGCGAACTCCTTGGCCTGGGGCGCGATTCGGATCACGCATTGATGAGTCCCTAACGTTTGGGCCAAGTCGATGATCGTGTCCAGCTTTTCGCTCTGTTTGGCGAATACCTCGTTGGTCGCGCCAAAATCCATCGGCATATCAAAAGTACCAAGGTCGATCCGCGCCGACTGTAAAAACTGACATGCAAACTCTTTGCCCAACGTATCGTGGCGACCGACCAAATCATTCATGTCGATCTCAACACCGTCGAACTTGTGCGTCAGCGCCAACTCAATCAGCTCGTTTTGCCGACCGGCGACGCCTAATCCGCCACTGTTGAGAATTTTGTAATGCATGGTTTCTCCCTAAATATCGTTTGGCCTAGCCAGCAAGCGGAGAATCGAAATTCTCGACCGCAGCTCAAAAGTGCCGCGCCAACGTGATTGAATGAGTCTGTGAAAAGCGCGAGATTATGGCAGAGAACCCTTTTTTTTTCCAGTGTACTTGCATTTTAAAGGAGATCTTTCGCATTTAAAATTGCCACCGCTGTCGTCTTCATCCTTCTGGCTCAATAGAATTGGCAGCAGAACGTCCCCGCCGCCACCGACTCCACCATCCGGTGACGGCGGACGAGCGTCACATTTCTAAATCGCGACTTACCTTTGACGGCCCCAAAACCATGCTCAAGTCTCTTTCAGCGTTTCGCAGCCGACGGCGCCCTGATGCCCTGTTTAATGATTGCCTCCTCCTGGCGCTCGGAATCTGGATGGTGGCGGCGACCGGGCTGATCTCCTCGCCTGCCAGGGCTCAAATTGCCCCCTTACTAAAAAAAAACGAACTGATTTATCTCTGGCCTGGCCTTGCCCCCGGCGAAACTGACCGCAAATCCGGGACCGTGCAGCCTCCAAAAGCCAAAGACCCTAGCATCAATCGCATCGAAGACATTTCGGCCCCGTCGATCAAGGTCTACCCGTCGGACCGCCCCAACGGAACGGCGATTGTGATCCTGCCCGGCGGCGGTTACCGCTACGTGGTCGATAATATGGAAGGATCGGAAATGGCCCCGATTTTCAACCCGCTGGGATTGACCGTGTTTGTCGTCAGCTACCGTGTCTCTGGTGATAAATCTCCACAAGCGTGGCGAAAACCCGTTCAGGACGCTCAGCGCGCGATCCGTTGGGTTCGCCACCACGCCGACCGCTACGCTGTCGCCCCCGACAAAGTCGGCCTGATGGGATTTTCAGCCGGCGGGCAAGCCGCCACGATCGCCACCACCGCCACCCAAGCCTATTATAAAAGCACTGACCCGATCGACAGCCATCCTTGCGTTCCCGATTTTTCGATGCTGGTTTACCCGTGGCGGTTAGAAAGCGCCGAAGGCAAACTGCGCTCCATGATCACCGTGACACCGCAAACGCCGCCAACCTTAATCGTTCACACCCACGACGACAAATCAGCGCTATCGACCGGATCGGCCAAACTCTACCTCGCGCTCAAAGAAGCCAACGTGGAGACGGAGCTGCACATTTTTCGCAGCGGCGGCCACGGTTATGGACTTCGCAGACGGCCCAACAGCAACATTCACCGCTGGCCAGAACTGGCGGTTGACTGGTTGAGACTCTCGGGATGGGCGCGCGTCCAAGAGTAGCACCAGCCAAGGCCGCATGGCCACCGGTCTCCAACTTTTGCCATAGACAAGCATTTCTGGGCAGATAAGCTATGGGCTTCCAACGTTCAGGTGATCCCCCGGCCGCATGCCGGCGGATTAAAGGGAAGCTCGGTGAGATTCCGACACGGCCCCGCCGCTGTAATCTTCGATTGCAACATTCTTCTATCGCCATTGCCGGTATTAAAACTGCCAGCGAGAAGGCCGGATGTTGCTGACCCGATTTCATCATCGCGTCTTGAGAAGGAGTCAGAATACCTGCCTGTCCGTTTTCGACACTAACGCTCTGCGCGGGACGAGCGGTTCGAGGAACGAATTTTGAATATAGCTGAAAATCCAACAAGGATACTGCGCCCGAATTGCGCGATCTGTCGGGACTCGATCTGTCGGGACTCGGACTATCGGTGCGCGGTCTATCAAAAACGCCGCGGATTCACGCTCGTGGAACTGCTGGTGGTGATTGCGATAATCGGAATTTTGATCGGCATGCTGCTGCCGGCAATCCAAAGCGTACGTGAATCAGCCAGATCCATCGTCTGCCGCAACAACCTCCGCCAGATCGGGCTGGCGCTGCAAAACTACCACAGCGCATTCATGGAATTTCCTACCGGGGTCAAAGGGTTCCGTCCCTTTGGCAGCACCGACCCCAGCAAGCTCAATCTTGCTTGGTCTGTCTTTATTCTGCCGCAACTGGAACAGGGCAATCTGTTTCAGCAAATCGACACCAATCAAGCTTACGACAGTGCCCATAACGCTGGCCCCGGTTCGCAACCGATTGCTTCTTTCCAGTGCCCCTCGGCGACCCGCGCCCCGACCACAGCAGGCGACCTGGGGATTATCGACTACGGTGGTATTTTCGGTGAACGCATCAACAGCCGCAACGATCCGCCCAAGGGGTGCATGATTTTCGATCAACCCATCACCATCAGCGCCATCACCGACGGCACTTCCAACACGCTGATCGTTGCCGAAGACAGCCAATTCAGCGACGGCCAGTGGATCAATGGTCGCAACGTTTTCGACCAAGCCTTCGCCATCAACGCGGCTCCCCCGTTTGAGAACGATATTCGCAGCAATCACCCCGGCGGGGCCAACGGCGTGTTCGCCGACGGCCATGTCCAGTTTTTGGACGAAGCCACGGAACTGTTCACCCTGGGTGCGATTTGCACCCGCGCTACTGGCGAAACGCCAGGCATTTTTTAATTCCTACAAACCCTTTCCATCTTTTGAAACGACAGAAACGACACCATGAAAACCCTTTTTACTTCTCTGATAGCCTTTTTGATTCTGACCGCCGCAACCAGCACAGAAGCCCAGACGATCGTCGATTTCGAGGAACTCACCGTCTTTGATGCAACCCTTGCGGCCCCGTCTGGATTCCAATTGCTTGGTGCCGGCGATGTCTTTAACGGATTTGCTGCTGGGGCTAACGTGGGGGGATTCGACAGCCAAGGAGTTTTTTTTAACAGCGCAGAAACCGCCGCCGGATTCTCGTACTCCCGTTTCGTTAACACCACTACTCCCGGGTTCACCAACCAGTTCGCAGCCTTCCCCGGTGGTGGTTCTGATGGGGCCGGCAATGCCATTGCGGGACAAAATTACGGTGTCGTATTCACCGGTTCGTCGACCTTACCCGACGGGACACCTACCAACGGAGCGAGTCTGGTTTTCGACAACTCCGCCAATCTTGACTCCATCGACATCGCTAACACGACCTTTACCACTCAATACTTTTTGAACGGCTTTGACGGTTTCGATCCAGAACCCAATCCCCTCCAGCAGTTTACCGCAGAAGGCGATTTCCTATCTCTCATCATCGAAGGTTTTGATGCCGACGGTAATCTAACTGGTTCCAGCACCAATGACCTGGCGCGTTTCACTAGCGGCAACCTCGAATTCATCGATCAATGGCAGACCATCGATTTAGACGGTTTTGACAACACGCAATCGCTGAGCTTCTCCTTAGCGTCGAACGACTTCGATTCAACTTTCGGATTGAACATTCCGGCTTATGTAGCCATCGACAATCTACAATTCGTTGCGGTGCCCGAACCGAACGCTGCGTGCGCTTTGTTTTGTTGTGTGTTGGCTATGGCTACGACCCGATTTAAAAGAGCGTGATTTTGGAAGGTTGAGCAGCCGCAAAGTTTAAGACTTTTTCTTCTTCCGCTTTTTATTGCTCTTTTTCCTCTGCTTAGCTTTCTTTTTCAAATCGGTGTAGTACTTTTCTTCGGTCGCTTCGTCTTTAAATGCCGGGCGTCGCGGCCGAGGGACACACACTACTAAGAAACCCAAAAACACTAACGCCGCGACCAGCGCGTACCCCAAAGTGTATTGTTCCGCCATCTGTCGCTCCCGCAAAATGATTCGTGTTATCCGCAGTCTAATTCGAGCCACCGCCAACAGCAAGCCAGCCCCAAATGACCGATTGGCTCAATCACCGACGCTGTCTCGCCTCTTGTTAACCTAACTTTTCCTTTAGAAAATCGCACAGATCCTGATTGGTTTGGGTTAGCTCGAACTGGACCTGGTTTTTGTCGGCCATCGTTTTGACGCTCAGTTTGCCCTGCTCAAGTTCGTCTTTGCCGGCCACGATCACCGCACCAAACCCTTGTCGATCAGCGTATTTCAGTTGTTGTTTCAATTTCTTGGCGTCGGGAAACACCTCGGTTTTGATTCCCTGCCGCCGCAACGAAGCCGCGATTTCCAAATAGGTGTTGAGATTTTCAGCGTCGAACTGAACCACCATCACATCCGCAGTGGTCTTCACCGGTTCGATCATTTCCAACTGCTGCATCGCGGTCAGCAACCGATCAAGCCCCAAAGACGCACCGATGCCGGGGTACTGTTGTTTGGTGTACAACTGAGCCAGATTATCGTAACGCCCGCCTGAACATACCGAACCGATCTCTGGTAAATCCCCCAAGAACGTCTCGAAAATCGTTCCCGTGTAATAGTCCAACCCACGCGCAATCGAAACGTCCAGCGTTAAATTTTCATCGGTAATCCCGACCGCTGATGTTGCATCGACCAACTGCTTTAACTCAACGAAGCCTTCTTCGGCAAGTTCGTTACCGGCACACAGCGGTTCCAACTGCCCCAGCACTTCTTGGTTAGAACCCGCTATCAGGGTCAGCTTCATCACGCCTTCGATTTGAGCGGCCGATGCGTTTGCGGCCTCCATCATTTCGGCCTTTACTTTTTCGGGTCCGATTTTGGCGATTTTATCCAACGCGCGAAGGACTTCGACACTGCGCTGGCCAAGGTCATTTTTTTGCAGCAATCCGTTAAGCACCTTGCGATTGTTGATCCGAATCTTAAATCGATCAAACCCAATCGCTTTCATCAAATCAAAAATCACCAGCCCCGTTTCGATGTCGCTGGCGACCGAAGTGGTGCCGATGGTGTCAAAATCACATTGTGCGAACTCCCGATAACGGCCGGCTTGCGTGTTTTCGCCTCGCCACACCGGGCCGATGTGATAACGTTTAAACGGCATCCCCAACGCGTTGCCATGTTGGGCAATAAATCGAGCCAAAGGTACGGTCAAGTCAAACCTCATTCCCACGTCACGTTTCCCGTGGTCGATGAAACGAAACATTTGTTTGTCGGTCTCCGCGCTGCCCTTACCGCAGAGAATTTCGGCGTACTCCAACGCCGGCGTATCGATGGGCGAAAAACCGTAGCTACGGTAAACGTTCCGCGCCACTTCCATCAACCGTTCACGCGGAATCATCGATTCGGGAAGGTAGTCGCGAAAACCTTTTAGGGTGCGTGGCTGGATAATTTGGTTGGACATGAATACTCTGGGAAAGCTCTAGGAAATAATGTTCAACGCCGGACGCGGCGAACGAAACGTCTCGGTACTGTGAAAAAGCGCGTTGGCGTACTCGTGCAATTGTTCCGGCGTTTCAAAATACCGATCGTAGGTGTACGATTCTTCATACTCGCATTGGTCGGTTGTATAGTCCCGACAAATTTGCGGACGTGTTTGGTAAATACCGCAACGATGGTCGGATTGGAGATGCTTACAGGTCGTGTGCACCAATAAATACCACGTGCGCCCTTCGACAAAAATGGACGCCCGATCATGCAGCAAATACCAACGCATAAAATCAAAATCGCGCGCTGAACCGGGCGTGTCAATCGCCAACGCAAAATACCTGCAACACTTCGCGGTACAGTGGTCACACAAGTTTTCGCCTGGCTGAAGCTGGCTGCGGTCAAATGGTAGGTTAGGTTTTTGGTTCATCGTTGATTCGGTATATACTGCCAGTGGGCCTGCAAGACGAACTCAATAGCCTATCAAACCGCACTTCAATCTAACAGGCACACCAACTCTCATGATCGCCTCGATTTTAAACGCGCTGCAACTGTTGCTGATCGTGGTGACGCCTTTTGTGCTCTTCACACTGGCCATCCACCGAATTGAAAGGTTCACCCAACACCGGTTGGCACAGCGATTTGGATGGAAAAGCATCCTCTGGACGGGATGGCTGGGCACGCCAATCCACGAACTCAGCCACGTCGCGATGTGTGTGCTGTTTCGCCACCGGATCGACGATGTCGCCCTATTTGAACCCGACGTCCAGTCAGGGCGTTTGGGATACGTCCGGCACTCGTTCACCAAAGCCAACAGGTTCGAACGCGTCGGCAACGTTTTCATCGGTTTGGCACCGCTGGCGGGGGGGGCTTTGGCGCTGGCGACATTGTTGTGGATGTTTTATCCCAACGCCGTGGCCACCGCGATAGCGCAACAAGAAGCGCAACGGATCAAACAATCTGGCGACCCACCAATTTTTCCGGTGACAAACGATCGCCCTGCCGGCGTCCCTGCGGGGATAGACTTCTCTACGCTGGACATCGCAGATTTGAACGCCCCGAATCCCAGCGCCGCAAAAATCGCCCCTGTGCTAACCGATTCGATCACGCAATTCTGGGACGCCACGACCACCGTGACTGGTTGTTTGTTCCATCAAATTTTCACGCCACTAAACCTGAAGACGAAACGTTTCTGGTGCTTTGTTTACCTGACGCTGTGCGTCGGCAGCCACATGGCCCCCAGCCGTAGCGACTACGCCGGGGCGCGACATGGTGCGGTGCTATTGGGTGCGATCGTTGGAGGAAGTGTTTTACTGATTTCCGTTTTAGGATTCGATTCGATCTCCGTTTCGATCTGGCTGTTGAATTTCATCAGCCCCATTTTAGCGGTGATGATTTTGGCGATCGTATTATGCGTCGTCGCCGCGCTGCTGGTTTATGTGGTCACCATGTTGTTTCCGGTTCGTTACCAATTGCGTTAACCGATGACGGTGACACTTTCGATGGAGACACCTTTCGATGGTGACACCTTTCAGAGCGTTTTGCGAACGCAGGGCCGATTACGCCGATTGCAAAACGTTTGCCAGCCAGCAAGCAGTGACTGCACTGTCCGCTATCACTGACCGATACATTCAAAGGACACAGTGATCGAAGGAATCGAGAGACCCCAAAGTTTGGACGTCAGGGGCGCTGTCAGTCGGGACGCACGCGATGTGTAACGGCGATCGATAGCAAGTTTCACCAAAAAGGGGTCACAGTATGACGCAAAAGATCATTCGCGTAATCACCACAGCTTCGGATGGCAACCAGCGCACCAAGGAATTCGACAACTTCGATGCCATTGGGGCGATCCACGAGATGGTTGGGATCGACGACTGCAGTACCGATCTTGAACTCCGTGGCATGCCAATTTTCCGTGGGTTGGTTGGACCGATGCCCGACGGTAAGAACGGGGTACGGTACGAGTCTCCCGATGTTTTCGAAGCGCTGACCAAAGAGTGGACGGCGATGAAACCGAAACGTCGCAAACGCCGGTCCGCCAAGGAAATGGCAGAAGCCAAAGCACTCGAAGCCGCACAGATCGCCGCTGGAAACGGTCCACTGCCCAAGAAAAAGCGTCCTCCACGGCCGCGGTTTCCCTTTGGTGCTGTCAAAGCGCCCACCGCGACAACGTCACCAGTTAATAGTTAACTGATTGCGTTTCCAACGAATTGGAATACAATCTCTCCTGATGAGAACATCACGGGGATCCTCCGACGGAAGCTTTGACGTTCTACACTGGCACCTCATCATATGGGGTGCCTTTTTTTATGTCGTGATTTTACACCGGCACCGCGCGGCGGCATCGCAGGTAGCGACCGGGGCCGTTACGTCGGCCGCTCAACGCACCGCAAAAAAACCAACGCCGGCGATAATCTAACGGCAACAACGGGCAGTATAGTTTATGCGAACCATATTTCGATTGGCTCGTAAAGAGTTCGGCAAGGATGCACCAGCCAACCTGAAGATCGGCTTTGTTTAGCGGACCGTTGCGACCGACCGGTTCGCTTAAGCTTTCATGGGTTGTATGGATCACGCAGTCAAAAGAACAGCGTTTTTTTTTGACGGCGGTAAAAACGTGATCTATTTTTAACCGGCCTATTATTTTAAGCGCGTGATGTGATTGCGCTTAAGCGGCCGGCACCTGATTGACTTTGTTACGTTGCGTCTGCCTCGCTCCCAAATCTAAAGCGGTACGCGCAGCGAAGACAAGTCGCCTTCACCTCGAAAGCAGCTTTATGGATTTTCAACTGCGTACGCTCATCGGTTCGGCAGCTCCCCCAAAGCGCCGGACAACGACTCTCTTCATCGCCGTGATGTTGATGGTTGGGACCGTTGCGTTTTCTTTCACGTCCGACGTGGTCGCCCAGACCGCCACCACCGATATCGATAGCGTCCTGCGTAATGGACGCCAATTAGAAAACGACGGACGATGGGGCGAAGCCTTGGGCGTCTATCAAGCGGCGTTGAAAGCCGAACCAACCAACGAGCTGCTGAAAACGCGCCGCGCCGTCAGCCGCATTCACTACGATCTTGACCGACGTTACTCCGACGCCAGCTTCATCCAGTCGGTCGACCGAACCGACGGCGCGACCGCCGCTAACGTTTACGCCGAAGTGCTGTTAAAAATCCAATCCTATTACGTGGAAGAACCCGACTGGGCGGAATTGGCCAGTTACGGTTTGACCAGCCTTGAAGTGGCGTTGCTGTCGGACGATTTCCGGGCCAAACACCTTCCCTCGATCACCGCCGATCAGGTCCAAGATCAGATCATGCACAGCCGCAGTATCGCCGACAACACGATCGTCAATACACGCCATCAAGCGTACCTGTTCGCCAACAGGATCGCTCAATCTTTGCAGCAGAACATCGGCCTTCAACCGCAAGCAACGACTTACGAATTCATCTGCGGAGCGATCTCTGCTTTGGACCCATATTCGGCGTTCATGTCCAACAACCAATACAGCGAAACAATGTCGCAGATCGAAGGCAACTTCGTCGGGTTGGGTGTCGAATTAAGAACTCACGCCAACGAACTGGAGATCGTCAGCGTAATCTCAGGCGGACCGGCCGACAAAGGCGGACTGATTAAGGGCGACCGAATTTTGGCCGTCAACCAACAATTGGTCGACGTCGTCGGTAGCGAAACAGCCGCCGATATGCTCCGCGGAACAGAGGGGTCTTTCGTGACCCTGAACATCGATCGCGGCAACGGGCCCCGAGTCCTAAAACTGGAACGCAGACGGGTCGACATTCCCAGCGTTGATCAAGTTTCAATCGTCGATGCTCAAAATGGTGTGGGCTATATTCGATTAACCAATTTTCAGAAAACGACTGCCAGAGACTTCGATGCGGCGTTGTGGAAACTACATCGCCAAGGCATGAGGTCATTGATTGTCGATGTGCGTGGCAATCCCGGTGGTCTGTTATCGGCATCGGTCGAAGTCGCTGACCGGTTTGTTACCAACGGTGTGATCGTTTCAACACGTGGCCGTAACACGTTAGAAAACTATACCCACCGAGCCAACCTTGAACGGACTTGGCGGGTTCCCTTAGTCGTTTTGGTTGATCAGAATTCCGCCAGTGCCAGTGAGATTTTTGCCGCCGCGATTCGCGATCACAACCGCGGAAAAATCGTCGGCACACAGAGCTATGGAAAAGGCAGCGTCCAAGGCATCTTCCCATTAACGGTCGCTGGTGGTGGCGTACGTTTAACGACAGCAAAATTCTATTCGCCCACCGGCCGCGCGATCAGCCAAGTCGGTGTCAAAGCCGACTATAAAGTTATCCAGCAAAGCAAAGCCGCTGGCGAAACCAACGAAGACAGCGATGTCGGGCTTCGCATGGGCATCGAAGTGGCTCGCCGGGCAGAACCGTTGGTGATTCGAAACGCCGTATCGCAACAACGCAAAAATTTCGACTACGAATCGGTCGCCGGACGCTAACCCACCGGCCATCGTTCCTCCCCCAAAGCCGCAGCTGATCCTGCGGCTTTTTTTGTGCCCGTTGAGATATTGTTGCCGATAGCCCGTCGTTGATTTCACGATCATGCCGCAGAATTTGCATACGATGGGTCCTTTCGCCAACTGCGTTCATGAGATAACCGCGTTCATGAGATAACTGTGTTCACGAGATAACTGCATCTTGGGACAGTGACTCCGTTTCTCCGTCTGCCCCTTATCCAGCGCTCCATCTTATCGAAGGGATGCCCCATTGATTGTTAAAACGGTCGATGGTCTCGCGGAGAAAAAGTGTCGTATCTCTTTTGATTGAATGACTCAAACAAGGTACGGCAAAATTTTATGATTGGGCTACATCGCTCTGGTCGCCGCCACAGCCGTAAGCAGAATCGGCATATCTTCGTAGCCCGATATCTTCCGGAAGCCCTTTTCGACTTCCAGCAACGATTTCAAACGAGATGCTTGTTGCGAACGGTTGGTTCTTCGACGTGCCGACAATGCCTGTCTCCGATACCGCCAGCAAATCAACGGTTAACGGTGATAAGCGCTTGTTTATCTTAGAGAGTTTCGTTTTGAGCCTTCAAAAAACCTCTCCTCAGCGATACGATTTGCACGATACCGAAATGGAAAGTAGACAACCATGAGCGACGTGCAGTTTCCGAACTTCTCTTCTAAAATCGATCGTCCGACGTCAGTCAAAATTCAAGATTTCCAGCGTCAGGGACGGCTCAAGCACATCATTTTTGGTCAACAACTGACTCCGTTACTGATGGAAAAGCTGTGCCGATCGGCGGATAAGATTCGCACGATGGCCAAAAATCCTGATGGCAACGCTCAACTCCGCAACTTGCTGGCTGATAAACGGGCGATGCTGTATTTCACACAACCCTCCACACGCACTTTTCTATCGTTCATGGCGGCGTGTCAAATTTTGGGGATCACCTGTAACGAGGTCCGAGACCCAAAAACGTCTTCGGAAGTTAAACGCGAATCACGAACCGATTCGATTCGCATGTTCAGCAGTTACTTTGACGTCATCATTATGCGTTCGCAAGTTGAAAAGTTTGCCGAAGTCTGCGCCTATATGATGAACGAACTTGAAGAACAAGAGCAGCGTTCAGTGCCGATCATCAACGCGGGCGCCGGTTCGGATGAACACCCGACCCAGGCCTTGTTGGACATGTACACCATATTTCGCAGCTTCAATTTCGAAAGCCTTTCGGTTAACGTTTCATCGGAACTGAATCAACTAAAACGGCGTTATCCTGATCTGGTGTCCGGGCCCCACCAGAAGACATATCTTTTCTGTGGCGACATCTCGCGCGGACGGACCGTAAGATCTCTGGCGACCGTGCTTGCTCAGTATCCCGACGTCAGAATGTTTTTCGTTTCGCCGGACCACCCGAGCTTGCGATTGGATTCACGGCTGAAACAGTTTTTGATCGGTGCCGATGTCGAGGTTCACGAATTTGCCAGCTTAGATGAAACAATCGACGGCAGCCCAATTTTGTCGGAAACCGATTGTTTCTACATGACACGAATCCAACGTGAACACAATACGCCAGAATTTGAATCCCAATTATCTCAAATGGATTTATCCCCCTTTCAATTAAGCCTTCAGCGCGTCGCGCAACTTAAAAGCTTCGCCGCAATCTTACACCCTTTCCCGCGCGACGAAGTGGTTGGCGAAATTCCCCCTGAGGTCGACCGCGACCCGCGCGCGATGTATTTTCGCCAGGCACGGAACGGAATGTGGGCCCGGGCGGCGTTGCTGGTCCATCTTTTTGACGCCTCTGAAGACCTGTTCTTCGCGCACAGCAAATCCATCGAACGATCGGTCTAACGCGGCCTTGGCTCGATCGTAAAACTAGCGACCCTCGGTTCGCCATAGATCAACGCCCCTTGGATCAAAAACTACCGGTGGACGGAGGCAACGACGGCGACAGTTTTGCAGACGATTGTACCGATTACGTGAGTTGCTCGTTTATTATCAGTACAACACGTCCCCCCAACGAGGCGAACTTTCCGCAATCGAAAGGGAAACTTGGACCCTGCGACACTATCGCCCGATAGAACGGATGATAGGTATGGCCCTCGTCTGCACAGCGATAAGTTAACTGTTTTAAATAAATTCGTTGACATCGAAAATCGTTGCCAACTATACTTGAGTTGATTCGTGGCTGCAGCCTTGACAACCAGCCTAACCCGTCTGTTTTAAAGCAAACATCAATCGCCGTCCCCCACATCGCCGGGCGGCAACAACGAAGGTGTAACTCGATGAATCTGCTTGGTAAAATTCTTACACTGCTCATACTTGTCATGAGTATTTTCTTTTTGGCCATCGCGCTGATGACTTCTGCGGCCCATCGCAACTGGAAAGTGGCAGCTTCAGAACTGCAACAAGAGTACAAAGCCATTCAACAACAGTTGACCACCGCCAAAACCAGCACGCTGGAAAAAGAGCAGTTCATCCAAGCCGAAAAAGTCGCTCGCGCCCAGCAATTGGCTCAACTCGAATCGCAATTGGCGATCTACCGCAACGAGATCGACAGCCTTTCGAAACAGGTCAGCGAAGAAACGATTCTCAGTCAACAACGATTCTCCAGTCTCGAACAGGCCGAAGCCCGTGCCTCTCAACTGGATAAGGAAAATAAGGGACTCACCGAGCGCAACGTCACGCTGAGTAAAGAAGTCGCCACCAGCTACGAAAAACTGACCGACTTCACCAACAAGACTTTCGAACTCAACACCCGCATCGAAGAGCTTTCCACGCTCAACAAAGACTTGAGTTCGACGGTCGCCAAACAGAACAAAGTAATGAAGCGTCTAAACATCGACGAAAACGAACTGGTGAAAGACATCGTTCCCCTAATTAACGCGGTTGTGGTGCGGACCGAAGGCGACCTGTTTGCGATCGCTGCAGGCACAGATGACGGTTTGCGTGAAGGTCACATTCTGGACATTTACAGAGGGCAAAGATTCGTAGGGCGCGGTGTTGTTAGAAACGTAGAGAACAATTTAGCGGTGCTGGGAACCCTGTCGGCATTCATGCAAGCTACCGTTCAGGAAGGCGACGATGTCACAAGCAAGTTCTGAATTTGATGACCTCGATGCATCTGGTGAATTTGAGTCGGGTGAATTTGAGTCGGACGTCTTTGGATCTTCAAGCCTCAGCGCTGACGATTTTGGTTCGCCGATCGGTTTCGAAGAATCCCTCAGCGATGACCTCAGCGTTACTGCTGACGCGGTCGGAAACGTTGAATTCGAGGACACCGGTGCCGCCATGGCGCCCGCACAATCGACGTACAATAAACAAGGATTCAGCATTTACACCTTGATGCTGGTTCTTAGTTTTATCGTGCTCACGGCCACCGCCATCATCATGTTCACTTACGCTTCGGTGCTGTAGTGCCATGCACTGGTAACAGCATCCAATTTGACATTTACAGCATCCATCTCCTTCACCGTCAACATTATGGCCGAATCAGAATCACTGGAATCCTCGGAAAGTTTCGCTGCCTCCGCTTCCTTTGAGAATCTAAGTTCTCCCGAAACAAATGACGTCTTGGAGAACGAAACCGCTGACGCCCCAAACGACACTGCCGCGGGCGCCGTCAAATACAAACATGGCCTGTTTGCTGATTTCAACATCTACAACGCCATGTTGATGGCGTCCCTGGTCTTGATCCTACTGGCAACGGTGCTTGTCTTTGGAGAACTGGCCGGCTACGGCGGACTGGACGGTTCTTGGAGAACCGGTTCGGTCGGACGTTAGCCCGTTTGCGAAACGCGCGGTCTCTTTTCTCGGTTGCGCGTTGCGATGATACGATCCCCGAATCACCAGTTCGGAGCTTCGTTGAACGTTTAAGCTTCTTTTCTTCAACCGCAGATTTTCCTTTTTCTGATCGCTGCGGTGTTTCTGATCACTGCGGCATGCAACACGAAAATTGCGTTTCCACGACACCGATCGCTCAGAAGTCGTTAAACTATGGTTTACCAATTTGTGATGGGGTTTATCAGAGACGACGGAGATAACGTTGGATACAAAGACAAAGACGCAAAACAACACCGGCAGCAGCGCCGCTGCATCTTTTGAATCGCTATATCAGGTCGCCGACGACCTGCAGAACAAGATCAACTCGGTCATCTTGGGGAAGCAAAGTATCGTCAGACTTTGCCTGACGGCCCTTTTTGCGGGAGAACACCTGCTGTTGGAGGACGTGCCGGGCGTTGGAAAAACAATGATGGGAAAAACGATCGCGCAGTCCATCAACGGGAAATTCAACCGTATTCAATTCACGCCCGACCTTCTCCCCAGTGACATCACTGGAAGTTCAACCTACAACGTAAAAACAAACGAGTTCATATTTAACAAAGGAGCGATTTTCAGTAATTTTGTGTTGGCTGACGAAATCAATCGAGCCCCGCCGCGCACCCAAAGCGCGTTGTTGGAGGTGATGTCGGACAACCAAGTTAGCGTCGACGGCCAAACCTACGTAATGGATTCGCCGTTTATGGTGATTGCAACTCAAAATCCGTACGAATTCGAGGGCACTTACACGCTGCCCGAAAGCCAGTTGGATCGGTTTTTGATGCGTCTGTCGATGGGTTATCCAGACCGGGAATTTGAATCCGACATTCTCTTCAATCACCGTGGTGGCGATCCCGTCGACGAAATAGAACCCGTGTGCAGCGGCCAAATGATCCAACAAATTCAAGACGCCGTCCGAAACATTACAGTTGAAGATTCGATTGCTGGCTACATTATGGACGTCGTCAATCGAACTCGGCAATCCCAACAATTTTCTGTCGGCGTCAGCACGCGCGGCGCCTTAGCTTGGTATCGCGCGGTCCAAGCGATGGCGTTTTTGGAACACCGGTCCTATGCGATTCCCGATGACGCGAAAGAATTGGCGACCAAAGTCCTGTCCCACCGGGTCCAGATGGCCGGATCCAACGCCCGACGCGCCGAAGCCGAAGCCGCCATTATCGGCGAAGTGAACAAGGTCCCTTTACCGTCGTAACCGCGCCACAACTTCGTTTGAACCCAACTGAGACTATGTCGATTGCTGATCCCCACCGCCGCCAACACAAAAGTGATTTTTCCACCGTTGATGTCCGGCTGTCAGAGGAACAGCGGGTCATTAAACGCACCGTCCGATTGACTCCCGAAGGTTGGGTTTTCTTAGTAATCCTGACGTTTGTGGCCTTTGGCGCGATTCTCAGAAACGTCAATCTCTTAATCGTTCTGGCTGGAATCATGTTTTCGGCCATCATTCTTAATTGGCGTTCGGCAAACCTAACAGCAAAAACCCTAACAGGATTCCGGGAACTTCCGGCGCGTCCCCATAGTGGAAAATTGTTTAGTATCGTCTGGAAAATTCACAATCACAGTCCCCAGCGCGTCTGGAGCATCAGTGTCGAAGACAGATTGAATACCGATTCTCCCAAAGCGTCGGAAGATACCGCTAAACCCTTAAACGCCTTCCAGCGATTTCACCGTAGTGTTTCCGATTCGGTGAATCGCCACCGCCGAGTCAGCCCCAACCAGGTTCGGCTCAACATCCCGCAGGTCAAATCTGAAAACAGTGAATCGTCGGTCTTCCATTGTTTGTTGAATCAGCGCGGCAAGTATCATGTCGGGGCCGCCACCATCTCCACAACCTTCCCCTTTGGCTTGATCGAAATCCAACTACAGGTTGACAACCAACAAACCTTTTACGCGGCTCCAGCGATCGGGGAACTGGTGCCCCATTGGGAAAAACAAGCCGCCGCGATTGACACCGGTGCAGACTCCAAAAAACGCAAACGCGGCTCCCAAGAAGACGAATTTTTTGCCCTCAGAAAATGGCGATCCGGTGATAGCCAACGCAACATTCACTGGCGAACCACCGCCAAGATGCAACATCCGATCGTTCGCCAGTTTGACGAACCCACCGACAGAGACCTAGCCATCGTGGTGGATCTTTTTCAACAGCCCGCCGTTACCGGCGACGCGGATTCTCGGTCCACTGCCGAACGACAGTTTTGGTTGGGAGAAACAATTCTCAGTTTCGCTTCCACCATCGCTGCGCAGCGACACAGTGATCTTGGTGGGCAAATTTCAATCGCCATTTGCGGTCAGCAAAACGACATCTTCCGAAGAATCAGCCGACGAAAATACAACGCCAATTTAAATCGATGCCTTGCCATGGCGAAGTGCAGTGCCGATCCGGACCTGCGTTCTGGCATCTCCGTTGTCGGGGCCAACGTATCCGCGGGAACTCCGATTTTCATCATCAGCACCCGCAAGCAACCTCTGTGGATTGAGCAATTGGATGCGGTGCCGAAAAAACCTTACCACAAAAACACCAACGAACCGCTCGAATCATTAGCGTGCCCGAAGACCGGACAGGGCAGACTAACGGAGCAAATCCGTTGGCTTGAGGCCGACACCGCAGACTTCCGAAAATTATTTTCTGTAGCGTCAGCGACCGACCAATTGCAAATCGACCGTTTTGAGCAGAAGTGGGGCTGATGTTAAACATTCAACGGTTAATGCAAATCTGCCTGTTGGCAACGGCGCTGAACAGCAGTGCTTTATTGGCGATTTCAACCAACAGCGTCGGTCTGTTCCTGATTGCGTTGATTTGCGCAGTCGGCGGATTTGCACTGACCGATCTGCTGAAATGCTTTCGCATCGAGGGCTGGTTAGCGAATGTTGTTTCTATCGCGATTCTGATATTAGCGATGAAAGACTTTTTCTTCATCGACAGTTCCGGAAAATTGATCGCCGTTTCCAATCTGCTGGTATACCTTCAAAGCGTGCTGATGTTCCAGAACAAAACGCCGCGATTAAACTGGCAGATTCTTGTCCTCAGCTTACTCCAGGTTGTGATCACGACGATATTTTCTGTCGGTTTCTCCAACAGTTATCTGCTGTTGTTGTACTTTGCCGTCGCCGGCGCTGCGATGGTCTTGCAATCGATTTACACCGAAACCATTGACATTGCCAAACGCAATAAATCAGTGATCCCTATCATGAAAGCCGTCAGCAGCGGCAGCGATACGGTCCGATCATCGGCAATTTCAATCGACCGCAGAACCTTAACCACTCCTTTGACGTTGTTTGATGATGTGGGTTACCGAAAAAAGACCCTCCTGCACGTCGCCGTGCGTTTGTCGTACTGGATGGTGGCGAGCCTCTTATTTACCTCAGTGTTGTTTCTGATGGCACCGCGCACTAACAAACCTTTGTTTCAGCCCATCACCTACAAGGTCGCCGCAACGGGGCTTAACAATGAAGTCAACCTAAACGAATCAGGACTGATCCGCGGATCCAACACCCCCATCTTCACCGCACAAATCATCGACACGCGATCAAACACTCCCATGCGTGTGGGGAACGTCCCCTACTACCGTTCAATGGCGCTCTCCACGCTCACCATCGAAGACGGCCAAACCAACTGGCGCGCCCCCTTTGATCGCATCGACGATAGTTTCTATCGCGCTTTACCCAGCGGTCGTTTCCGCACCGCCGATCGTGAAGTCAAACAGATTATCACATTGGAACAAACGACTAATCCAATGGTTTACGGAATCATGCCCATCCGTTCGACCCCTAATTCGCCCGGCAACATTGAATTTTGTAGTGAAATTTCCGCCCATGTTCGGGCACGGGCTGATGGCAAAGTCACCCTCTCTCCGTTTAAATACGAAATCGGCACCCTCCTAGATAAACGCGGATTTTCGCTTCCCGGGTGGCCCCACTACAGCTTCGATCCCCACAACCGACAGGGATTTATATCGACCGATTCCATGCCCCATCAATGGCTGACCGAAATTGATCGGCAACGATACCCGGTGTTAGTCGCTGAAGCCGATCGTCTTGCCGCCGAAAACGCTGCTGCCAACGGGACATTCCAAAATTTAGTCGACAAATTTACGGATTACTTCTCAGGAAATCGTTTTAAGTACACGTTAGACTACCGACTGGTTCCGCGCGATAAGTCGATTGATTCGGTCGAAGACTTTTTCGCCAACCATCGCTCCGGTCACTGCGAGATGTACGCATCAGCGCTCACGTTGATGCTACGCAGCCAAAATATCCCAGCGCGATTGGTCGTCGGATTCATGGCCAAAGAGTTCAACGAACTGACCAACAGTTACACCATTCGAGGCAAACACGCCCACGCGTGGGTCGAAGTTTACTTGCATCCCGATGCTTGTTCGGACGAAATGTTCGCCCGTGGAGTCGCAGGACCGGCGGGCGCTTGGATCACCGCAGATCCCAACCCAATCGCCACGCTCGCTGGTGGCGGCGACGCGACCAGCAATCCAATCGAATTAGCCCGCACGGTGTGGCAAGACATCGTGCTGGGAATGGAAGGCCGTGAGTCCCGCGACGGTCAGGTGAACACTTTCTTTCTATTCAGACATTTTCAGAATTTACTGACCGGCGGCACAAACGCGATCAAAACAGTAAGATCGTGGTCCAGCCACACCGGCCCCCAAGTTGGCCTCCTTGCGTTGCTGGCGATTTTCTTATTCGCCCGAATTTATATTCGGTCCTCTAAGATCAAATCCGTGCGTAAAAGCAAGAATCTTGAAAAGGTAGGAATCTTCCGTCGCTTGATGGCGTCGGCAGTGGGTTTGATCTCGACCGACCTTGAACAATGGATGCTACGAATCGATGATCGAAACACCTTGTTCTACGACGAATTCGCTTCGATTTTGAAATCCAAAAATCTACAACGCGACGACCACCAAACGCAACGCGAATTCGCTGAACTTTCAATGCTCCATTTCAACCAGCACCCGGATCATCAACGCATTGCAAACATCATCCGCCATACTACCGAACGATTCTACGAAGTTCGTTTTGGTCAACGAGAACTCACGCAACTTGAATCCGAAAAAATCGCCCGTGACCTTGAATCGCTCAAATCTGCTTTAAATCCACGGCAACTCCAAAGCCGTTGATTCAATTACCGGTCGGCCTACTGCAATAATTTGGCGCCGATTTTGTCAATGATTCTCACCCCCAAATCGGACTTGCTTCCCGATACATCCATAATGACCGAACCAGCGGCATCAATCATCTGTATCGAACTAACATCGGCCTCGATTGCCGAAGCATTATTTAAAATGATTAGGTCGCACCGTTTCTGTTTGAGTTTCGCAAACGCGCGCGATTGACCGTTCTGGGTTTCTAAAGCAAAACCAACGGACCATTGCTCTTTGATTTTTGTGTTTCCAAGGGTCGCAAGCACGTCATCGGCCTGCTCAAACTCAACGGTAATCGCTGCGCCCGTTTTCTTGATCTTGTGGGTTTCTACTGTTACGGCGCGGTAATCGCAGGGCGCCGCGGCGGCAATCACACCGTCGCAGGTTTTGAACTCTTCGACCGCGGCGGTCAGCATGTCATTCGTGGAAACCACGTTAATGATCTTGGCACCCGCAGGATAGTCTATCCCCACCGGCCCAGAAACAATGACCACTTCGTGTTTTCTTTCGATCGCCGCTTTGGCTAACGCTGCCCCCATCTTCCCGCTGGACGCGTTGCTGAGATAACGCACCGGATCTAAGTACTGACGTGTCGGTCCGGACGTGATCAGAATTCGCGCCATCCATTTTCTCCACATGATTAGGCAACGCTGGACTGAGAGTAACACGGGCAACGCGGCCATGGTCTCCATCCAAACAACACGATCGAAGCCAGCCTCCTTTTTTTCAAAAAAGGCACTCAGAATTTGGCCACCGCCGCGACAACGGTTTGCGCTTCTGCCATTCTTCCTACACCTTTAACCCGACAGCTTAACCACCCTTGTTCAGGTCCGATCATTTTCACGCCGTCAGATTCAAGTTGGTTGACGTTGCGTTGGACCGCGGGTTTCTCCCACATCTCACAATTCATCGCCGGCGCAAACCAGACATCGCCGGTGAAGCAAAGATACAAAGTCGATATTAAATCGTCGGCGTGCCCTTGGGCCGCCGCAGCCAAAAAGTGCGCCGTTGCCGGGGCGACACACAAGGTTTCATAATGCCGGGCCAATTCAATGTGGGCCCCTAGAGGAAACCGGGGGTCAAATAAATCGGTCACCACCGGTTTTCCAGACAGCGCCGCCAAAGCGGTCCTCCCCACGAATCGTTCGGCCGCCGGTGACATCACAACGCAAACATCGTGCCCCGATTGAACCAATTGGCTCACGATCGACGCCGATTTATAGGCCGCAATTCCGCCGGTGACCGCGACGATGACCTTGGAGGAATTGCTGGCCATAGAATTTACATTTCGTCAAAATCTAACGTCTGCAATTGATCCGCATCGGCGTCCTGATTCAATCCAACGTTGTCAGATGTATCCAAGAAAATTTTGTCGGTCAAAATCTCTTTCAAAACGATCGACATGTTGTCAGATTCCTTGGTCTGAATCAGCGGACGGGCGCCTTGGTTTAACTGCACCAGACGCTTCTGGATCAGTGTTGATAATTTAAAACGTCCACCAACTTTTCGGACAATTTCTTCTTCTTTTAGTTCATCGTACATGCAGGATTATTCCACACTTTCTAATATCTGGCAAATTTCGGCCGCTGTTTGTTCGACCGATTGATTGATCACGACATGCTGATATAGCGTCGCCATATCAAGTTCGCGCTGGGCGACTTCCAACCGTCGCTGCAACGCCGTTTCTGTCTCTGTTCCGCGTCCGCGTAGGCGTCGTTCCAGTTCTTCCGCACTTCCGGGATGGACGAAAATTGTAATCGCATTAGGGTAATGTTTGAGCACCTTTTGGGCACCTTCGACGTCAATCTCTAAAATTACCCATTTTCCTTCGGTTAAACCAGCCTTAACGGTTGCTTTGAGTGTCCCGTACCAATGCCCACGTCCAAAAACCTCAGTATATTCAAGGAATTCATCGTTGTTGACTCGCCGCCGGAATTCCTCGTCGGATAAGTAATAGTAACTGACACCTTCGACCTCGCCGGTGCGCCGAGACCGCGTCGTGGCGGATACACTCATCATAAGCGGACGCCGACAGTTCCTATGAATTGCAGCTAACACCGTGGTTTTCCCCACGCCCGATGGACCGGAAAAAATTACCAATCGCCCCTCGGAGGGAGATTCAACGGCGTGTTGCGTATTGCTTTTTGGGTCTGAGTTCACCGGCTACTCAACGTTCTGAACCATTTCGCGGATGCGTTCGATTGCTGTTTTGATCTCTACAACGTGGTTGGCGATGTCAGAATCATTTGACTTCGACCCGATCGTGTTCGTTTCCCGTAACATCTCTTGGACAATGAATTCCAACTTCTTCCCATTGCTTTGGGGTAGGTCTGCAATTTTATTGAATTGATCAATATGGTTGCCCAACCGCACGACCTCTTCGGAGATATCACAGCGTTCGGCAAACACGCCAACCTCTTTGATGATGTCCGACGCGCCGAAGGTAACTTCGAACTTCTCCAACATGCTGTTGATTCGGTCAGTCATTTTCTTCACGTAAGCATCCACCATCCGCGGCGCTATGCTTTGAATCGATGTCAACTGAGCCTCTATCGTTTGGCAGTTGGCCAACACGTCGGTCAACATTGCGTCGCCTTCTTGGGATCGCATCTCCCCCAAGTGCTTCAACGCTTCGGCCGCGGCGATTTTCACCAAAGGCCAGATAATCTCTGAACGGTCTTCCCTAGCCGCATCGTCGACAACCCCTGGAAGCCCCATCACCGATTCAATTCCCACGGACTGAGAACCACCGGCAATTTCCGACAATTGCAACCAATAGGCGTTGATTGCGTCTTTGTTAAGCGCGTACTCCTGTTGGCGTTTTTGCAACAGCGCATTGACCCGCACACTCACGGAACCTCGGTTGATAGACGCCTTGATTTGTGATTCAAGTTCAGACTGGAACTGCGCATTGAGTTCGCTGTAGACGTTGAGTTTCAAAAATCGGTTATTGACCGTGCGAATTTCGACCGTCACCTGAGCAAGATCGTTCGCCGCAGCGCCCTGTCCATGTCCCGTCATGCTCAGTAACAAATCACGCTCCAACTTGATAAAACAATAGCGCTAAAAAAACAGCTCGCTTAGGGCGAAAGAATTGCGCCCAACCGCGCTGCCTTATTCTTCTAAAGTGGTTTCAGATTCTTCATTGTCAGCGCTGTCAGTATCAGCCACATCTTCGTCAACGTCTGTGTCGGAGTCGTCTGTGTCGGCGTCGTCTGTGTCGGAGTTGTCTGTGTCGGAGTTGTTGGAATCTTCTGCGTCTGGAATTTGGTCGGTGCTTTTCGCGGTGCTGCCTGCGGCGTCGTCATCAGTCCCCACGCTCTCCGCGGTGTCATCATCAGCCGTTTCACCACTATCAGCGGGCGACTTGGGCGTATCGTCCGGAGCCCCAATCGATGAACTTCCTGCGGCCGGGGCACCATCTTGTTCGCCATCTGAGAAGACACCGTTTTCCATATCCCGGGCAATATCGATTGGCGACTTGGTGCGGTTGACGGTTTTAGGTGGTGGTTTGTTGAACAGGGCGATCGTGACCATGCACAACGTGATCCAAACCAGCGACGTAATCACTGTAACTCTGGTAAACGCATCTCCGGCTTTTGCACCGAATGCACTTTGCCCGCCCATGCCGCCGAGTGCTCCAGTCAGCCCGCCGCCTTTGCCGCGTTGGACCAGAATCAACAGGATTAGAAATACCGATCCCAACAAAAGCAACAATTGGAATAACCCCAGCCCGATTCTCATTTGACTGAGGATTTCCATTTGACTGAGAAAACTAAATTCGAGTACACTCATTTGACGATCACTTAACAATTGCAATAAAACAAACGCAGAATCGAAACGCGACTTCCACGTTTGCGAAATGAACATCGCCGCAACCTAATTGGCTGCCGCGATGATGGCCGCGAAACTATCGGCCTTGAGCGATGCTCCGCCAACCAACGCACCGTCGATGTCGGGCTGTCCCAACAGTTCTGCGGCGTTATCAGGTTTCACACTACCACCGTACAAGATCTGCACGGCATCGGCGACAGATTGATTATACTCCGTGGCTAACATTTTGCGAAGATCAGCATGAACCTCTTGAGCCTGCTGGGGAGAAGCCGTCTTCCCTGTCCCGATCGCCCAAACGGGCTCATAAGCAATAACGATTTTAGCCATCTGCTGGTCAGAAACGTCCTTTAAAGAACCTGTCATCTGAGTCTGCACGACTTCGGAGGTCTTACCGGCCTCACGTTCTTCGAGCAGCTCCCCGACGCATAGGACCGGCGTCAACCCTGCAGCCAATGCTGCGTGGACTTTTTTGTTGATCAGTTGATCGCATTCGCCGATGACGTTACGCCGTTCGCTGTGGCCGAGGATCACGTAGCGACAACCGACATCTTTGAGCATATCGGTGGAGGTTTCTCCGGTGAACGCGCCGCCGGATTCGAAGTACACGTCTTGCCCCCCAACGGCGACTTTGGAACCCGATACCGCGTTGGCCACGGCGTCCAAGTAGACATTTGAAGGACAAACCAGCACGTCAGCGTTGTCGCCAACGTCCGCCGCCGCAACCCCCTTAGCCAGCTCAACAGCGTCGCTGCGGTTGAGGTTCATTTTCCAGTTTCCCGCAATCAGATAACGTCTCATCGAATTTTAGTTCCGCAATAGATGGGTTCAACATCGGTAATTTTTGAGCCTCAGAGTTTACCAGAAGCAATCTGGTGCGACAGTGCAAAAGGGGGGCGATATTTACGGGAACAAGGCTATTTCAAGCCAAACGGGGGCAACAGTCGTTTCAATCGCCCCAAAAATCGCCCCAAAAAATTGAAGCTCCCCCAAATCAAAGCTCCCTCGGCGACCACTATTTCACGGTGCGAATTTTACCGGTCAGAGTAAACGCGGGTAGTCTCTTCTTTGGACACTTCGACCTCACGTCCGTCCGAACGGATACTGGCGATGATTCGGTGATCCCCAGGAGCATTCCCTCGGGCGCGAATCGAAAGCTGCACTTCGCGTCCCGGCGGCAGACTGCTGATCGGCTCAAATGCGACCTGCTGACCTTGAATCTGATGCCGCAAGTCGCCATCAACGTCCGTCGGCGATAGCCCGCGCGGGAACTCCACCTGTAACTGAACGTTGCCGGCGACTTTGGTGCCCTGATTGAGAATCCTCAACCGGTAGGTCGTGTCGGTGCCGACTTCGATAGGATCGACCACATCGTCAATTTCAAAATGAACGTCCACCAAATGTTCGACCGACATCTCTTGAGTCGTCTCCGCGGTCAGCCTCAAATCAGCGTTGGCCTGAAATTTGATGTCTTGTCGCCCTACTTCTACCGGGACCGTGGTCAATTCGACGGTACCCGCGACCCCATCTTTAAGACTTGGCATCTTCCAGTACACTGCGTGGGAGTTGGAATCGTAGCGCCCGCGATTGTCCGAACTGACGTACCGTACTCCGCTGGGCAACCGTGCGATCAGGTTAACATTACTGGCTTCGGCAGTTCCACGGTTCTCGATCGTGAACTGATGCGTCGCTTGCCGCTGTAAAAACCGTCGACTGGGGCCGTCACTGGTGACTTTAATTTCGGGCGCGATCACTTCGACATCGATTTCATGCTTCGCCTCCAGTCCCCCTTTGCCAGAGACAAAGACGACGTTGCGAAACGGCCCAACCTTATCCGCCCGTAGCGCGAGTTGGATTTTCCGTTTCTGTCCTGGCATCAGCGTTCCGACCTCGTATTCCAGTTGCCGAAACCCTTCTTGATACTCCAATTGGTCTGGAACTTCTTCTTGAACGATGACGTCGGTCGCCGGGCCATCACCTTTATTTTCGACAATCACCTCAAACACCACGTTGTCACCAATCAGCACCCTCGGCCGCGTTGAATGCACGATGTCTAAAACGGGTTTCGTAACCACCGTCCGCATCGACGCTTGCGTTGCGAACAGCACATGGGCAACGCTGCCGATTTCTCCCGGTTGGGTCGGTCGTAACTGGAATCGGATTCGTTTTTCCTGCCCCGGTTCGATCGAACCGAGCGTCCATTGAACGTCACCACCGCGATCCAATTTCGACGGTTCGGGAGACGCACCAATGAACTCAGTCCCCGATGGAACTCGGTCAACCACCATCACATCGTTAGCGACCACTCGGCCCACGTTGCGAACTTTGATCTCGAAGTCCGCCGACTGGTTGACTTGAATTTCGCGCGGAGAAACTTTTTCAATCGTTAAAGACGGTGCTTGCACCCCTTCTAATTTTCGATCACCGGGAGTGTTCAAAATAGGCGCGCTGAGCGAACTGGCCAGTTGAGCGTTCAATTGCGTGGACGAAGAAACGTTTCGCTGTGCCGGCAATCTCGGCGAACTTGACCGCGTGGTTTCTAACGCCGGCCGGGCTGATGACGCCAGAGAACTAGGGCGGTTAGTTAGCGGACGAGTGGCTTGTGAAAGCGCGGCTTGTGGGCGCGCTGTTTGTGGACGCGCGGCTTGTGGGCGCGCTGTTTGTGGTCGAGTCGCGGTGGTCGCCGCGCTACCAAAAGGCCTACTTTGAACGGGCCGGCTGGAGTTGGAAAAGGAGCGCGTTGGACCGGGTTTGGTTGTCGCCGGCGGGGTGGTCGGCGCCCCAGACCGACGGTCGGCGAACGATCGCAAACCGCCGTTGTTACTGGTCGAAGATTGCACCGGTCGCAACACCGCCGAAGGGTTCGACGGCGCGACGCTGGAACTCCCCTGGGGCGTCAAATCCGATTTCCCAAAACTCGGACTCGAAGCCTGCCCCGATGTCCGCGCCGTAGACCCCGACCGACCGAAGGAATTTGACTGATCGAAGGAATTTGACAACGTCGACGATGTTTTCTTGGTTAAATCTACCGCCGCGTTGGTACCCGCGTTGGCAGCGCCGTCGACCGTTTTTTTAGTAGCGGCCAACAGAGCTCCCGCACCTGAGTTCACCGAACTACGTAAGTCGCCAAAACTTTTACTGGTCGCCGCTGCGGCAGATTTCGCCACCGAATTTACCGAATCACCGAAGTTCGTTGACGGGCGGCTCGCACTTGTGGCTGGATTACCGAAACCTATGCTGCTAATCTTGGGTGCAAAACCACTGCTGTTAGCTTGAGCAAGCCGTTCCGGTGGTTTGGGAGTTACCGCAGGTCTAGTTTGCGGCCCGGGTTTCGTTATTGCCGCAGACGGTGTTGTCGCCGCCGAGCGTTGGATCACACCGAAACCTTGTGAAGCCGATGGACTCAACGTGGAAGGTTTGTTGAAACTGGAAGCGACCCGCGGTTTGGGTTGTGACTGGCTTCCGATCGAAAACCCGGAGGTCGGGCGGGCGATTTTCGCAGGCGTATTAACGGGTTTGCTGACCGGGTTGCTGCCGGTTTTAGAAAACGGTGAAGACGACGGCGTGACCACAACCGCCGGCTTGATCACTTTATTGGTACCGCCAAAGTTGACGCTGGGTTTAGGGACCGGTGAATTGGTGGTGCTCGTAGACGACGGTTTCACCGCGGCGACAAAAGCGACTGGTTTCGCCTCAGGCTGGTTTTCTGATTCGGTCACTGCGGGGTGATCATGGTCGGCGTGCGGATCTTCATCGCCGCCGCTGATTGACTGAATCACCGCAAACGTTCCCAACGCCAAGAATAATCCCACCGCTAAAAATCGTCCGATCAACGCGCGCGAAAGGAAGGGCGTTGGTTCACTGTCCTGTTCGATTGAATCGGAATCGGCCATTGTTCTGTCCACAACTTGACATAGTTTGTTTGTCTGGTGTGGATTTAAAGCCCGCCGTTCAAGGCTACCAAGCCATTGAAAAGTCGGCATCCATGCCAGCAGAGGGGGGTTCAAGGTGAACGTATCTGATGCCGATATCAGTCAAACCGTCTGACCGAAATCGTCGATCGGTTACGTCAAATCCTTTTGACAAACCGGCAGCCCCGTCACCCGTGGAATGGTGTTATCAAAAACCAAACGTTCGGGGAATACCAGTTTGGATTCACCTTTTGCGTTTTTGCGTCGAATAGAAAACCATCGACCTATTCGATAGAATAATCCCGCTAGCAATTTCGCCGATGATCGCCCACCACTAGGTACTCTAATGTCGCAGCGCCCGTTCGTCCATCTTCACTGCCACAGTCACTACAGCCTGTTGGACGGGGCGAGCTCCATTCCCAAACTGGTCCAACGCACTGCCGACCACGGCATGAACGCCCTAGCGCTGACCGATCACGGCAACCTCCACGGCGCCCTACAGTTTTATAACGCCTGCAAAGCCAAAGACATCAATCCCATCATCGGTTACGAAGCCTACATCGCGCCGGGCAGTCGGCGCACCAAAGGCGGCGGTTCGGCGAACGGCAAACGCGAATCCAGCTACCACTTGACGTTGCTGTGTCAAAACGCGACGGGATTTAAAAACTTAGTCAAAATGGCATCACACGCCGCGTTGGAAGGCTTCTACTTCAAACCACGTATCGACAAAGAACTCTTAGAAGCCCATCACGAAGGCATCGTCTGCCTCAGCGGTTGCGTGTCTTCGGAATTTTCACGTGCAATCGTTCGAGGCAACGGCAACTCCGCCGAAGACCACCTCAAAGAAGCCAAAGACATCGCCGGTTGGTTTCACAACCTTTTCGGCGATCGATACTTCATCGAAATCATGAACAACGGCGTCGACATCCAACGGACCCAACTTCAAGGTGCCGTCGAAGTTGCCAACAACGTCGGATTGCCCTTGGTCGCGACCAGCGATTGCCACTACGTCGATCGCGAAGATGCCGAAGCCCAAGACGTCATGTTGTGCATCAACATGGGGAAATTCCGCACCGATGCGGCGCGGATGAAAATGGAAGGCAGCGAATTTTATCTGCGTCCACCAGAAGAAATGTACCGCAATTTCCAAGGGCTGGAACACGCCGTCAGCCGCAGCCAAGAAATCGCTGACACCGTCGACATCGAATTAGAATTGGGCAAACGATTTTTTCCCATCTTTCAACTGGCCCCCGAAGACGAATCCCCTGAAGCCAGACTCCGCGCTTTGTGCGAAGCCGGGCTCAAGGATCGTTACCAGGACAATCCCCAGCGCTGCGTCGACGGCGTGTTGTCCGAAGAAGTCCAAGCCAGGCTTGATCGTGAGCTCGGCGTGATCAATAAACTCGGGTTCGCCGACTACTTTTTGATCTGTTGGGACTTTGTCCACAAAGCCCGGGCAATGGACATTCCTTCGACCGTTCGTGGATCGGGCGTGGGTGCGATCGTCTGTTTCGCACTCTATCTCAGCCACGCGTGCCCGCTGCAATACGATCTGCTGTTTGAGCGTTTTTTAGATGAAAATCGCTTAGAAGCGCCCGACATCGATATCGACTTTTGCAAGGAACGGCGCGGCGAAGTCATCACCTACGTGAAAGAAAAATACGGGGAAGACAGTGTCGCCCAAATCGGCACCTTCGGCACGATGAAGGCCCGCGCCGCGATCAAAGACGTCGGCCGCGCCTTGGGTATCCCGCTGGCCCGAGTGAATCAGATTACCGCAATGGTCCCCGACCAATTAGGCATCAAATTAGCAGAAGCCATCGAAACCTCTGACGACCTCAAAGCCGCCTATCGAGGCGATCCCGAAGTCGCCGAAATGCTTGACTTCGCATTAAAGTTAGAAGGACTGGCGCGGAATATCGGTACCCATGCCGCGGCCGTCGTGATCAGCGATGGGCCGCTGACCGACTACGTGCCCCTGGGCCGCGTGGCCGGTAAAGAAGACGTCATCACCCAATGGTCGATGAACGACGTCGAAGCCGCAGGGCTGTTGAAGATGGACTTTCTCGGTCTCAAAACGCTGACCGTGCTCAGTAACGCCCTCACATTGGTCAAACAAACCACCGGCAAGGACATCGACCCGCTAAAGTTTCCTTTGGACGATCTGGCCACCTTCGCGCTGCTGCAGCGTGGGGAAACCAAAGGCGTGTTTCAGCTCGAAAGCGGCGGCATCCGCGACCTTTTGCAAAAGATGAAACCCGATCATTTCCGCGACGTGATCGCCACCAACGCCCTCTATCGTCCCGGGCCACTCGAAGGCGGTATGGTCCAAGACTACATCGAAGTCAAACACGGGCGCAAAGAACCCGAATACAAAACCGACGCGATGAAGGAAATTCTGGAAGAGACCCACGGCGTCATGGTCTATCAGGAACAAGTCATGCAGATCCTCAACCGGGTTGGCAATATCCGATTGGCCGCCGCGTACACCTGCATTAAAGCGATCAGTAAAAAGAAGGAAGCCCTGATCGCTCAGAACTACGAACAGTACATGGCCGGCGCGGTGGAAAACGGGCTCAGTAAAAAGGAAGCCCAAGACCTGTGGGACATGATCATCAAATTCGCGGGCTACGGCTTTAACAAAAGTCACTCGACCGCCTACGCGATGCTGGCGTTCCAAACCGCGTACTTAAAAACCCACTACCCAGTCGAGTTCATGGCGGCATTGCTGACCGGCGACATCCCCGGACGCAACTTCACCCGTAAGGACGATCTGGTTGAACACTTAGAAGACTGCATCCGCATGGGCATCGAATACGTCGCGCCCAGCGTCAATTCATCGGACGTCAATTTCGCGGTTGTCGACAACAAAATTATGTTCGCGATGTCAGCGATCAAGGGATGCGGAATCTCAGCAGCCCAAGCCATCATGGCAGAACGTGGCGAAAACGGTCCTTTTAAAGACATTTTTGATTTCTGCGAACGCCTAGAATCCAGCAAATGCAGTCGCTCATCGATCGAAACATTGATCAAGGCCGGGGCGATGGACTGCTTCGGCGCAACCCGCGCCCAACTGACCGCGGTGCTAGACAAAGCCGTCCAAGTCGGCGCGGCGGCACAAAAGGACAAACTCAGCGGACAGAAGTCGCTCTTTGGCGGCGATGACGATGACACCGACGACGATGAAGCCGCCAGCATCGACTTGCCCGAGGTTCCCGATTGGGAAGAACGGTTCATGTTAAACTCCGAAAAAGAAGTCCTCGGGTTTTACCTCACCAGCCACCCGTTGGCCCAATACGTCGACCGACTGAAGTCATTCGCCTCTCACACAACAGGAAACCTTGAAGGCACCAAAGACCGCGACCGGGTCACGATGGGCGGCATGATCGCGTCAGTCAAACAGTCCCACGTCAAAAACCCGCGCGACCCAAATTCGCCAACAAAGTACGCGATGTTCGATCTGGAGGATGTCGAAGGTGCCATCCGCAGCATCCTGTGGCCCACCGACTATGTGAACTTCGGGCAATTCGTGGTTCCCGACGCCGTCGTTGTAGTCCAAGGCCGATTGGATTATCGCGGTGGCGATGAAGCCAATCTGATCATCGACAGAGTTATCCCCATCGACGCCCTGAGCAGCAACATGTCCTACGGGATCAAAATCATGATCGATCAAAACACCCACCCCCAGGACACATTAAAAACAGCCTACGAAATCATTCGAGGCTACCCCGGCAGTAAGAAATTGGAAATTGATTTGATTTTGAAAGACGGCATGCACGTTCAATTGAAATCCAATCGCGGCATCGACATCAACGACCAAATCCAAGAACGACTCGGCAATCTCCTTGGTAAATCGGCCGTCGAACCACTGATCGATCGCAAGGCGTTATCTGCCAAAGCCGAACCCAAGAAATACGGTTACGCCAAGTCATAACCATACACTCGCCCACGCCAACATCATCTTGTTACTCGATTTGAGCCTTCATCCAATCCCCGTACGATTGGCTGACTTCATCGATCGCCACGGCGCAGATCTCAGGAACATCGTAGTTGTGCAGCGTCTGGATCAGGTCCGCAACAACGCCGAACCGATCGGTCCGCGTTTTGATTTTAAGTTCAAATTCAACCGCAGATTCCACAGCGCCTTCCCAACGATAGACACTCTTCACCGGTTCGGTCAGTTGACAACAGGCGGCCATCTTATTGGCAATCAACCGCTGCGCTATTCGCTCCAGAACGTCTTTGTCGTTGGACGTGGTTATGACAATCGTGAATAAAGCCATCGCCTCTAACTGCCCAAACCAAGAGGATCGACCGGATCCACCGCCGGTTGAGGATCACCGCTGGCGTCGTCATTGACATTGCCTTTGCCTTTATATCTCGCGATCAAGCGCTCAATACTGTCCGCGGCGCCGATGCAAATCGACTGCAACTGCTCCGTGTAGCTGACCCGCTGGGGTCCTGTTTGGTCTATTTCATCCAAATTGACCACGCCGGTATTGGAGTCCTGCATGAACTTTTCGGTAAACTTCCCAACCGCGCGGACCAACTGTCGTTCTTCTCCATCGGTCGAAGCAGCCAAACCACGGGCGTTATTGAGCACGTCGTTGCAGGTGTGAGCTAACATTTTCATTCGACGCCGAATCAAGTTCAGTTGATATGTTGGCAGTTCGACTAATGTCGCCGGCGGTTCCTTGGTGCCACTGCCGCCAAACATCGAATCGTTCATATCATCCATCATGTCCATTTTGGAAAGGCCACCCATTCCCAACATTCCGCCGGATTTCCCGATGTTCGCTGCGAACTTGGTGCCGCTGACTTCAAAATCGTTGTCACCGTAAAGAATGTTTTTATAGACCAAATCGCCGAGCAACCTTTGGATGCGGGTCGCTTCTTGCGTTAAAGAGCGCTGCAAAAAATCTGTCACCCCCAGCACCACTTCGGAAGCTTTATCCGCTGGTATCCCAGCGAAGTTAATCTTTCGCAGCGATTTGACGGCATCGAATTGCATCCACAGGGTTTGCGTTTGATCGCTCGCAATCTTCAACATCAGTTCGATGAACTGTCCCCCGGGACCGGCAAGCCCAACTTCGCCAATCAACTGCACCGACCTGCGTTTTAGCCAGTAATCCAATTCTGGTTTCCATTGATCTTGGCCAGGCGTTTTTCCTTCGATAGTATTGACGGCGAAGGTTGTCAGCAAACTTCGGGCCCCACCATCTAACAAACGGCCTTCCACAGCGCGATCGATTATAAGATGCCGGGTAATCCCTTGCATCGCGGTCGCTTTTAAATAGGCCGGCATCTTTTCGTCGTTCAACAACTCAACAAGAAAATCAAACGCCGCAGCCGAAGGAATCGGCGGCGTCGCCTCTCCGCCGCTGCGAACCAACCCACGATCATCCAAACGACCGATCACCGCGACCGCATTCAAACGGGCCGCCGGGTAGTAGTCGCTGCCCTTGGCGATCGTTTGCATTGCCGGCAGGATCGAACCGCTGATCAATTGCTGACGAGCTTGCTGGCTGAGATCTGCACGCAAAAATGTCCGGAAGAAACCGTCACGCATCGAACCGGCATCGGCCAGTTCATCCGGTTGAGTCATCAACGGATAGACGTAACCGTTCAAGTAATCCTTGGCTGCTTCTATGTTGCCATTTTCGATCCCATCTCTGGCTTTGGCTTTAGCCTCAGTGCGCTGACGACGCGCTTCGGAATTTCTCTTCGACGCCACGCGTTTGGCTTCACCCGAAAGACCATCAAAGTCGATATCGCGGAACTTCGCATTGGTCGGAATTGTCTTGTATTGAGACACCACACTTTGAGCAAAACCCGCCGCCGATGAAACCGCGACAACGCAACCTAATCCCGCACAAACCATTAGCCCCAACGGTGCTCGGCTTAATCGTCCGACGACCGATTCAGATGCAGCAGAAAACTTAATCATAATTTCTCTCGGTTGATTTACTTATTTGCCGTCGCGCCGGCATGGTCTGGCGACTGACTTCACACAACATGTTGTCTCTAACGAAACGCCCCGGCCACTTAAAAATGGGGGGACTGTTCAAACAGAACCATCCAATTTTATCTCAAATTAACCATGTTGTTGCGACAAACGAGCCACGTCAGTGAAAAATCTGGCTGTATTGACAAGTTTATAAGGGGAACAACGGCAATCGCAACGTCCCACACAAACCGCCCCGGCCTTTTCAGAAAACGGGTCAATTCCAGCCAATCCAACGGTCGGTTTGAATTCACACACTGACAACTAATTTTACGACAATTCCGCTGCCACAATTCAAACCGCCGGAGCACTATTCAACATCCAGCAAACCCGTGCTCCTTGTTGAATCGTTGTTAAATCCTCGATCACAAATTACCAACTCCAGTAGACACACTTAGGCAATCCGCTACCCTCAGCGGTGCCATCTGCACCGGAACACCTCAACTTCGGTAATGTCTAATGGTAGTGAAAAACAAATTCATCGAAAGGTTTCCACATCATGGCTGTTGCGTCCCTCTTGGTCAAATCGTTTCCGCGGGTTCTCATTGCGGTCACGATTTTTTCGGCCGTCACTAACGTAACCGAGGCGCAAATCGCGACGCAACAAGCACCACCGGCGGCCACGCCGACCGACAATCGGTCGGTCGGTAAACTGACGCCTCCAGATCTCCAAAGTTCCATTTGGGGTGACAAAAAAAATACAAACGTCCAAAACCAAGCGCCTTCTCGGCCCCCCCAAACACCGATCAAAGCGGGGACGGCAAAAACAGTTCCCGCCGTGTCCCCTCCCGCCGCGTCAGCGGTAAATTCTCGGCCGATCGATGAAGAGATGATGATCGAAATCCAAGCCATCCGAGCCCAATTGGGCGGCGGAATTTCGAAATCCTTACAAGGCATGGAACTGCCCCCGACCTTCGGATCGGCCACTAGCGAGCCCTCTGATTTCACGACCACTGAAAAAACAGACCGGTCAGCAACCACAGCAGCCGATACCCCGGTGTCCCCAGATGACCTTTTCAACCAACAATTGCGCAGCGTCATGTCCGAACAAAAAGACACCGCGTCCACACTGCGGTCACCTTCTACTCCCGCCCCCACCGACGCCATCATCACCAACCACTCCAACGCGGCCTTACAATCCAATCAACGGCAGCCAAACCCTGATCGCATCGACGAACTACGATCCTGTGCGCGCCGAATCGAAGAACTGGCAGCTCGTTTGGAAGCGCTCCAGGCCTACCCCAATGCCGACGCGCTGCGTCTCCAAGCATCCAAACTTTGGACCGCCGCCCGTCAACAGTAACACAATCGAACTCGTAATACGGTTGCGCTAAAATCTTCATTCTCCACCGCCCCAACGGGCAGTTCAACGGGCGGCCGGCGGAAAATCCGACCGCCCATTGTCCGAACTGATCGCTAAAATCGCCAACAGAATCAAGGCCGAATGCGCTTTGGTTCCGATCTTTAACCGTCTGAACTGGAGTCCGGTTGGTCAGCGGACGTTTGATCTGCCCCCGATTGATCGGTATTCGATTTATCCGGGTTTGATTCTGCTAAATCGGCCACGGTTTCTTTACTTTCGGCACCAGCATCACCTTGGGGAACGGTGTCACCTTGGGGAACGGGATCACCTTGAGGACCACTGGATGGTGCGGCGGCGGCCGGATCATCATCGTCGTTCTCATCCCGAGGCACCCGCGCGATCACTGCCAAGGTATCATCGTCGGACAATCTCATGACTCGCACTCCCTGAGTGTTTCGCCCGATCACGCCCAGATCGTTACACGCGATGCGCTGAATCTTGCCGCCACTGGTCATCAGAAGCAATTCGTCATCATCTTTGACCGTCACGATGCTGATGACTTTACCGTTGCGGTCAGTGGTTTTAATATCCCGCAGCCCTTTTCCTCCACGATTCTGAGTGCGATACCGCGCCGAACCGCTGGTTTCGTCTTCGCCCTCACCACTGTCTTCGTCACCGTCGTCATTTTGGTTGGGACCAAACAACGTTCTTTTCCCGTAACCTTTTTCGCACGCGGTAAACAGCGTTGCTTCCGGGTCTGCCACGACCATCCCGACTACTTCGTCGCCCTCTCGAAGTGAAATTCCCTTTACACCGCTGGTGTTGCGGCTCATCGGTCGCGCATCGGATTCTTTGAATCGGATGGCCATTCCATCGGTGGTCGCCATCACAAGTTCGTCTCCCTTTTGGGCGACAACCGCTTTAATCAGCGCATCATCATCGCGCAACTTGATGGCAATAATTCCGTTGGCCCGAGGACGGCCGTAATCCAACAGCGGCGTCTTTTTAACCAATCCCTTTTTCGTGCACATAATCAAATAATGATCTTCGGCGTTGAAGTCTTGGATCGCGCGACACGAAGCAATCGACTCGCCTTCATCCAACGACAGCAAATTCACGATCGCACGCCCACGACTCTCGCGGCTTAACTGAGGCAGTTGGTAAACCTTCAACCAATAAACTTTACCTTTATCGGTAAAGAACAACAGATAGGAATGCGTACTGGCGGCGAACACATGTTCGATAGGATCTTCGTCTTCGCTTTTGGCACCCTTGATACCGGTCCCTCCGCGCTTTTGAGCCCGGTAAGTGCTGACCGGCGTGCGTTTGATATACCCACGATGGCTGATCGAGACGACCATATTCTCTTCATCGATCAAATCCTCCATATCGATGTCGGAGACCTCTTCGTCGGACATACGCGTCCGACGGGCGTCGGCGTATTTGCGTTTGATTTCGATCATGTCGTCTTTGATGATCGCCATGATGTTGGCTTTGTCCGACAGAATCCGCAAGTACTCTTTGATCTCCTCTAACAATTTCGCATGCTGATCGGAAAGCCGTTCTTGTTCAAGATTGACCAACTGCCCCAACGTCATCCGAAGAATCGCGTCGGCTTGGATGGCGGTCAAATTATAAACGCTTTTGTCGCCGCGTTCCTGCTGGAAGATTTCGAAACCATCGGCGCCCAGCGCTTGCTTCATCATCGATGCAGGACACTCAACGCCCATCAGCCCCAGTTTCGCTTCCGCCTGAGTTTTGGACGCGCGAATGATTTTGATGATTTTGTCGATGTCAGCCAACGCCATCAACAAACCTTCGACGGTGTGTTTTTGCTTCCGGGCGCGCGATAGCAAAAACTCAGTCCGCCGCCGGATTACTTCCACACGATGCCGCAGAAATTCACGCAGGAAATCCTTGATCGAAAGTTCGCGCGGTTTGCCATCCACCAATGCCATGAAATTCATCGAAAACGATGTCTGCAACGGCGAAAACTTATATAACTGGTTCAGCACAACCTCGGGATCGGCATCGTTCTTGAGCTCGATGAATAGCTTCACCGGATCCTTCAGATCACTAAGATCCTTGATGTCAACGATACCTTTGACGCGATCTTCTTTGACCAGTTTCGCAATCTTTTCGACGACGTTGTCGCGTGATTGCTGAAACGGCATTTCACTGACGACAATCCGACTGCGTGTCGATTTCCCTTTTTTGTAGCTTTCAATTTCACATTGAGCCCGAAGCCGGATCGTGCTGCGGCCATTGTGATAGGCCTTCAAAATGCCCGCCCGGCCGCAGATGATGCCGCCCGTTGGAAAGTCCGGGCCTGGCAACACTTGCATAATTTCGGAAATCGAACACTCGGGATTTTCGATCAATAAATCAACCGCGTCGCAGACCTCACCCAGATTATGCGGCGGAATCGAAGTCGCCATCGACACCGCGATACCGCTGGAACCATTGACCAACAGGTTCGGAAATTTGCTTGGCAACACTGTCGGTTCAAGCCGGCGTTCATCGTAGGTCGGCGTGAAGTCGACCGTGTCGAGCTTAATATCCTCAAGCATCAACGCCGCAACGGCAGACATACGGGCTTCGGTATATCGCATCGCCGCCGGGGGCAGCCCCGCAATCGAACCGAAGTTCCCTTGCTTATCGACCAACGTGTGCCGCATGTTCCATTCTTGAGCCATCCTCACCAGCGTCGGATAGATGATACTTTCGCCATGCGGGTGGTAGTTACCACTGGTGTCACCCGAGATTTTGGCGCATTTGACACGTGCAGCACCGGGGGAAAGATTCAAATCATTCATCGCAACCAAAATCCGTCGCTGGGACGGCTTGAGCCCGTCCCGCACATCAGGCAACGCGCGCGAAATAATGACCGACATCGCGTAGGTCAGGTAGCTACTTTTTAGCTCATCTTCGATCGGCAACTGAACGATCGACGTTCCCGGTTTGAGACCGTCAGGAGGCGTGGCGTTGTCAGGTTGGCCACCGTTTTCGATTTCGTCGTTAGGATCTTCGGGCGTATCGTTAGACAATTGTGTGCCTTTGTTTGAGGTGCCTTGAACGGTCGATTGGCCCGCCGCTTGAGCCACTTAGGCTTGGGCGCCCCAAGTGAGAAAACGGAACCTTTTCTATCAGCCGCTACCCACCCTTTTTCAAGAATGTTCCGGGGCCGCTGCCGATGAAATCGACTAACTTTGGCCAGCGGTAAACACGTAAAAAGAGAGGGATTTGAGTCATGATTTATCAACTACAGATTGTACCATTTCGACATCAATTCACAATGCTCGCCATCCCGAATCCCGCCGGGTCGCGCAACCGCCCCAAACACGTAAAAACCCGACCTAAATCCTCTCCGCAACAGCGGCTGGACGTTGGGCCGCGGACACCGCGCATGCACAAACGGCCCTTACTCTATAATGCAATAACACTAGCCCTTTCACTTCTGAATAAATTGCTTCCCATGCCTGCAACGAATTGGCAACTTAGAACACGAATGCTTGACTGCGCTGGCGGACCGGCGATCATGGGCATCGTCAACGTCACACCGGACAGCTTTTCCGACGGTGGCAACTTCAACAGCGTGACCTCAGCCACCGACCACGCGCTGCGACTGGTCCAAGACGGTGCCGCGATCTTGGACGTGGGTGGCGAAAGCACGCGTCCCTACAGCACCCCAGTCGAACCTCAAGAAGAGCTCGACCGAGTCATTCCGGTCATCGAGGCGATCGTCAAACGAACTGCGGTCCCTATTTCGATCGACACCTCGAAATCAATCGTGGCCGCCGCCGCGATTGATGCCGGCGTTGAAATCATCAACGACGTGACGGGCCTTCAAGGCGATACCGGGATGATCAACGTCGCTGCAGATACCGGTGCAGGAGTCTGCGCGATGCATATGCAGGGTACGCCGCAGACCATGCAAGACAACCCGACCTACGACGATGTTTCCACCGAAATTTTAGCATACCTGATCGCGCGTAAACGGTGGTTATTAAATCACGGTATCGATGCGTCGCGCATTTGCTTAGATCCCGGCATCGGATTTGGGAAGACTCACGAACACAATTTACAGTTAATCCATCAAGCCGAACGTTTCCATGAAACATTCAGCCCGATCTTGGTCGGCCATTCCCGCAAAGGGTTCATCGGCAAACTGCTGGGCGACAAATCGGTCGACCGAGACGCCGGCACGCTCGGAATCAGCGTGCTATTGGCCATCAAGGGCATCCAAGTCATCCGCGTTCACGAAGTCAAAAACACAGCCGACGCGATCGCCTGCGTCGTGCGAAGTTTGGCTTAAACACCCCATCCCCCCCATCTCAAACACCCCATCCAAAGACTTAATCAGCCATCAAACCGAAAGAAACAAGGAAGCAGAACCGGCACGATCCACAAGGGGCACACCGTTTCCCGTTGGCCCGCAAATCATCACAAAGGCAGATTTTCACGACACCCTCTCATCAGCCGTTGTAACCCGCGACCGCCACAGCCACCGCGCGACTTCAATTCCGCAACGGCAACGGCCATAGAAGCGGTAGGAGTTGTTTGATACGTCCCAGTTTTTGGCCCATCGCCCAGCCGCCGTCCCGGCTCCTGAACGAACTGATATTCAACGCCGCCACCACACCGATCTAAAAACAAAACCCGACGTTTATCTTCTAAAGAACTTGCACGCCAGGCCCCCCAAAGCAGCGACGCAAAGGACGCAGGGAAGCCTTTAAATTGGCCTTCGTCGAGGTGTTCATTTTTGCTATTTATTCAGTGACACGATTTTTAGAAGTAAAACGATCAACCTTCGCCGCCAAGGAGTCCCGATGCCAACGCTGAACTGGTTAAAAAAAGAGTTTGACTACGGCTACGACAGCGGGAACGTGGTCTCGCGATTTCCCAACAAAGTCCGCCGCAGCGAAGAAAACAGAATCGGAGGATCCTATCGCCAGGTCTTCCGGCGCTGCATCAAACCGTTTCTCACCTCCGACGCCCAAGTGCTGGAACTGGGCCCCGGCAAGGGCGCATGGAGCCGCTCTATCCTCAACCTGATCCCGTCGGGGAAACTGCAAACCGTTGACTTTCAGGATGCCAGTCAATGGCTGGCCCCAGAACAGTACGATGGTCGATTATCCTGCCATCAAGTCACCGACAATTCGTTCGACTGTATCGGCGCCGAATCGATTGATTTCTTTTGGTCGATGGGCGTTTTGTGTCATAACAACCAAACCCACGTCCGCGAAATTCTCACAAACAGTTTTTCCAAACTACGCCCCGGCGCCCATAGCTGCCACCAGTTTGCCGATTGGAAGAAACTGAATCGCTACGGTTGGCGGCGCGGCGGCGTGCCGATCGAATTTCAGCAAATGGAAGACGACGAGATCTGGTGGCCAAGAAACTCGACCGCGGACATGGTCGATATCGCGACCAGCATTGGATGGGAGGTCGTCCAGCGCGACCTTGGTCTACTGCGGCGTGACGGGCTGATCCTACTTCGCAAGCCAATCTAAAACCGCCCCTCCACCATGCAGGCAAGTGAATCATCCACGTGTAATCATTCCCATGCAAATATCGCCTCGGGGAATCACTGGGGGCATCATCCACGAACTCAGCCACGTGCCCTTGTTAGATCTTATCCCGTATTGGCTTGGCTATTCGCTAATGACTAATGACTAACTGCTAACTGCCGCCCATCGCACTCGCCTATCCGCGACCTCGAACTCATTGAGTTGTAAGATTTGGCGTTGGGATGAGTATCAGATGGGGTGAGTCGTCCCTCAGCGACGCGCCGGCGCAACCGGCACAACTCGCACTTCTTCACATCCAGCCCGTTGCCAGCACTGATCGGCGTGAATTCCATCGTCAATGTTGGTCGATTGACCAGATGTGTCCGGCAAACCGCGATGTAATCAATAGCAGGGCAGAGTCAGTCGCCTTGCCAAAGAAAACGCATTACGCAAGGAGTCAAACGATGGCCATCGCACAAGTTTTAATCATGTTAGGGTTTTTCAGCAGCCTGATCTTCGCGATTCAAGTGCTCGTCCCGGCCAAAAAAAGCCACCCGATCGTTTGAACCATTGCTCAGCGCCCCGCGTCCCAAGCCCCCAACAGCCCAGATTTGGCGGGCAGACAAACCTTGGCAAATCCACTGAACAACACCACCAGGCAGGGCAGGGGGCAGCCGAAATTTATTGTGGAACCATGCTTTGCCGAACCGTCACCTGCCGTGCTTGACTCGCATTGGGTTCGTACATGCGGATTTTGACTTCCAGCCCCCGGATTGGGGCGTCATAGGGAGCGACCAATTTTTCCCCCCCCTCCTCATCAATCAGCCCGTTGCCATTGTCGTCTATGCCGTTACTTCCCAATGGTATCGCACCCAAAATGGTTGTACTGTCATAATCAGATGTGCCAGTATCAAATATCGGCGGCTCATTTCCGTAATCCAAAGCGGGACGCAATACTCCTGTCCCACCCCTGACCACTCGAGAATTCGTCGCTAACTGTTGGAAAACGCCGCCGGGGTTACTAACTCCTCCCGGAACGGTCAAAAAACTTGAGTCCCGAGGAATAACTTTTCCTAAATCCACATACGCACCGACACGATTGACGCGTTGAACGTTTGGTTCGTTTACGAAACTCCCCCCCGTACTATCGTAAAACGCGTCATCAAAACGGGCACCACTTGTCCTCGTCCTCAACGCAATCAGCGATGCTAAATCCGTCGGCAGTGCAAGATCCAGAATCGCGGTAGCAGCAGCGTTTAACGCAGCCAATGAAATAGCGTCCGGATCGAACACCCGAATATCAAACGCGGCAATATCGCTGAGCATCAAATCTGATTGATCTGATGCGCGACGGTGAGGAAATAAATCAGCCACGTTCACCGCTCCATCCCCGTTGAAGTCGATCGTGGGTGTCATACCGTTATCAAGATAACTTTCATCGTTACGCAGCAATCCAAAATCAAGAGGACTGCGCTGAGCATACGTGCCCTGCGTATGGGCGTAACGATTTCCACGCCTTGCTAAATCTTGCAAACTATTGGCACGGATGATGAGATTACCGCCAACTGTTGTCACGTTACACGAAATATCATTGTTCTGAATAAACTGATTAACCAAATGCATCTGCGTCGCCGGAAAGGTCATCAACACGCCCAGCGCAGGCTTAATTAGTAACTGGCGTCTAAACAATCGGATGCGGTCCCCTTCATCTGGTTCGACGACGTCATCTCCATCGATGTCACTAAAAGTCGCAAACCAAACAACTTCGGCCAAGTGAGACTCTTCCACCAACGCCCCCCGACGTCCGCGAAATGGTGCACCGTCCGAACGAATGGTACCTGCGAATACATCGTCGTAATCGCCTACCAATAGATTTGCCACACTATCATTTCGTCCGCGCGTTGTCCCGACGTTGGTGACGTCTCGAAAATCTACTACTGGTCCGTCAATGATCTCCGCATATCCCTGCGGCGATAGCGGCAATCGGTGGTACGGTTTCAGTTCGACCGTTAACCGTCTTAAATCTTCCCGAAATAAATTTTCAATCGTTCGTAGCCGGTTCGTTAATTCCAACGATGCCCGACCTTTGGCCATTTCTTCGCTGGCAAAACGAAACGCACCGGCCATTGCCCCCAGCACGATTAATGTGACCGTCAATCCGATCAACACTTCGATCAAACTTAAACCGGCACGGCGACGATTGAGCAGTATACGGAAGTTATTTTTGTGATAAGAGGTCATGACGGCTCCTTGGAGGGTTCAACTGAACTGTCAGATGAAGAGGCAATAAACGGTAGGCAACGAAATAAAATCAATGAACAGGATATAGCGTCACTCGATGATCGACCGAACCAACACCGCCCTGTCCACATTGTGGTTTTTACCGGGTTCGAAAGCGACCGGAATCGATCGGTCCACGATGTAGAACCCACGATTACGGTTGACATCACCTTCTTCGTCAGCGATTTCAGCACCAAGGAGCCCAAATTCATCGACTTCGAAGTACCCCACCGTTATCCAGATCGCGAATACTGACGACCGCGTGGTCACCATGTTCCCCATCTTCTGCCGGAACTCATGAGCAAAATAAGAACTTCCAGCAGGGTCTTTCTTGAGTTCAGGAATACCCGTTTGTCCTATCGCATCAAACGCCGGGCTACTTGTGCCGCTGCCGTCACTATTAAGCGTCGACGCGGCACCGACACGCGCGTTAGAGGGAACAAATGACGCATTCTCGGTAGTTGTAAACAGACTGCCAAAATCACTCCCACCAGTGCCACCCTGACGCTGGTTTATGAAGTTAGAAAATAGCGTGGGAAATCCGGCGGTCAAATTTGCCCATACTTGTGCCTGCAGGGGCGATATCGTGTTGATATTTATTTTCCCGGGTCTTCTAAACTGAGGGATTCCATGAACGCGCGGAGTGAACTCACCCAACGCATCGCCTACCAAGTTCAGGCTGTTATTGATTAAACCGGTGTTCCCCGACAAAAACGTTTCCGTCCCCAAAAATAAACTGGGGGTTTCAACGAATTCGAAGATGTTTGCGAATCGGTTTGCTCCACCCGCTAAATCGGTTGAAAAATTAAACAGATGTTCGTAAGTGTTATTTCCCACTACATCAGCTACCTCGGTTTTAAACGTGTCAAAAAACGACGTTCCACTGATCGTCGAATTACTCGCCACAAAGGTCAACATCGCCTGAGGAGTATAAGGAACATTTAAGAGTTCCATGTGCGATGCAAACGGCCGATTGTTCCACGCCAGCCACCCAAAAGGCGTTCGGTTGCTCACGGGGGTTACCGAAGAATCATCATAGCTGTCATTCGGCATTCCAAAGGTATGTTCGAAACCGGCCACTAAATCGTCCGCTGAAACGTTCGGCCCATCATCAACGTAAAATAAATTCTGCCGCGCCTGTTCCACTGATGTCGTAGCGAGAGTTTCCCCACGTTCCACTGAATGATAACGGGTGGCCCTGTCGCGGGCAGTGAACATACCTCCGTTTTCCCCCATCGGGTTTCCGTTGTCACGGGTGTACATGGGGGCCGTAGTATTCATTCCCAACAAATCAATACCGGCGGTATCTACCGTTAAGTATGGATTATTGTTTGCGTTCCAATCACGTGTAGGATCGGCCAACCGCTGCAGAAAAACATAACGGTAGTTATCAGCAATTCCATTGACCCACAAACGGTTAAGATCGCGTCTGATTCGATTCGATTTCCTACCCGTTTGAACAACCGAATCAACGGGACTATCAAGAGGATAAGTCGCAGCTGCGTATCCGCCTGCCGGATCACTGATGTTCATCACGCGTCCGGGAATAGGAGTCCCCGCTGAATCTCTTGAGCCATTGATGAACAATGAACGTCCGATACCTGCAAGCGTTTCTAACCCAACGGTCACATCATTTCCCGCTACAGGCTTCAACGCGCCGTATTCGCCCGGCCCCAACACCAAACTTCCCCCAACTGGGAAGAACGCGTCACTATTCGATTGGACCTGCACGTTGGACGGTTCTACAAAAAATATCGTTCGCAGAACATCCGATCCATTGCGGTTGGAAATGGTTCGATTACGTTTTAAAGCAACTCGCCAAACGGGATCATCGCCGGGCGTTAACGCCGACAGGTTAACCACTCCCACAGCGTTCCCAACTTCTTGGCTTGGCCGTTGAAAATCCATGGGCGTGTTCCAAGGGTTGAAAAATTCGATCACGGCTCCGGCGACCGGTTGCATAAATGAATCCCAATCAGGATCAGGGGTCGGATCTGTTGTTTCTCCGCCGACTGAAGTGTCCCTATTTTGTCGGTCGTGAAACGCGAAGGTTTCACTGATTAGTATCTCTGGCCTTTCACACCCCCAGACCATGAAATCAGCATTGGTGGTGTCGAACGGCATCCCGTCAAACGGAGTCGGATCAAATCGGAAACCGGTGTTGATCGAATCCGCGTCGCGGAAATCAACCACATTCACAGCCCACTGGGCCACCATGCGGTGATACTCTGTATTTACATCACCACTACTTCCAGTGTGGGTGAATGATGCAGGCGGCGTATCACCGCAGGCCAACAAAAACGAAATATATAGATCGCGTACTAACGAATTCCGCACGGTATTACTGCCGACAACTCGTCTAGTGTTAGTCGCAAATGATGGCAGACGATTTTGTTGTGTCATTTGGCGGTTTATTTCGCCCGGTTCGTCGACGACACGATTACTATTATCATCTACACCATTACCAAGATAGCGATTGATGTTCAACTTTCCACCAAAGATAACCTCGCGCGGTGTCAACTCGTTGATCAACTGAGACCGCATCGGTTCTGCAATACTCATCGGCAACAAATCGTTGATTCGTTCCGGCAACGACCGACCAGTCGCGGGCATATTCACTTCGAAGCTGTGCGTCGTGAAAAGACTGCTCTGCTCTAAACGACGACCAACA
>CALDYR010000043.1 GCA_937944405.1 uncultured Pirellulaceae bacterium
GGAAGCAAATATAGGGACCGTCGGGGCATAATAAAACAATTATACATGTCTGCCCAGAGTGGTATATCACTCCACGTGTCGGTGTTTTTGTGGGATCGGTTGGGAGCGAAATACTTGTCGACATATATACGATAGATAGAGACTTGAGGCCAACCGAAGAGAGAGTTGACGCAGATGTATCTTTGCAAGCGCAGCACCGCGCATCAGACGTTTTAGAGGCGGACCGAGTCCGAAACTAACAAACAAACCTGGACCGGTGATGGTGTAGCGCTTGCCGTGGCGTTCGCTCCATTTTCCAAAATGTTCCATCATCCGCAAAGTGAACGCTTTGTGTTTCCGGTGAAACACTTCTAAAAAACTCAACTCAATCAACAACACAATTTTTGTTAAAGGGAAGATGATTGAAAACAACATCACCACCCCACCGACGAAGTAACTGCCGTGGGAAAATAACTCCAGCGTACCGCCGAGGATGCTTGATTGATGCGTGAACCCGAGTTGCTCAATTCGCAGAATCGGCAGCAATATCGCAGGCCAAAACAGAAAAAAAGCGCCCATCGCAGCCGCAGCGGTGCGACTGGCGGACTCGATGCGGTTGACAACTTCGGCCAGCTTACTGCCACAACGAACGCACAACAGCACTTGATTCGGAGAAATTTCAGGGGCCTGTTGAATCAGACCACAACAATGACAGGATTTGAGTTTTGTTGGCATCGACGACCTGTGTTGAGTTCGTTGTTGAGATAATATGATACCCGTTGTTGCGTCGGATTGGGACGTGCCTGATCGCCTTCACCGAATTTGCTTAACAGAAAATCTCCCTTTGCCAAATTCATCTTCTGAAAATTTGTGGCTGCCGTACACGCAGATGAAAACCACGGCCCAACCGCTTCACGTCACATCGACCGATGGCGTCCGTTTGACCTTGGCCGATGGTAGGGTGCTGATCGACGGCATCGCGTCTTGGTGGACGGCGTGCCATGGTTACAACCACCCGCACATTGTCGACGCCATTGTTGCTCAGGCCCAACAAATGCCGCATGTCATGTTGGGCGGCATCGTCCATGACCAAGCGCTGAGATTATCGCAGCGTTTGGCCGCGATTACCCTTGGCGAAGCTTCAAAGGTTTTCTTCAGTGAAAGCGGCTCGGTGGCCGTCGAAGTCGCGTTGAAGATTGCGGTTCAATACTGGATGAATCGAGGCGCAACGAAGCGCAAAAGGTTTATCTGTTTTGACGGTGCCTATCACGGCGACACCAGTGGCGCGATGGCCGTCTGTGATGCGGAGGACAGCATGCACTCTCATTTCAAAGGTTACTTGATCGAACAATTCCCGCAATCTATCCCAGCAACGCCAGAACAGTTCCGCGCATTTGAGTCCTTCGTTGCGCAACGCGCTGGATCGGTCGCTGGCGTGATCATTGAACCGCTGATCCAAATGGCGGCGGGAATGCGAATGCATTCTGTCGAATCGTTAAATGCAATCACAACCATTTGCCGCCGCCATGGCGTGTTGGTGATTGCTGACGAAGTGGCCACCGGTTTTGGTAGGACAGGTACCTTTTTCGCATACCAGCAAACCGAATTTGTTCCCGATGTGTTATGTTTGGGAAAAGCGTTAACCGGCGGTTGTGTTCCGCTGGCGGCGACGATCGCAACGCCCGAGGTTTATTCGGCGTTCCACTCCGACAATACCCAGAACGCATTGATGCACGGACCGACTTTTACCGGCCACGCGATCGGTTGTGCCGCTGCCAATGCATCGTTAGAGTTGTTTGAGTCACAACCAAGATTGGCCCAAGTGAAGGGAATTAACGCTACGTTGCAGCGCAATCTCAACGTTTTAAACGACGCTGACGGCGTCACCGAAGTCAGAATCTTGGGCGCAGTGGCCGCCATTGAGCTCGCCGACCGGATTGATACTGGCCTGGCCATCGACGCCTTTGCTGCCATGGGCGTTTTTGTCAGGCCCATCGGCAACGTTGTTTATCTGGCCCCCAGTTTTACCATTTCCACCCCCGACTTAGAAACCTTGTGCGTTGCCGTGAAGCGATTTTTAGCGGCGTTGCCAGAAGTTACCCGGTCGACCTAAATTCTTCGCATCTGGCAATCCACGTTTATTCCGCCTCTGACGAACCTTCCACTGCATTCCAAGGCGCGTCCTCACGACAGATCTGTTTGACAGCGCTAACAGATGTCGCCCAATTTGTGTCCATCCCGGCAAAGGTTCCGCGCGACAAACCGAAGCAACGGTTTCCCACCCTACAAAACCGTAATGGGCAGCATAGGCATCGGTTGTCTTTCTACCGCCGCCACTGATGGACCGCGCTGGCAATCGCGATCGAGGCATGTCATCTTTCTCGAGCATCTTTTTCTTCCAACCATAGAACCCTGCAAACCAACGATTGAGTTTGTCAATTTTTTTCCCCTGCCCTAGATCAGCATAGAGTTTCTCTAACCCCTTCTTATAAACCGTCAGTGTTTTTTCTTGCGGCAAGACGTTGCTGCCCATTGCTCCGAAGACTTCTAAATAGCTGCACGGCGGCCATTTTTTTCTCCTCTTTTGAGAGCAATCAAGGCAACGTGCCGATAAAGAGCCACATTGTCGCCGAAATGCTCGGCCAACTTCGTACCGTGTGACAGGGCCTCGTCCTTGGTCAGCAACTGATGACGGATGATAGGAAAGAAAGCGTAATTTTGTTAGGTACGTCCATCTGTTAACCAATGATTAAACGGAAACCCCGCCAACCCTGATGCTGTTGCTGCCATCATTTTCAAAACGTTCTTCACCAGTTCCAACCTTTCATTGAGGCTGAACTCACGTTTCTGGTTGTTGATCTACATTGCGATCCCCTCTTAAAGTTCGGCGGCGTGAAAAATAAGCCGATTGAAGTATTGGGTGCGGCCGTCTGTGAATTCTTCATACCGACTCTGCAGATCGTCGCTGTTACCGTTGACCATATGCAGCAGAATGTTGGTCCGAGGCATAATTGCCGCCGGTCGCCTAACCCGGATATTTCATCGCCTTATTTTTAGTCACTTATAAGAAAAGCCTTTTGCCTTGCAAAACGTTGGTTCCGACACACAAACGACTCACAAAAGCAAGAGGCTTTATCGTGACAGAGTACACCAGCAAGTCGGCGTCTTTTCAAACGTGTGACGCCGCGAAGTCGTGGCCGATTTTCTCGGTGGCCGCCTTACCAGCGACGCCGGTGTTCTACTGCTGAGGGAAGTCGATTAGAAGATTGGCTTGCGCGACGCAATCAACGAAGCGATTCCTGACCCGCGTGATCCGCGCGTGACGGTCCACCGCCAACCTGTTACTGGATGCTGGTTGAATCATTTCCGGCGTCGGCATCGGCTGAATCATCATCATAAATATTGTCATCGTCGGCCGCATCGGACGCTTCGGCCATGTCTAGGCGGTCCTGTTTGTCGACCGACACGACCTTGCCTTGATAACTGAGCATTTCTTCGATCCGGGAAAGCTTACTTTCAAAAAACGGGAACCATGGTGTGCGATACAAACCGATCACGCGGCTCATTTTAAAGATGGTTTTATTCATGCGCGTCTTCAAGGTAAGCGATCCCACGCCGCACAAAAACAACTCCAAGTAGTCCAACGGTTCGTTCTCCGTTTTCAGCCCGATCAACTCAAAACGCTCGCCTTTGCCGCCCATTCGGTTAACGGTCAAACCCGATTCATCAATTTGCACTTTGAGGTGGGTACGACTCCAGATGAAATTCCCCAGCCAGATAATTCCGAACACCAACGCCATCACCAACCAAGCTCCGGTGTTGACTTCGGGGGCCAATCGCCCAAGAAAATTTCCGGTCCACGTAAACGGGTAAATAATTCCAGAAAGTTCTAGCACCACGGGAATTCCAATAAACGTGCCCAACAAACCGAACAGCATCCAAAACTTCGACTTAGGTAGGTTGAACCGGAACGCAACGTACCACACGATCATGATCGACATACCGATCCAAAACATCATGTGTTTGTCGATCCAATCGTCTTCTCCTCCCTCCGGGTTGGTGAGAGAATAGGACAACAACGCCATCAAAGCGAACAGAAGCGCGGGATATCCCGCCAGAATTCCAGGCAGATGATCGTATAGCGTAATCGGTTTCAGACGTTCGACAGATTGGCTCATCGCGTTACTCACATCGATTGAAATTAGATACTTACAAGCGGTGTTCGCTTGCCGAATTGCCTTATTGTAAAAAAAATTTCGGGGTTGTGGCAGTCGGCATCTGAAAACAGTCGCCCCATTGTCGTCAGTGGATTGGCGGTCGAGCGTCAGTAGCGTGGCGGTGCGTTATTTCTTTTGCTTGTCTTTGGTCAGTTTCCACGCCGTGAGCCAGTGCTGACCTGCGCGCGTGGCTTTGAAGTCACTGAACAATCGTCGTTCCATATCCATCAAATGCCCCGCACCATAAAAGATGCCGATGCTGCTTTCGCCGGCGGCGATTTTCTGCCGCAAAACTTTCATACACTTAGCGTTTCGATGGTCGATGATGGTTGAACCTTGTTTGCCTTCGAAGATGATCATTCCAGAATCCATGTTATGGATTTGTTCGGCCAAAGTTCGCCGGATTTTAAAGACTTTGTTTTTGGAGAACATCGCCAGCGCGAGAGAAAGCGTTGGATCTTTACCGCCTCCTTGTTGCATCGCCATCGATTGCCCGATCGCTTTTAGGATGTAACCGCTGACGCTTTCCCCATTATCTTTCATGCTCCGCGCAAACTCTTCGGGGCTCATGTCAGCGTGAACGAAATTGTCTTTGGTGTAGTCGATGTGGTGCAACTGAAATTCTAGCTCTGTCAACGACTGCATGCCTTTTTGAATGGCGGCAACGGGACTGGTGATGCTGGCACTACCGCCCTGAGCGCGACCGCCTTTGGGGATCACCGTTCCTTCCGGTGCGACCAGTTCGTACAGCATCGAATCGTATTTTTCAAATTCTTTGTTTAACTGTTGGTAGTACTCCTTCTCCCCGATGTGAACGGCACCGATCAAATCGACGTGAACGGTTTTCCCGTCTTCAGTAGTCAACTCATAGCGCGTAATCGACGTGTCCAAAGATACCGGCCGACCTTCACGATCTTTGCGAATACGCATGAAGTGCTCCGCCCCACGGCGCGGCTGCGTTTTCGATGCAACTTCGGTTTCGGTAATGACCTGCGTTTCATTCTCTTGGGCCAATACCTCCGCAACATCCTGCGCACAAGAAACCGAAACGCCCGTCAACGATGTTATGGCTGAAATCAAAAGCCCCAGCATCAAGGGTAAAGTTAACTCAGAATTTCTCTCTTGGAATGATTTACGAAATCGCATAGGTCGTTATCGCTTAAAAAAATAAATGAGTTGCGGTAAAAAGTTAATCACGGGGGCGACAGGCGTGAGTGAAAGGATCGCGGGTGACGGGACATGCAATTTCCGTCGTCGGCGACCGAACATCGGCGATGCACGGCACTGCCATCCAAGCCTGCCTTCTTCCTACCCGTGGAGTATCCTCGAAGTTTCACATCAGCAAAAGACCAGAAGAATCAACACAAAAATCGTAACCGTGTCGTTCCCACCCAACGTATTGAAAACCACCCATTGGCACGAGGCGGAAATAACTGCAGCCTTTCACCGAGAGACCGAACGTGAGTTATAGCCTCGCACCGGGGAGAAAACTTGGTTTACCACCGTTGAATAGGTAAACCGAGGCGAGACAACCGTCCAAAGGTTTGATGAAATCGGACCCGAACATTTTTTTAACGCTGCATTTAAAATTGGCTTTTGCAACATCGAACGTTTTGCAATTCGGTTTGATGGTTCTGTGAAACACCAAGCTTTTTGGGGCCGCCGAAAACTCGTCCAAATGCTCAAACGTCCAGCCCTGTTTCGATTCGATAGATGTCAAGGAAACCTCCGACTGAGCTTTCACGTGCAGAATATTTTCGGCATCTCCGGATTTCCAATAATATCTTACCGTGGGTAACCCGATGTCTTTGTTGCATTGAACCTTCCGTTTGATCGGAGTGATTTCAACCGGCAGCCCGAGGTACTTTCTCAACGGTCAAGCTGCCGCGCAATTTGAAACGGCGCGTTTCATCGTCAGCGTTTCGGCGAGCTTGGGATTCTTTGTGGACCGCCCATACGTCCTCAACGAAATCCGGTTGAAATCAGGAAACACCGGCAATCCAAATCGTTTTCCACCGCGCGTATGGTTGGCTATGAAGGTAACGTAGAACCCGCCTCGCTACGCTTGCAGTTCCAATCCCGCGTGCAGAAGGGAAGCCAAAACACGTGGCGAAATCTGGGAATTGACCATCACCCGGTGCTTGAACTGGACCGACATTACCGGCCTCTGTTACTCCGCAAGCTTCTGTTTCTCCGACGATCGTAGTGCAGCGACCAACGCACAATTCGAGGGCATTGTTTTCAAAAGAGCGCCAGAGACCTTAGCGGTTTCAGTGGATTGGCGAGCGAACCCTTTGCTCAATTGGCGGGACGCGGCGGAGGCATTGAAAGTGATTGTCGCGCTCATCAGATTCTCCAAGACTAAATGGTCACGACAAGGCTACCTTTTCAAACGTGAGGGTGAAGGATGAGGTGACGCGAATAGAAAGGCGGACTGCGATGGCGAAAACAAAAGTGCGTCGGGAAGCGTATGGCGGACCGTTTGGAGACCGGCGTTAGAAAAAACAAAAATCTTCATCGGCAGGTTGCAATTATTTTATCTTCGTTGCGGAAATGATCGGCGGACCCACTACCGTTGAGACTCCCATCTTAGAACGGCTTGGTTGGCTGCATCACGATCAGCAAAACCATAAACGGGTGATTCGCTTAATAACATCGTGCCCGCTGTGGGGAGAAAACCAAAATCTTTTATCGGCTGGCCTTCCAAGGCTAAAATCAGCTGAAACGCGATATCACCTAACGTTATTGCCAAAGACCGACCGCTGACGGGTTCCGGATAAGCAACAATCACTTGGTTACCTTCAATGAACCTTTTGAGTATGCTAACGGCATCCGAGCCACCTGTCTTTGCGATGGCTTCGGCAGCCTGAAGACGGACTTTCGAATTCCCGTCCTCCAAAACGGCATTCAAATCGTCAACAAACCCAGGCAGTTCAAATTGATAGATCAGTTCGATCTGGTTCCCTGTTAGGCCCTGCCCCGTTTTTGCGACACCAATCCACCGCGCGATCATGGTCCGTATTTCATCGGCGTACTCACTCTCGCGCACCGTTTTCACAAGCGTCTTCGGTAGGTTTGCTTCAAACCCCGAAAGCGATAACTGTTGAAGCACGACGTTTTGATTGGTCGTCAGACCTCGGTCGATTTTCGTCAACCGATTTAACAATTCGTCGGCGACTTCAACCGCCGTTGATGGCAGCGGCGTGTATTGCTGCTGTTCGGCAGAGAGATATCCCAAAAAACTAACCGCGTTGGATGCACCATGAGGCAACTTATCGTCCCGTCGATTTTGTTGGATGTCGATAAACAACCGCTTTGCGCGATCCGACCGTCCCACCCAATTCGAAAATTCATCCCACTGTTGAAATCCGAAGTTGCCCAACGACTGTGCCGATGCGGCCAGGAATCGCTTCTTGCGTGCTTCGAAGTCTTGTCGAACCAGCGTGGCCAATAACCGGTTGGCCCGGATACTGATTTCGATGTCCGGCGATTCGGTTGCAATTTCGATCGCGGCGATCGCGGCACTGCCGAGCCTTAAAATTTCTTCCTCGGATTTCACTCGCAACAAATAGTCTTCCGCCCCAAGCCCCGCAACCCACCGATCAACGGCGCTGGGCACGGCCACCGAAGACGGATTGGCTTGCCCCGCTGCCGGCACGCAAAACATGCAAGTGCTAATCCAAAGAATCAACAACCCAGTGAACCCCTGTGGTGGTACAGAACGCAACATGCTTTATGATCGCACAGTATAAGAAAGCGGATAAACGACGCCCCATCATAGCCTTTTTTTGTTCACGTGAGAAACGTGGAAAAAGATCATCTCCAAAATCATCTCCCAAAAAAATATATCCCGAAGGAAAGCGATGAAAGCTTGGACCGTGCTGTTTGATATCGACGGTACCATTATGACTTCCTCACATGCCGGCACCAACGCGATGGCGCAAACGGCAAAAGAATTATTCAACGTTGACAAAATCGCGCCTCTGAAAGTTCACGGGCGCTGTGATCGGGGGATATTAACCGATCTTTTAAACAGTCTCGGGGTGTCTTACGATCAACATCACCAAGAATTCTGTCGGCGATACTACCGAAACCTTCCAGAATCATTGGAAAGAAACGAAGGGCGGTTGCTACCGGGGGTCCACGCTTTACTCCAACGTCTACACGCAACAGACAATGTGGCGTTGGGGTTGTTGACGGGCAACTTAAAAAAAGCCGCACAGATCAAGCTCCAATACGTGGGGGTCGATCACTTTTTCACTTTTGGCGGGTACGGCGACCACTCCCCCGACCGTAATGTCGTGGCCGCCCAAGCGGTTGAATCGGCCAAAGCCGCGCTACAGGACAGCTTCTGTAGCAAAAAGGTTTGGGTTTTGGGAGACACCCCCAATGATATACGGTGCGCCCGATCGATCGAAGCCAAAGTCGTTGCGGTCGAAACCGGCGGAGGCACATCTCAAGAACTACGGGCAGCCAAACCCGACCTGCTTTTGCCCAACCTAGAGAACTGCCAAGTTTGGATCGATTCACTGTCCAGTTAACAAGCTGCGACCGCATTTCCCCTTTTTAGGTGAAAGTTTAAAGCGCTGACGGAAAACGCGCATGGGCGGTTTTCTTCCCCCATCCACGCAGTGTCTACAACAATCTGGAAGGCGATTCCTCCCTAAACAGCCTATTCTGACCAAGACGAGACAGCTTTAAACGCCCTTAAAAAGGGGGCAACGCTGCAATCTAGGCAACTGATTCTCGCCGCTCCGCTAAACGCTGGTTTAGGGCTCCGAACCAATGGCGTGAGATTACACTCCCTAAAACGGCTCTATCAAGCCATTAAAGTCGTCATAATTGACATGCGCGACTTGAAAATGCGATTTCTTGTGAATAGACTACTCCGGAGATTTGACTTGCTCGAAATTTCGATTTTCTTAGTGCTAACGCTTCTAAGCTCTCCGGTATTGCCCCGCAGAAATCACCGGCTCAACCTGTTTTGCCTGACTTGCTTCGATCTCCCGCTTGACCACCGTTTCAGTACAAACACAGCCCCCTTTCAGATCCTTTGGGCCTTCCCAAACGTATCCGCTGCTTTAACCAAGCCGTGGCATTGAACATGAATAACAATTCTCAACTAACTGTGACGCAAATCCTAAGTGCAATTTTACGTCATAAAATGAAATCCTTGTTGGTTTTCATAATGGTGATGGTGATCGTAGTTGTTTTGTATGTGATTTGGCCGCGACAATACGCTTCAGAGGGCCGAATCTACGTGCAGCGTGGTGGCAACACTTCCGGTATATCACCTATTGCGTCCAATACCGGCGTCACGGTCCAGGACTCACACGAAAGCGAAATTCGTTCGGTCGTTGAAATCATCAAAAGCCGGGCTGCGGTTGAAGCGGTTGTAGATGAGGTTGGTGTAGAGCCAATTTTAAAATCAGCATTCGACAATTTGCTTCCCTCGATTGCACTGCCCAGCTTCTTCACAGGCGTTTCGAATAAAACAGTAGCAGGACTTTCCGCTGAAGAGTTTGGGAGACTCAAACGGCGCGAAGCCGCGATCGAAAAGACTTTCAACAACATGACGGTCTATTCGGGGAAGCAGACTTCGGTGATTTCTGTCTATTTCAAATCCAGCACCCCCCAACTGGCTCAGCGATTGGTGCAAGCCGCCTTCAACCAGACCCAGCGGATCTACAACAAGTCTCACACGACGAAGGGGTCAACTGTCTTTTTCGAGAAACAGGTTGCGTTAGCCCAAACGCGCTACCAAGAGGCGCTGAAAACACAGGAATCGTTCCGTAACGAGAACGGCGTCCTTTCAATCAATGCAGCACGGGCAACGCTTGAACGCATCGTTTCTAACCTCGAACAAAACATGATCAATGCGGAAGTGGAACTCGAAGCCAGCAGCATGAAAGTCAGACAACTACGTGATTCGTTATCTTCGACTAGAAAACAGATACCCCTCGCGACCACCGGCGTCGAAAGAGCATCATTCGAAGACGCTCAAATCGATTTGTTTCGCGCCGAAGACGAATTAGCTCAATTGACCGCCCAACTTTCCTCCGACCATCCGCGCGTCAAACAGTTTAAAAAACGTTTAGTTCTAATGCGGCAACGCGCGAAAAATCTGCAGAACGACCGAGTCGAATCCCAACTGCAGGCCAATCCTGTTCACGATTCATTGAACATCGAACTGGTCCGAGCGCTCTCAGATCAGGCCGGAGCTAAAGCTCGTTTGACGGCCCTGCGGGACAAACACAACATCCAAAGTGAACGCAAACGCGGAATGAACGCCAACGAAGTCAAAGCGATGCAGTTGGCAGATCGCGTCAACACCGCACACCTAGAGTGGGAACTGTTCAAAGACAAGGGAATCGAAGCGATGGCCAAGAAAGAGTTGGACGATAGCAAACTTTCTTCGATTGTTATTGTTCAACATCCCTCAGTGGTTGTTAAACCTATCAGCCCCAAGGCCAGCATGTTCCTAACCCTTGGTGCACTGTTGGGGCTGATGCTGGGATTAGCGGTAGCTCTATTCCTCGAACGCAATCACTTGAGTGCCTCCTTAAATGAAGGCGAAGTCGAACAGATCCTTGAGATGCCAGTCCTTGTTACTCTCCCGCGAGTTTACTCCAGCAGAAACATGGTTAATTAATGATTGAAAACTTGACCAATCAAACCTCCAAAGATCGTCAGCGTGCCAAACGCATGGGGATTGCACCCAGCGACAGCCTTCGCCGACACTTCGTGTCACTGGCCCGCCAAGTGCGTCGCTGGTCGAACGCGAAAACGGGAATTACCGGACGCCCGGTCACCATCGGTGTCACCGCGCTGCAATCCAGAGCTGGCAAAAGCACGGTTAGCTACAACTTGGGTGCAGCCATTTGTTCAATCGCCCGAACAAAGACACTACTGGTGGAAGCTGACTTTGGCCGTCACTACATCACACGCAGACTGGGCCAAGCAATGTCCGCCGGGCTCAGCGAACTGTTGGCCGACGCCGCCGAAGCGGAAGATGTAATCCACGACACACCTATTGCTGGTCTTCAAGTGTTAGGCTCTGGCCGCAAATCAGATCAAGAAGCACTCGAACTGCCGTTTGATTTCTTGCCTGACTTATTCACCAGCGCGCTTTCAGAATACGGATACGTCATTTTCGATTTACCGATTGCAAACCATCTGACCGCGTGCGATGCCATTACCCCGGCTTTGGACGGAGTGATTTTAACGGTGGAAGCAAATCAGATTGACCATCGTTTAATCAATCGATTCCAAAAAAACGCGAAAATCTTCGGTGTCGACGTCATTGGCTTGGTGATCAACAAATCATAACCCCAGCGGACCTCCTCTCCCTCCTCCCCTCCTTTCCCTCCCCTCCTTTCCC
>CALDYR010000044.1 GCA_937944405.1 uncultured Pirellulaceae bacterium
CTCTCCTACGAACGATGGTGAGGCATCGGAGTTCGTAAACTTCCCCAAGCCCCCTTCCCAAGTCGACTTCCAAGCTGTTTTTCTGCGTCCCTCAGCGTGAAGGCGAAACCAATTTTCGTGCCGCAGTCGTCGGAGCCGTGTTTCAGTTTGCGACCTTTCCGGCCGATCACACCGCGGGACAGCTCAGCACAGCTTGAACCGTTCCCAGTACAACAATATGCCATTGGCACCTTATTGTGTTTGTGCTGCGTCGTTTTGAGCGCGGGTTAGGCAATGCGCGGGTTAGGCAATGCACGGGTTAGGCAATGCACGATGTAGGCCACGCAAGTTGTAGGCAATGCACGTTGTAGTTATGCCGGCTTTGGGACTTGGGAAAGATACTCGCAACAGGCTTCGGCCGCTCCGCGTCCTTCACCAATCGCCCAGACGACCAAACTTTGACCGCGCCGACAGTCGCCGGCGGCAAATACTCCCGGCACGTTGGTCGAGTAATCCTCGTCGCTGGCGTCAATGTTACTGCGTCCGTCGGTTTGGACCCCAAACTGTTCCGAGATCGCCGCTTCGGGGCCAAGAAATCCAAGGGCTAAAAAGATCATGTCCGCTTCGATGACCCGTTCGGTCCCGGGGACTTGGGAGAAGGGTGCAACGCCATTGCGCGGTTTGCTCCAATCAACTTGGACGGTTTTGATCCCTGTCAATTTCCAGTCCTTGTCGGCGATGAATTCGACCGTTTCTACAGAGAACCGGCGCGGGTCTTCGCCGAATTTGGCCTTCGCTTCGGCGTGGCCATAGTCGGTGCGAAACACCACCGGCCATTGTGGCCAAGGATTCGAAGTGGCTCGTTCTTCCGGCGGCTGAGTCACAATCTCCAAGTTTACAATGCTTTCGCAACCCTGCCTTAGCGCAGTCCCGAGACAGTCGGTCCCGGTGTCACCGCCGCCGATGACAACGACTTTTTTACCTTTGGCGTTGATATTTTGGCCATCGTTGGACAGCAAATGCTTGGTAGATCCGTGCAGGAACTCCATCGCGAAATGAATTCCTTCAAGCGATCGACCGGGGATTTTAAGATCGCGCGGCTGGGTAGCTCCCACGCACAGAACGACCGCATCGAAGTCTGACTTCAATTGATCGGCGGTGACGTCAACGCCAACATTGACCCCTGTTTTGAACACCACCCCCTCTTGGGCCAATAGATCCAAACGCCGTTGGACGACATCCTTGTCTAACTTCATATTCGGGATGCCATACATCAGCAATCCACCGATCCGGTCGTGACGTTCGAAAACGGTGACCGTATGCCCTGCCTGATTGAGTTGATCCGCAGCCGCCAATCCTGCGGGGCCCGACCCGACGATGGCAACGGTTTTCCCGGAACGTTCTTCGACCGGACGCGGTTTGATCCAACCGTTAGCAAAACCTCGATCGACGATCGAACGTTCGATGTTTTTAATGGTCACTGGCGGTTCGTGAATTCCTAATACACAAGAACCCTCACACGGGGCCGGACAAACGCGACCGGTGAATTCAGGGAAGTTATTGGTGTGGTGCAACCGGTCCAATGCTTCTTGCCACTTGCCCTGATAGACAAGGTGATTCCATTCTGGGATGAGGTTGTTAATCGGGCAACCTGCAACCGAACGGCCGATCATTTCCCCGGTATGACAGAACGGGACACCACAATCCATACACCGCGAACCCTGTGTTTGCAAAGGTTCGTCGGTCAATTCGACGAGGAACTCTTTCCAATCTTTGGTGCGCTCAATTGGATCGCGTTTCCCTTCGTCAAGGCGATCGAACTCCATAAATCCTGTTGGCTTTCCCATATCATTTTCTCAATTTCAAATACTTTTCGATGGACAGCAAATACGAATCGCGCCGAAGGTCAGGCCTGAGCGGTTGCCGCAGCGCGCTGACGAAGGATCTCGCGATACTTTACTGGAATGACTTTTTTGAACTTAGGGAACGTGTTGTTCCAGTCTTCCAAGATCGATTTCGCGATCGCGCTACCAGTGTAGTTGGCGTGTTTGCTGATCATTTCTTTTAATTCGGCAACATCTTCGACGTTGCTCATGTCTTCAATTTCAACCATTTCGTGGTTGAGATTCGCGTTTAGCCGGTCATCGGCGTCCAGCACATAAGCGATACCTCCCGACATCCCGGCGGCAAAGTTCCGACCGGTCAATCCCAGAATGACGGCGCGGCCGCCTGTCATGTACTCACACCCATGATCACCAATTCCCTCCACAACGGCCCTTGCACCGGAGTTTCGGACCGCGAAACGTTCCGCCGCAACGCCGCTGAAATAGGCTTCGCCGTCGGTCGCTCCGTACAACGCCACGTTACCGATCAAGATGTTTTCATTCGATTTGAAGGTCGCAGTTTTGGGTGGGTAAATGATTAATTTTCCGCCCGATAGTCCTTTGCCACAATAATCATTGGCGTCACCTTCAACACGAATGGTGATGCCTTCGGCCAGAAACGCGCCAACGCTTTGCCCGGCTGAACCGGTCAGGCTGATATCGATCGTGTCTTCGGGCAGACCTTTTTCACCGTAACGTTTGGCTACGTTGTGACTGAGGATGGTCCCGACGGATCGATCGGTGTTGACGACATTGGACTCAATTTCCACCTTTTCTTCGTTGTCTAACGCCGGTTGGGCTTCTTTGACGAATTGACGGTCAAGCACGTTTTCAAGAGCGTGGCTCTGGTCGATCGTGCAGTAGACTTCGGTGTCTTCGTAATAGCCAACGGCCGGGGCGAGCAGTTTAGAAAGGTCGATTCCCTGCGCTTTCCAATGTCCGACGGCTTTGTCGGTGTTCAAGACTTCGACTTTTCCGACCATTTCATTGATCGTCCGGAATCCAAGTTGCGCCATGATCTCACGCGCTTCTTCCGCCACCATGAACAGGTAGTTAACCACGTGTTCGGGTTTTCCGTTAAACTTCTTGCGAAGCTCCTTGTCCTGTGTCGCGATACCGACGGGGCAAGTGTTGAGATGGCATTTCCGCATCATGATACAGCCCATCGTAATCAGCGGTGCGGTCGCGAATCCGTATTCCTCGGCGCCCAAAAGAGTCGCGATAACGACGTCCCGGCCAGTTTTCAACTGGCCATCGGTTTGCAATCGAACGCGGCTACGCAGATCGCTCATTACCAACGTTTGATGGGTATCGGCGATACCTAACTCCCAAGGCATTCCTGCGTGTTTGATGCTCGTTAGAGGCGACGCTCCGGTTCCACCACCGGCACCGGAGATCAAAATGTTGTCCGCGTGGGCCTTGGCGACGCCAGCGGCAATCGTCCCCACACCTACCTCAGAAACCAATTTGACGCTGATCCTAGCGGTTGGATTTGCGTTTTTGAGATCGTAAATCAGTTGGGCAAGATCTTCGATCGAGTAGATGTCGTGATGGGGCGGCGGACTGATTAGGGTCACGCCAGGGGTGGACCTTCGGGTCGCCGCGATCACATCGTCGACTTTGTGGCCTGGTAGTTCCCCCCCTTCACCAGGTTTGGCTCCTTGGGCCATTTTGATTTGAATCTCATCAGCGTTGGCCAGATAATAAGCCGTGACGCCGAAACGCCCCGAGGCCACTTGTTTAATCGCTGAACGACGCGAATCCCCGTTGGGACTGGGCGTGAACCGGGCGTAGTCTTCACCGCCTTCGCCGGTGTTACTTTTCCCACCCAACCGATTCATCGCAACGGCAAGCGTTTCATGGGCTTCTGCGGAGATCGAACCGAAGCTCATCGCGCCGGTGCAGAAACGTTTCACGATTTCCTTGGCCGGTTCGACTTCATCGATCGGGATAGGCGTTCGTTTGTCAAAATCGAATTGCAGCAACCCGCGTAGATGGCATTCCTTTAACGCATGTTCGTTGATCGCTTTGGCGAAATCCTTATACGCGTTGACGTCCCCGTCCCGCGCGGCCTGTTGGATTTTAGCGATATTCAGCGGTGTCCAAGCGTGCTTCTCACCACCATGACGCCAGTGAACGGTACCGGCGGTCTCAAGTTCCACGATCGGCAGTGCGTTTGATTTTTGCGAATACCCAAGCCGATGGCGACGAATGGCTTCTTTAGCCAACACATCCCAACCAACACCTTCGATGCGACTGGCGGTGCCTGGGAAGGCGTCGTTGATGACGGCGCTGTTGAGCCCGACGGCTTCGAAGATGCGAGCCCCTTTGTAACTGGCCAAGGTCGAAATCCCCATCTTGGCTAACACTTTTAACATCCCTTTGAGCACGCCTTTGCGATACGCGGCGATGCACTGTTGGGCGTCGAGTTCCGATTCGGGGTTTTCAGCATGGTGCTGAATAATCGCTTCAAGGCCAAGATAAGGATGGATCGCATCGGCACCGAATCCAGTCAGCAGGCAATGGTGATGGACTTCCCGAGCCTCTCCGGTTTCGACAACGATGCCGATGCGGGTGCGCAGCTGTTTTTCAACCAAGTGATGATGGACGGCGCTGGTCGCCAACAAGGCGCTCAAGGGAATGCGGTCTTTGTTGATCCCGCGATCCGAAAGGATGACCAACGCACAACCGTCGGCGATGGCCTGTTGAGATTCGTTGCGGATTCTATCAACGGCTTCTTGGAACCCTTGTTCGCCAGCGGATGCCTCGAAGGTGATATCGATCACCCGCGATTTCCAGCCACGATGGTCGAGATTATGCAACGCCGCCATTTCGTTGAAATCAAGAATCGGCGTGTGCAGCAGCAAACGGTGGCACTGTTCTTCGGTCGTGTCCAGCAGGTTGCCTTCAGGGCCGATGAAGCACTCTACCGACATCACGATCTCTTCGCGAATCGAATCGATCGGTGGATTAGTGACCTGAGCGAAAAGCTGCTTAAAATAATCGTACAACAGCCGAGGCTTATCGCTAAGACACGCCATCGCCATGTCATCGCCCATTGAACCGATCGGGTCTTTTTTTACCTTCACCAACGGTAGCAGCATAAAATCCATGGTCTCGTTGGAGTAACCAAAAGCGCGCATTTGAGCGATGCGTTCTTCCTCACTGAGAAACGCCGCCGGTTGGTGTGCTGGAAAATCTTTGAATTCTAAACGTTGATTGGACAGCCATTGCTTATAAGGGCGGCGGTCGGCGATGTTTCCTTTGAGTTCGACATCATCGACGATGCGATGGTTGTCGAAGTCGACCATAAACATTTTGCCCGGCTGGAGGCGTCCCTTGCTTTTTATGTTGGCCGGATCGATGTCCAATACGCCGACTTCGCTGGCCATGATGACACGGTTGTCATTGGTCACGTAATAACGACTGGGACGGAGCCCGTTGCGGTCAAGAACGGCTCCAATGATATCGCCATCGGTGAAGGAAATCGAAGCCGGACCATCCCAAGGCTCTTGCAGGCAAGCATGGTATTCGTAAAAGGCTCGTTTGTTTTCGGGCATGGTTTCGTGACTGCGCCATGCTTCGGGAATGCACATCATGACGACTTCGGGCAGATCGCGCCCGGCCATCATCAATAGTTCCAACGCGTTATCGAATTCGCCCGAATCACTACAGCCTTTGTCGATGACAGGAATCAAGTGCTGTATGTCGTCGCCAAAGTTTTCGCTTTTCATCAGCCCCTGACGCGCAGCGATCCAGTTGCGGTTACCACGCAGAGTATTGATCTCTCCGTTGTGCGCCATCCAACGAAGCGGTTGGGCACGCGACCAAGCCGGTAACGTGTTGGTGGAAAAACGCGAGTGGACCATCGCCAAGTGGCTTTGGAAACTTTCATCGCGCAGGTCATCGTAGTACTCAGGCAACTGCGCCGTGGACAGCATACCTTTGTAAACCAAAATTTTCGACGACAGCGTACAGGCGTAGAACTCTTCGGGCGCCCCCTGGTTTTGGGCTCGCACGATCCGAGTCGCGACTTTGCGAATCAAGTACAAACGGCGTTCGAACTCTTCTTGATCGATGCCTTCGGCGGGCGCAATGAATGCCTGTTGGATATCGGGTTCGGCGCGCAGCGCAGTTGCACCGATACCGGCACGATTGGCGTCGGTCGGGACGTCTCGCCATCCTACAAATCGCTGGCCAAACTTTGCCGTTGTTTCCTCCAACGTTTTTCGCGCGAAGGTCGTGGACGGTTCGTCCTTTGAGAAAAAGATGTTTCCCACCGCGAAGAAAGAATCGCCGATGTCTAAGCCATTTTCGCTGGCAATCTTCTTCATAAATTCAACGGGCATCGCAACCAGAATTCCGGCCCCATCGCCTGTGTTCTGTTCACAACCACAGGCTCCACGATGCTCCATCCGAGCCAGAATCGAACAGGCGTCGGCGACGATCGCGCGGGTGGCCACTTTGTCGATCTGAGCAACAAAGCCCACACCGCAGCTGTCATGTTCGAATTCGGGGTCGTAGAGAGTCTTTGAATTGTCGAAGTTTTGATTGAATTTTGCCAAGTAACTGTCCCTTAAAGAGAGTGATCAGTGATCAGTCGAAGTCTGCGCAGAAGATCTTTTTGAATTGTATAACCTTGCGGAGCCCTATTTAAATCTCAAACTGTCCTTTAATCAAACGGATTATTAGAGCAAAGGCCGGCGAAAAGCCGCTAAGACCGCATTAACGGTAAGGTGCCAGGAAAGTTTTTGCCCGCATTGCAATCTATGCGGGTCAAGTTGCCTTTAACGCCGTGCTGCATGCGCTCCGACGTCCGTTTTGGTGTGCCATCACCGTTCCTCAATTGTACGGTTGGAACCCAGATCGCGGTATCGCTTTCTCCAGCGCGTAAAATTGTCGCATCATTCTCGACGCCTCTTTGCTGCTTGCGCCGATTCGTTGGTCTCGCTTTGGTCTAACATAGATTTTGCAATTGTCAGAAGGCAAACCGCACTGTGTCTGAATTTTTTTGGACACGGTGGGTTGAGTGGCAATGAGGGGGGCGCGCAGACGATACACATACAATCACTCACGCTGCCCCTGACAATCAGGGAATTCGATCGACGCGAAATCAAAAGACCGCTCCCCCCTGCCGGCACCAAGACCGCCCCCGCTGCGTCACACGGTCGGCATTCCGCCGTCGATCTCCGTTGACACACTGGCACGACAGTGCAGCGCTGACGAAAATTTAATCGTTGTGTTTCTTGCGTAACGATGGCGAAAGACGCAAAATTAACTGCGCCCGTTCGAAGATGTCGACCCAGTCTTGGACAACCATTTGCAACGTCGGGTCGTGGTCCAGCCCCAACCCGGTTGGGCAAGCCGCGCCTAGCTGATCGGCTGCCATCTTACGGTAGCGCGACAACGTGCGGTCCCCGTCCCGCGAAACAGGCAAAAAATCCTCGCTCAAGATCACAATTTGCGGCACTCGTGAACCACCACAGATTTTCAGTTCCTCTGCCAATTCCGCATCGGAATCACGATCGACATAGCGAAATTCTATCTTAGGATTGGCCGAAGAAAGATGCTCGAAAATTGGACACTGAGACACACAATCCCCGCACCAGGCCCCCGCCATCACGACGACCTTCATCGCGCGGGTGAAACCACCGATCAACTCCCTTTGTTGAGGCGTAAGTTCGACGATCTTCTTAACGCTGGCCCATTTTTGACGATCACTGTCAGACCCATGCTTTTGCAAAAAATCGTTGTAACTGAGTCCGGATTCAAATTTCGATTGAAAGTTCATTGGCGTTTTGATCGCTACTAAAGTTTTTGAAAAGTTCTTGGGCGTAAAATTTTGGTCCGACACACGGCCCCTTAGACGCATGGAAAGTTGTTCCCTTATCCAGCCGACGCATGTTCCCGCAACGTCCTACAAAAAATCTCGTCGGCAATCTCCCCCCCAAATCATCCGCTCCGCGCGTTTCACAGACATTGAGGACTTGAGTGGAAATTCTCAATTGGTCACTGAATAGAGCCCCCCAACGTCGACGTTAACGATTATCCGAAAATTCTAATCGTTCTCAATAGGAGGGCCGATATACGAAGGAAAGATCAGCGGTTTTGCGGCCTCAAGGTCGGACGGCTATCGGTTCTTACTCGAGGCAAACCATGAAATTCGTTTTGAACTATTTTGCATTTACGTTTGCCATCTTGGCGATCACCTTTACAACCGCGCCCAAAGGGTGGGCTCAACAGAACCAGCCATCGATAGACCCGCAAACTGCGAATCTGCCGGAAATCAATGGGGTACACCATCTGCCGCCCGAAGGTAGTTCAACCAAAAACGGCCAAAGCTTCAACGCCCCGCCGCTTCCCAATTTTGCAGGAGAACACTCAACACAAGGCCCTGCATCGATCCATAAAGAATCTCAAACTGCCTGCCTTTCGTGTGACAGTCACAGCCCTGTCGTTACTGCCGATCACCTTTTCCCCGAAGTTAAGAACCTAAATTTCTTCGGGATTGATCGGCATTCGTGCTGCGACGAGTGGGAAGGTTTGTGCTCATGCAAATCAGTAAAATTTGGCTGCCCTTGCGGTGGGCCGAGACCTAAGAAGGGCTACTTCGGAATCCATTGGCTAAAAAACAAATCTGGTGCCGAAGATTGCGACTACTGTAACGGCGGATGTTGCAAACATGGACTCGGCAAAGGCGGTTGTAATGGCGGCTGCAAAGACAACAACTGTCTGCGTGAAGAGAAACCGAGGCCAACCACTATTTTTGGTCGGCCCATCGAAAACTAAGACCACCCAATCAAGATAGCCCCAAGGCTGCTAAAGTTGCAGGTAATCCTTCGGGGCTAAAACGATTTTCGCACCCGCGTTTTATAGGATTCGACTTTCTTACGGTTAAGCGTCGATTTCGTACCCAGTGCGTTGCTCACGTTGGATGAACGTGTTGGCTTGATCGTCCCCTATAAACTGTTCGGTTTTAGTGTCGAAGGTCAGCTTGCGTCCCAAACGCATGGCGATATTGATCGCGTGACAAATGTTCATCGATCGGTTGTGAGACAGCACGTCCGAAGAAGGCGTTTTGCGAGTTTTGACGCACTTCATGAAAGTCTTCATGTTGGCTCCGAAATTTTTGTTGCCGTACCCCCTTGGAATCTCGCCGCTGGCGTAAAGCGACTTTAAGGTCTCTTCATTAAGCGGATTTTTCTTCAGGCCCTCTGGCACCTTTCCGGTCAGCTTTCCGCGGTTGACGAAGTAACGCCCGCCTTCACCTTCAAACATGATTCCGTTTTCGAAACCCTTGTCCTCCGCACTGTCGGCGACAACCATCTTCAAACCGTCGGCGAAACTGAGATTGACTCTGAATTTCACGGCGCAATTGAATTGGTCGTCTTGAACCGGCATCCCGTCGGCAAACTCAACAGGATGATCAACCATCTCGGGGGCAATTGTGACCTTACCTGCATCTTCTCCCAGTCGATCTAAAGCCCATAGCGCGACGTCGACATGGTGGGCACCCCAGTCGGTCAGTTTCCCGCCGGAATACTCGTAGAACCATCGATAGTACCGATGAGCCCGGCTGAATGGATGCCCGGCGCCCCAACCGTGGACGTCGGTGATCTCGGGCGCTTCGCGGTAGTCGACCATTGGACACTGGCCCAGCCACTTTTCCCAGTCAAGGTTACGCGGTGGTTGAACCACCGGAAGCGCGCCGCTGATACGGGAACCTCCCAAGCAAACGGTCACATCGGAAATTTTGCCGATGCGCCCTTCCCGTGCGATTGCTGCTGCGTGAGCGAACTTCATACCGAATTCGCTGCGTTGCTGGGTTCCGACTTGGAAGACGCGACCTGTCTCCTGCATCACTTTGTAAACCTGCTGTCCTTCTCGGATGGTCAGCGTTAGCGGTTTTTCGCAGTAAACGTCCTTCCCAGCACGCATCGCATCGATTGCCATTTTTGTGTGCCAATGGTCAGGAGAACCAATCACCACGACATCAACATCTTTGTTGTCAAGCAAACGGCGATAGTCGTCAAAGGCGCGAACCGCGATCGGTCGCTCGGATTGCCGATGGGCGTCATAAGCGACCTGCATCGCCCGTCCGGCTTGCAGACTGTCAACATCGGCAATGCCAATACAAGGCCCGTACCGCAGCGCCTGTTGTCCAAGATAAGTATGAAACCGAATCCCGGTACCGATAAAACCGACCCCCAATTGCTCATTTTTGGCCTTAAATCCGAGCGGTCCCGCAGCGACCGTCGGTGTCGCGGTAGAACAAAAATAGCCACCAGCCATCGTCGCAGCAGTGGTCTGAATAAAACCGCGCCGATGAGGACCGGCGATTGTCGATCTGGTCGATTTTTTACTCAAAGTGATCTCCTAGAACTTATTATCCCAAGCTTGTCTGCCGCGGTCGACGATCGATCGCTTATGTGTGATATCAAAGAAAATGGCCGTGTCTCTTCGATAAAGGTTAATGATAATAAAACGCTTAACCGGAAAGGCGACAAACATGGATATCAGTAGCTCATTTTTATCAATGCTTCAAGTCTTTTCAGCGGCGATGGGGTGCATGTTATCTGCTATCAGGGCGAAAGCCGTCTGGACCGCTGCTGCCAACTCTGAAAGACTCCGCAACGCGCGGTTTCAACGACTTGTATTTTTAGACAGTGAGATAGAAAAATGAAATCATTGACCACAGTGTTTGCATTGATGTTTTTAGCGATATGCGGCCAACCGTGCTTCGGCCAAAACCAACCCTTTGGAGGCTGGGGGAATATACTTCAAGGTATTTCCGGCAGTGCGCAAGTTCGGCCGCAGCAATCCAACCAAGGGCTTTCGCAGGTGTTTGGAAACGGCGTTTCCAACGGCAACGGGAGGGCCGCGTCGGGCTTGCTGGGAGGGTTGCAGGGGCTGATTCCCAATTTGGGCAACAACGCGCGGCAATCAGAACCGACCGACTTGCTCTCTCGGGTGAACCAAAAATCCAAAGACGCCATTGACCGCACAACTCAGTGGGCTCAGCAGAAAAAGCAAGAGATGAGTTCGAAAGTGCTTTCGAGCACTTTCGACATGCTCAAGCCGAAACTTCCGAAAAGCGGTAACACCGCCAGCGCTGGCAACGGTTTGTTGCAAGGCGCCAGCAACGTATTCGATTGGCTCAAGCCCAAAGGTAATCAACCGCTGAATCAACCGCCTATCCGATCCGCAGAAAACTACGGTCAACAACCCAGCATCCGATACTAATTTCCTTCGGCGTCTTCAGCGTAGGACACGATTTAGCTTGAAATTAAGCTTGATCGCGCTTACCCGGTATGCGGTCGGTTTAACCAACGGGTGCGGCACGCGGTCTGCGGCCGGCGCGAACTGGGGCTTGTTACAGATATTCGTCATTGACCCGCATCTGGCAGTAGCTTTCGTATCGCCGCGCGTCGATCTTGCCATCGGCGACCGCCCATTTGACGCTGCAATCGTCTTCGTGAGTGTGAGTGCAATCGGGGAAACGGCAGAAATTGATAAACGGGCGGATCTCTCGGAAGTACCCCGCCACCTCTTCTGGGATGACATCCCATAACTGAAAAGACCGAATCCCGGGGGTGTCGATTAAGTGCCCTCCGGTCGGACCGTTGTCGCCTGTTCCGGTCAACGGAATCAGCCGCGCGGCGGTCGTGGTGTGACGCCCTTTTTGGTTTTCTTGGCTGACTTGGCTGACCTTGAGCGCCAGTCCGGGTTCGATCGCATTGAGAATCGACGATTTACCGACTCCGCTTTGCCCTGCCACGACGCAGTCGCGCCCCCCTACAAGCGCCCGGAGCCGGTTGATGCCTATTCCGGTCACCGCCGAAGTCATCACTACCGGATACCCAAGCTGGCTCCAGACGCCGGCCAACGGTTGCAGATCGACAAGGTCCACTTGATCGACTTTGTTGATCACGATGACTGGTTGAATGCCGGATTTCTCAGCCGAAACGATGAATCGATCAATCAAGTTCGGTTTCAGTGCCGGTTCTACGGCGCTCGAAACAATGAACGCGCGGTCGATATTGGCGGCGATGATCTGTTGCCGTTTGCGGCTTGTACGGCTGATTTGATTCCGCCGGCGGTCAACACGCACGATGACGCCCCAGCGCTCTTCTGCGTCGGGTTCGATTTCGATAGTCACAAAATCACCAGCGACAACGACGTGCTGGAGATCGGTGGCCAGCGACTTTAAAATGCCTCGTACGGTGCATTCGTAAACCTTACCATCGGCCAATTTGACGAAGCTGTTGAGCCCGTGTACCGAGAGCACTCGGCCGTTGCGTGAGTTGAGCGAATCGATTTGAAGATCGACCTCGAATCCCGAGTCCGTTTGGTCGGAATTGGTGCCAATCACGGTGCGTTTGCGAGACAGTTCACCTTTGCCGGTCAGTCGTTCGCCAGAGACGGTGTTTTCTAGGGCTTCGGCATCGTCTTTGAAGTCTTTCGTAAAATCGGTTTTTCGCACACGGGTGCTTTGGCGTTTGCGGAAGTTCGCACGAACCTTCGATTTATTTTTCTTCTTTTTCGCCACGTAGATTTTAACTGGTTGTTGGATCGGTTTTTACCAAGCATAGCAGCAATTCGGTTAAAAGTCCGCGCGGTTGCTGCCAATACGAGGGCTTTGAATCATCGCAGGTCAAAATCCAAAATCTCGGTAACGAGATTTTCGACCTTCGTCGACGATTTTACCCTCTAGGCATTCGTGCCCGGGGCTCTGCACGACCGGAGGGGAGCAACATGTGGCAATCTTCGTATCGGATCAACAGATAAACGGCGAAAGAAACGGTTGGCCACCTTAGCTTTGATTTAGTTTTTATAGTTGCCGGATTGGCCAGAATCCAAGCCGGTCTTGATAAAACGAGGGTTGGGCGATTATCCCCCGATCCATCCTGCACCCCGAATTTGAATCTTTTCCGGCGCTGATGAGTTCGGATTGAAGAGGCAGGCCCAATAAAGAATCTTAAAAAATGTGGGTAATTGAAAGAGTCCGCGTTGCCGAAAGATAAGTCTAAGATACCATTGGATCACTCGGACAAAGTTGTGCACGTCCGATCAATTCTGCACACCAGTTAAGGCGATGTCCCGTGCCTAAGGTTCTTTACGTGAACGACGCCGGAGACTCAAATGTCTCGGCACCGCATTTTGACGATGCTACCCAAGTCGTCGAAACCCATTCGACCGGCAGTGCTATCGAATTGCTGGCAGATCAGGATTTCGACGCTTTGTTTCTATGCGATTCCCAACACGGAAACGTATCGTTGCGGCGAATCCTTCAAAGCGATTCGATTCTGGATTGTATCCCCTTCGGGGTGGCGTTGCTAGATTCGCAAAAACGAATCGTTCGCGCCAATTGCCGTTTGTTAGACTCCTTGGCATCCAAGGACTTGAGCGGTTTACCCTTTTACGACTGTTTGGGCGAAACGAGTATCATTGGTGAAGATCCGAGCCCGCTTAGCTCCGCGATGGCCAAAAAGGTGCCTTGTAAAGCGACGTTAAAGGTCGGAGACCGATTCTTTTCATTGTTCGCCGTTCCAGTACTGAATTCGTCGGGCGTTTGCGCTCAATTGGTCGTAACACTGCGCGAATCGACCGAACAAATGATGCAACAGCAGAAGCTCGACGCGCTGCATCAAGCGGGATCTGAGCTGACCGATTTGCGTCCTGAAGAAATTTATCAGATGGGGTTCGAAGAGCGTATCGAATTGCTGAAGGACAACATTCTTCATTACACCGAAGACCTCTTAAATTTCGATGTCGTCGAAATTCGCGTTCTCAACGCTGAAACCTGCGAACTCCGACCGCTGCTGTCCGTTGGAATGGACTCTGGGATCACGCAAAGAAAGCTTTTCGCAAAACGAACCGGTAACGGCGTCACCGGATTTGTGGCCGCAACGGGGAAAAGCTATCTCTGCGAGGACACCACTGACGATGATCTGTACATGGACGGTCTGCTGGGGGCAAAAAGCGCGCTGACAGTTCCGCTAAAATATCACGACGAAATCGTCGGCACCTTCAACGTTGAGAGCCCCGAAACGAGTCGTTTCACAAATCATGATGTGGTTTTCCTTGAGTCTTTTGCACGGTACATTGCGATCGCGCTCAACACATTGGAATTACTTAACGCGCAACGAACCGACGCGACGTTGCAAAGTGTGTCGGCGATCCGCGACGCCGTTGGGATGCCCGTCGACGCGATCCTGAACCACACCGTTCAGTCGATTGAGAGTTTTATCGGCCAAGACCCTGAAGTGATCCAACGTTTAGAGACAGTGCTTGAGCACGCCCGCGCGATCAAGCGCGCGATTTGTAACGTGGGAAGCAAAATGGCACCGGACACGCAATTACCATCTTGTGTCCAGTTCGAACCGCGACCGGCGCTTCGTGATAAACGCATCTTGGTCATCGACGGCGACGAAAACGTGCGGACCTCGGCCCATCAGTTGCTCGAACGTTACGGCTGTGTGGTAGAAACAGCACACGCCGGTCGGGAAGCTTTAATGCTGGTGCGGTTAATGAGCCAAAAAGCGGGGGACTACGATGCGCTGATTGCGGACATCCGCCTACCTGACGCCAAAGGGTATGAGCTTTTGGTGCAGCTGAAGGAGTTCTATCAGGATCCGCCTTTGATTTTAATGACTGGTTACGGCTACGACCCTTGTCACACCGTTCCCAAGGCGCGCGAAGAGGGATTGAGGGCCAACGCAGTTCTGTATAAACCATTTCGCTTAGAACAACTTTTGGAGGTTTTGGAATCAACCGTAGCGCGGGACGCCCAACCTCTGCATTAGGTCATTTCTCGACCGTCCGCGCCCACCAGCCGACCCGCTAACCACCCGACCCGCTAACCCTGCAGGTAACGCAAGCCCGACGCGCAGGCAGCATTCTTTCGGTGGCTGCCAGTAGCGTAGCACGCCCAGTCATTGCGGGCGGTGCAAAGGCCCACGGATCGAAGCGGATGAATTAGCTATCGCCCTATAAGCGGTTGGGGGCCATTGAGACGATTGCAAAACGACGCAAGCGAACGTTAATCGGTTGATTGAATTACTGCCGCCGGCGGTGAGCGTAACGCTTTCCGATCGACCGCGCGAAATCTGCAAGGCAAGCGGCCCGCTGGCCGGTTCTGCAATCAGGGCTACAAATCCAGCCAACGATGCAACGGGGCTTGGGAATACGAGGCCTAAATTCCGGCAAATCCAGTTACCCTAAAATTGAACGGAGACAAACCACAAGCCCCACTAAATTTGGGAAGCCTTTTTCTGAAGAATCGTTTTCAGAAAGAACCAAACCTTGTGTGATACGATCATCGCAGCAGACGTGCTTTTACTGGTTCTTGGAATTGTCTTTGGGGGAACTTAACACGTCGCCACGTCGCACTTTGGTATTGTCTGTCTTGCGGAAAACGTAAGAATTGCAGATAATCCCGCCACTTTCCTTGGCTACCTACCTTAAAGCTACGGCGCGTTTGGGCATCGACCAACCTACGGTTTGAGAACGCGCACCAAAGTGCAATATCACGGACGGAATTCGCATGGTTTGCTATCAACGCGCCACCACACTATTGAACAGGCAGAATTGTTTTACGATATCCACAGTCGCGATTGTCGCCGCACTGCTGACCGGCAGTACAGGGTGCTACCCCGAAGCAGTCGTCCGGCACGGACACTCAAACTCCGATGACCGGCATTACGACTCGTACGAACAAATCCCACCGGCTCCCGATCTTTATTCTAAAGTTCTGGACTCTTTGGGACAAACGCAGCAACGTCACCAGCGTTTGAGCCAGCAGTTCACGAAATTTGCGCAGTTAATTCAACGCCACATCCGAGACCGGAACAATGTTCGAGCCACCGCCGATTGGATCAGTTCCTCGTTCTCTGGGCAGGGGGTCCAGTGGAATGAACTGAAACCTCGTTTCGAGGACGCGACAACGCAAATCAGCCGCTGGCAGGCCGGCCAACAGACGCCGCAATTCGATGGTGAAAATGCCTTTGAGGGGTTTGTCAAAGGATTCTTTGATCAATGGGCTGCCTCCAAAGATTTTCGGATTGATATAAAACCCTATTCGACACATGCCGTCAAAGACTCGGGCCGCGACATTATCGAATCGAAGGTTGTCGTCGAAGTGTTCGGCAATACGGCCGATGAAAAGGGACTTCAGGCTACCGCGCTGTGGACGACGCGCTGGGAGACGCAGGAGTCCGACACCACCGGTGATTCGGACCGACTACTGTTAGCCGGAATCAAAATCAAGGCGGTAGAACAGGTCACGCTTATTGCACCACGGGGGCAGTTGTTCCAAGACTGCACCGAATCAATCCTGTCCCACACGACCCTGATGAAAGATCAACTGGTATACGGATTAGATCAATGGGCGCGAAAGATCCCCGGTCTGGATATCGTTGGCCATCAAGGGATTTCGATCGGTGATGTCAATCAGGACGGTTTGGACGACCTTTACGTTTGCCAACCTCATGGTTTGCCCAATCTATTGTTGATTCAAAACCCCGATGGCACCGTCGAGGACATGGGGCAGCAATCGGGCGTCGACATTTTAGATGAATCGCGCGCCGCGCTGATGATCGATGTCGACAACGACGGCGATCAAGATCTCGTGGTCACAACGGACCATAGTTTGGTTCTTATGTCGAACAAGGGCAAAGGCGATTTCCAGTTGGAACATCAATTGGCAATCGGTCACAGTGGGCACAGCGTATCGGCGGCGGACTACGACCAAGACGGGGATCTTGATCTGTTCATCTGCAAATACAATTCGGTAAAAAACTACCGTGACTTGATCACCATCCCGGACAAATTTTCGAACGCTGACTCCGGTGGTCGCAACATTCTTTTGAGAAATGATGAGGGATGGAACTTTGTCGATGTAACCTCACAGGTCGGTTTTGGCGTCGACGACAACTCACGTTACAGCCGGTCTTCGGTGTGGATTGATTTTGATTTGGATGGCGATCAAGACCTTTACGTTGCCAACGAATGGTCGTCTGACCAATTGTTTGAAAATGATCGTGGCTGGTTTTCCGATGTCACTGAAAGTCTCAACATGCTTCAACCAGCGCAGCATCGCAGCGTCTCGACCGGCGAATTCAACCACGACGGGCGTCCCGATCTTTTTGTCGCCACCGACGCGCCACTGATGGCGTACCAAACTTTGGCCAACAACAAACCGATAAAAGATCTCGCGAAGCACAAGCAGGCAATTTTGGGGGAAGACCAAATCTGGTTCTCCAGAAAGCAACCCGACGGTGAAGAACTGATCGACGGTTATCAATCGTTCTTTTTAAGAGCCCCTATTTTTTCGTCTGGGACGGCGTACAGTTCTGTTGCTGCCGACGTCAACAACGACGGGTTGGACGATGTGATTGTGACCAACGGGCATCTGACGCGCAGTGCTTCGGAAGACCTTGGCGGGATTCTGTATGCCCACATGGTGGACTCCCCCCCATCGCGGTCTCGCAAAACCAGCGGCGGCGTGGTCCCTCATACCGAACTTGAAAACGATACGTTGTCTTTGGTACGTTCAGGATTTTCGCTTTTTGGTAACCAACGTAATCGTTGCTATCTTAGCATCGGGAAACTTGGGTTTGCAAATTTCTCCAGTGCTTCGGGCGTTGACTTTTTAGAAGACGCTCGCGCCGTTGCTGCGACTGATTGGGACGATGATGGCGATGTTGACATCGTGATGACGTCGCGCAACGGGCCTCGAATGAGAATCCTGTTGAATCAACAACAATCAGGAAACCACTTTGTGCAGTTTAAATTGGTTGGCACATCGTCAAATCTCGACGCTATCGGTTCACGTATCGAACTGTTTTTGGAGGGTAAACCAGCTCCGGTGGTGAAATTTGTCAGCGCCGGATCGGGGCACTTGGGGCAGTCTTCCAAACGTCTATTCTTTGGATTAGGACAGCAAAGCCAGATCCAAAAGGCGGTCGTAACGTGGCCCGATGGTCAGCAGCAAACTTTCAACGACGTCGCGGTCGACACGCGGTACACGGTCACCGAGGGACAATCTCAACTGGCCGAACGAAACAACGAGCGTTTCAAGTTGGACACAACGGGCTCAAATCTGGCAGGCACGCTGACATTGCCAAATCGAGATGTTGCAACGTTTTCCCCGTTTTCTTACCTGCCCAATTTAGAGTTTCAAAACGAATCCCGAACCTTCCAAGCTATCGCCCCCTTAAAAGAATCGTTCACTACGGCTGTCTTTTTTGGCGACGACAATCATTCGCGCGCGATCCTCAAAGAGTTGAACGTCAGGTCAGGAGACTACCAAGCAGACAATATGGACTGCGTTGGTATTCACGTCGCGTCAAATTCGAAAGACCAAGCGGCGCGTTTTCAATTGGCGGAGAAGTTTTTCACCAAACTTAATTTCGATTTCCGCTGGGGCGCCGCGACTGCCGCAACGGAACAGAAATTGGTGCATCTCAATGGACAATGGTTCTCTCAACAGCAATTGCCTCGACTACCGTTCGCGGTCCTTTTGAACGACACCGGCCGCGTTGAGCGTTTTCATTGGCTCACGTCCAGCAAGGATCCAGCGAAACTGGTTGCCTATATGAATTCTGACGCTGCCAAACGCAGCGGCAACGTCTCAGATCCAACTCCAAACAAATCCAGACGCTGGTTAGCGCGTCACCGAGAAGCTGATTTTCTGCGGTTGGTAGAGCGTTTCAATCAGATCGGTTTGAAAGAAACCGCACAATTAATGTTCGATTTAAATCGTCCCCATGCAGCCTTTCAGATGGCACAGTTTGCCGCCGATTTGCGGTCTCAAAATGAACTCAAAAGAGCTGGTGAATTTTTTGGACGTGCGATCAAATTGTATCCGTTTTGTGTTCCGGCTTTGGTTGGACGAGGCGAGATGCTGCGGAGCCAAGCCGGCGAATTACCCCAAGGCAAGATGGAAGAGAAACTGCTTGCCTTGAGAAACGCGGGAGATAGTTTTGCACTGGCGTCGAAGATAGATCCGCTCTGCACATCAGCGATTGTGGGCCGGACTAATGTGATGATCGACCAGAACAATATCCAAGAAGCAATCGCCGAACTTCAGCGTTATCTGGCGATCGATCCGGGGCGCGCTGAAGTCCATGCCATCATTGGCCGTTTGCATTTTGCGGCCCGAGACTTCCGCGCTGCAGCCAAACATCTTGTAGGGGCCTATGAACTACGCCCCAACCTGCCTTACGTCGCGGGGGATTTGGGGTATCTCTACCTTGCCTCAGGGGAAGTAAAACTCGCGCGGAAATTTTTGCGGCTGGCGAATCGGCTTCAGCCCAGCGAACCGAATATCATCAAACATTTAGCGGAAGCCGAATTCGCCAATGGAAACTTCTCCACCGCGGCCGACATGCTGGGGGTGAGTATTGAGCTGAATCCAACCAAACGGCGTCCTAAGGAATTGATGGCGTGGCTATTGGCGACAAGCCCCTTCGAAGAAACGCGCAACGGGCAGCAGGGGAAGAAGATGATGGAACCGTTGATGCTAATGTCAGGCGATCGATCGGCGTCAACCTTAGAGATCTACGCGGCGTGTTTTGCCGAAAGTCGCGACTTCACGGCGGCCATAGAATATCAGGAGAAAGCGATCGAACTGGTGCGATCCAAGAAGACGATCGACAGCTATTCGCAGCAACAAAAACACGGCATGCTCGCACGCCTTGAGCTCTACCAACGCAAACGGCCTTATCGGATGGAAGACCTTTCGGAGATTCCGATTAAAGTTGCGGCGACCAAGATTGCCAAAAAATAAGGTTCTTCTTGAATTTGAGAGTGAAAGCATTCGCCAGAATTCATGACTGACACAAGCCAGGAAACTATTGATTCGATCGAACTCTGACCGTTGCGTAAACCGTGACCGTAACGGTTAACCGAAACGAACTACCATCCTGATCGACTGAATCCACCGCGTCCTGACGAATCTGAACGGCGTGAAGACGACGATGACTGGCGGGGCCATGATCTTGAGGAACGCGCCTTGCCTCCAACAAGTATCGATCGATTGGTGGAAACACGTTGCCGATCTTCTCGGCGTCGTTGTTCCGCGGCTCGGCGTTGGGCTGCCTGATGCCGCATGACCTCTGTTTGGGCTGCTGCGATTGAGTTGAGAATATGCCGTTTCGCTTGCCGGGCATGCTCTACCGCTGACTGGTAGTCGCCGCGGCTAAGTAGAGAACGGGCTTGGTCCAACATGGCTCGAGCGATTCCAGGGTTTGCGCGGACGCCGAAACCTCCGGACCAATGAAGCGCCTGATGATACTCAGACGATGCCAACTGAATTGCGTGCGCCGCTTTTTTCGCGGTATCAAGTTCCGATTGCAGTTCTGCAACGGAAGTAGTAACCGCAGAAAGCAACTGATCGGCTTTTTCATCGATGTCACGCCAGTCTTGGTGGGGCGTTTTCAGCCGGGTCCGTAAATCGGCTGCCGAATTAGCGGATTGTTTCAACGATTGAATGGATTGCTGAACATTTCGACTATCTGGAATCTGATCATGTCGAGCCCTCACAATTGTTGACTCGGATTGCTCAATTGCTTGTTCCAGCGACCTCAACGAATCCCGCGCCGCTTCGAAAATCGATTTGTCAACGTTGATCTGTTGTATCAGTTTTTCGAACCCCTCTCCCACCGAATCGATCGCGGATGCTTCATTGAAGGGATCACGACGCACCGATTCGGATTCGATCGCCAGTTGCAGGTCCGATAAATTTTCGACTTCAGCACGATGTAGCGCATGGGTCTGGGACGTGACGTGGTGCTGTTCGATCTGTTGTTTCACGCCGGTGAACCGTTGACACAGCAATTCCAGTTTCCCAACATTGTCTTTGACCATTTGCTCTAACATGACGGCGCAGTCTTCGATCAGTTTCTGGTTGTATTCACAACAGGCAATTTGGCGTTGGCCGAGCCTAAAACTTTCTTCGGCGGCGAGCAATTGTCCTTCGTGGTATTGTTTCGCTGAATTGATCGCAGCATCGCGCGACTCCTGCGATTGACGTTTCGCCAGTAAAAACAAATCGGAAGCCGACATCATCGGCCGCATAGCATCCGTTGGCGTGTCGATCGATTCGGACATTTCCACCTCCCACTTGGCACCTTCGACGGTCAGTGAAGATTTGGCAAATCTGTCTTGAAGGTTTTTCAGCACCACGACAGTGTCATTGATTCGTTGATCCGCTAAAGCGATGCGATTTTCCAAAGATTCAACCGCCATCAGCAGTGAATCGAGCACTTCTAATGATTGCGTTTTGACTGATTTGGCTTCGGCAATCCAATGGTCGGCCTCTGCCAGTGCCAACGCCGCGGCAGGCGGGTCTCCACGGTCCAGAGACGCCAACGCTGCCGCATTGTGCTGTTGCGCGGTCTGCAATTGTTTAAACGCGTCCCGATTAAGTTCCGCCAAGGCGCTCTCAGGCGGTAATCCGATTCGATCCGCGATCATGTTTTTTGCTGCGTTGACTTCGGACCGCACGGAGCCAATCTGCGGTTGGATTTCATCGACCGATCGGTCGTGGAGGCGAACCGCAGCACTCACCGCCGAATCGAATTCTTCAAAAGAATGACGCCACTGGTCGATGGCGTTACTCACGTCCGTGAGCAGCGCCTCGGTTGCAACGCGCTGAGCCCGATCGGTAATGTCATTCAATGCGGCATCCACCCATTCAACGTCGCGATCCCGCTGGACCAGCAGTTCCGCATGAGAGCGAATCGATGGGATTAAGTTCTCTCGAACGGTGATCAATTGGCGGGCCAGTTGGTCTGCATTGGCAGCTTTTCGGAGCCCTCTTGTGGCCGGCCCTTCAATTGCGGAAATCGGATCGTGTTTGCCGATAATTTCAGCTTGGTCCTGATCTTCTTGGGCCGATTTGAGCAGATCGTCGAACAACTGGGGGACGTACAGCAGGCCGTCGGTTTCGCTGGCATCGCGCGATGTTTGTTCGTGTGCCGAAGCCGAGTCGATAGCACTTTGGAGTTCTTGATTGGTGGAAACGATCTTCGTCCACCCCTGTTCGACTTGCTCAATCGTGTCGTTGGCCGAAACGGAGCGCTGACGGAAAATCTCAAACAGTTCGGTGAAGCTGAGCGACATTTTGCGAGGCACGCTGCGGTTGGCGATGTTAAAATCGCCTTTAGAGTCGACGTTGGAGTCGCTACTAAATTCGTCGCCGGCGTCATGTTCGTGAACCAAGCTCACCCCTTCATTTTCATCGAATTCGATAGGCTTGTTTTCTAACAATTCGAACCCCTCGTTGAAGTTGTCAGCGCTCCACCAGTTATTGATCTTGGCCCAGAAAGAAGTGGGGGTGATTTTCTGTTTTGCTTGATCGATGACTTTGTCGACGCTGCTGCTCATGATTAAAATTTGGTCGATGTCATCAAGAGCTTTGTTGGCTAGATCCTTCGTTTTACCTTGATAGCCTTTGCGTGTAATGGCGGCCCGATCGCCGATCACGACATCAGCGCGTTTGAGCAAATCTTCTATACCGTAAAGCTCTTGCCGTACCTCTTTTTCACGTTGCAGCAATTTTTCGTTTGCGCGAATTTTCGCTGGCGAGCGTTTACGATTGAGCCATAAAAACAGACCGGCAAAAATAGCGGTGAAGACTGACCCAATGCCCGCGCACACCCGCTGGATAAGCGTTTTCCGCGCTTCCTTTTGAGCCCGTTTTATGCGTAAGGATTGCAGTTGATTTGTGGTGGCTTGAAGCGCGCCGGCGGCGGAGTTTAAATGAATTTGGAACTCACTATCAGCAGCCTTATAGCCGCTACTGGCATCGGAAAGCATCTGCTCTATCTCCAAGAACGATGATTCCAATTCCGGTTTGAAATCCTGAGAATCTTTTTCCAACTGCTGTTTCTGTTCCCGTAATTGTTTCTCCGATGTGGCAAACCTTTCGTACTCGCGGTAAAGGTTGATCCAATCATCCGATTGGTTGTCGACAGAATTGGTTGATTCTTTGACGGTGCTCAGTTTTACGTCTGCTTGGGTAAGACGGTTTCTGATTTTTGCGATCTGGCCGCGGATGTCAGCGACTTCAGGATTGGCTAAATCAGCTAATGAATTTGGGTGGTCCTGCGTGATTATCGATGCCGAGGTTTCGATTTGCGAAAGCTTATTTTCGACTTCGTTCAATCGCGAGAGTATTTCGTCGATGTCGTGTTGACGTTGTATGCGTTTCTGCTGCTGTACCTTCTGTTCTTGGAGGATCGTGCGGGCAAGCGATTGATTGATCGACGTGACCGTGTCGCGCACGGCGTCCAACACCCGCCCACCTCCGCGCATCGCCCGGTAGGCAGGACGGTCTAATTTGCCGATCCAGCGATTTTGCCCAAGGGCGCGGCGATTTTGGGCTTCCGATGCGCGATACGAGAACTTACGTTGCTTTAAAAACAGAATAAACACGGCAGCGTCTCGTTCGCCAGTGGCCAAGTTAGTCTGAGATTTAAAGGAACCGACTTCCATTAGAGCGCTGATCGAAAGTTCGACCGCGTCCATACCTATTTCGATTCGTCCTTCGCGATTGGTGTAACGTTGATTAGAGGCATCTTCCATCAAAATCACGGTCCAATGAGGGCCTGATTGATGTAGCCATGATGCCAATCCCATTAGTTGCGATTGAGAAAGCCCTAGGTTGCCCTGCACATAGAGGTGTTGGTTGGCGCTCCATTTCTGAATCACCGTTTCAATATCATTGAAAGGAAAATAGTTTGTGCTGCCGGGGAAGGGATTGCGTCGAGCGTTATGCGCGGCAGTCCCTGCAATCGACTGCGCCGTGGCAACCGAACAGCACAGTGCAACGACAGAAGAACACACCAACAACCCCAAAGCGACGTGCTGAGGGCGGTTTCTGAAACAGGCAAACAAGGTCATACTAGGTCTTATCGAAAACGTGGGGCGCTGATGGGGAGTGATGTCGGTCGAATAATTTTACCGCGCCTTGTTTGCGCGCGGTATGAATGAAATGGATCCACAGGCCGCAATTTTAGATACCCTGAGACGGTTGTTACTGCCTTTTTATTTGCCTTTCGGGCAAGTGTTCTGGCGAAGGAAGATCCAAGTGGACATTAGGTGAAACGAGCGCCACAATTATGAGCATTGATATAGAAAGTCGAATTTGCCGCGCCACCGGTGCACAGCGCTGTGAACTGGGCGCAGTCATTGAGCAACTTTGGAGCGGATACGGCGTCATCCAAAAGGCGACCTTGTACGCAGAAAATGTCACACCTGTGGTGGTGAAACATATCGATTTAAGCCAACCCCACGCAAATAGGCACCAATGGCAGGGCCCTGTTTCTCATCAACGCAAAATAAAATCTTATACCGTCGAAGTAGAGTTCTATCGAAGTTTTAGCCACCGATGCGGGCCGGAGGCAAGAGTGCCGTCGGTGCTGGGGGCGTCCCCTTTGGAGAAAGGGGAGGGCTGGGTTATTGTGCTTGAGGATTTAGACGCCGCCGGATTCGGCGGCAGAAGAAGTAAAGTCAAGACGAATGATATCCGGTATTGTTTGCAGTGGCTGGCGAATTTTCATGCCACCTTCCTGCATGATTCGGCGATCGGCCTGTGGGAGGTGGGTACGTATTGGCATCTGGCGACGCGCCCCGACGAACTCAACGCCATGACCGACGATCGACTCCGACGATCGGCCAAAGCCATCGATGAGCAGTTACAGGGCTGCAGTTTTCAAACCTTGGTTCACGGCGATGCGAAGTTGGCAAATTTCTGTTTTTCGAATCATCCACAATCGAGCGACCTGTCTTCAGAGCCAAAGGTTGCTGCGGTTGATTTTCAATATGTTGGACGGGGCTGTGGCATGAAGGACGTCGTGTACTTTTTAACCAGTTGTCTCAACGATGAACAATGTGAACAACAACACCAAGCGTTGCTTGATTGCTACTTTCAGTATTTTCAGGTCGCCGCTGCCAACAGGATTGGGATTGAGCCGTTAAAGGAATTGGAGGAACAATGGCGTTCGATGTTTGCGATCGCTTGGGCTGATTTCAATCGTTTCCTCAACGGATGGTCTCCAGGCCATTGGAAACTTACACCGTTTTCTCAGCGCCTAACATCGGAAGCGCTGAAGCGGTTAGAAGTTTAAAGAACCGTAATCATCGAACCGTAGCCAATCCTATGCCGAATCAGACGCGCGTCGTAAAACCCGGCCCTGACGACCGGACCGTGCTCACAGACACGGGGGAAACTCTTTGCGTGCCATCGTCGTGGGCGCTGTTGAAACCCGGTGACGCAGGAGTCACGCGACGCGTGAAAGCTGCAGGGCCAAGTTGGACGGTGAAAGCAAAACGCGGTCGGCGAGTGATTTCATTAGGGGTGTGGGCCGATGCAAAAACGATCCAAGATGTATCTGCTGCGTTCGCTGAAGAACGATCGACTGACGCTTACCTCAAAAAACAACGGTCCGCCAAAGCACGTCGAGACAAAACGCAGTCGGCTTACGTGGAAGAATTCGAAACCTCGGTGTTTGAGTTTTTGAATTTTGATTCCCGTTACCAATCTCTGGCAAAAGAAATTGCCGCCGCGGTTGCCCAGCACGCGACGCCGGTAGGAAGCGGCACCGTCGCACGGACCAAAAGGATACCCGTTCAACAACGCGCCGAAGCAGCCGTGATCGCTTGGCTAAGGCATCAGACGACCGCCTACGATGACATGGTAATCCCGAGAGTCAAAGGAAAACGCCGGGCCGTTCGGAGAATGTTGGCGGAGAAATCACGCCTGTTGCTGGGGGTCTACCGTGCGGGCAAAACCATCGCCCCACAGCGCTGTTTGCTGCGGCGCGCTTTGGCAAAACGCGAATCACCACAAAGCGTAACCGCGAAAGAATCCGGCAAATCTTCGTCGTCCAATTCGCCCGATTCCCTTTAGGCTTAATATCAGTTCTCACCGGAATCATCGTGCAGGGATCGCGATTGGCTTGGGGTAGCTCGAACAAAGCTAACGCGCGGGCCAGTTCGTCCCAAAGTTTTTGCAACTATCGATTAGGACCGGTTGGGCATGAAAGGTCAACGTTTTGAAATTTGCGAAGAAAACGAGATGCGGTAACAGATCACCGCATCTCGATGCTGAATCCAGCTCTACCCAGATTGTCAGATTCCCAATGTGGCCCGCTAAATCAGCGGGCAGTTAAAATCTGACGTGTTTGTTTTAATTAAAATCGTGTGGCTGCAGACAATTAAGCAGACACCATTTTGTCGAGGCTCTTTTTTAGGATCGGGCCGTTATAGACCGCTGAATCGCCCAGTTCCTCTTCAATGCGAAGCAGCTGATTGTATTTCGCCATTCGGTCGCTTCGTGAAGCGGAGCCAGTTTTGATCTGACCGGTGCATAGACCAACGGCCAAATCAGCGATGAACGAGTCTTCGGTTTCACCACTGCGATGGCTTGAGATGCTGGTGTATCCGTTGCGGTGGGCCAGTTGGATCGCTTGGATGGTTTCGGTCAACGTACCAATTTGGTTGACTTTAATTAGGATGCTGTTTGAAATTCCTTCGTCGATGCCGCGTTGGAGTCGAGTAGTGTTAGTCACAAACAGGTCATCACCAACCAATTGCACGCGGTCGCCAACTTTGTCAGTCAGCATTTTCCAGGCTTCCCAGTCGTCTTCGCTGCAACCATCTTCGATTGAACAGATGGGGTATCGGTCTACCCAGTCAGCCAAAAAGTCAACCATTCCCGCAGCATCGAGTTCCTTGCCATCGATTTTGTAGACCTTTTTATCGGAGTCATAAAATTCTGTTGCGGCTACGTCGAGCGCGATTCGCACTTGTTCACCCGGTTTATACCCTGCGTTTTCGATCGCAGTCATGATCAAATCAAGCGCTTCCCCGTTGCTGCCAAGGTCGGGAGCAAAACCGCCTTCATCGCCGACAGCGGTATTAAGCCCTTTTTCTTGGAGCACTTTTTTCAGGTGGTGGAAGATTTCACACCCGCACCGCAGCGCTTCACTGAAGGTCTCAAAACCCAGCGGCATGACCATGAATTCTTGAACGTCTACCGAATTGTCAGCGTGTTCGCCGCCGTTGACAATATTCATCATCGGAGCCGGTAGCAAAGTCGCGGCCGCACCGCCGAGGTACTTAAACAGAGGCGTGCCGTTGTACTGAGCGGCCGCTTTGGCGACGGCCAACGACACACCTAACAGTGCGTTGGCGCCGAGGTTTCCTTTATTATCGCTGCCGTCAAGGTCGATCATTGTTTGGTCGATCAACCCTTGATCAGTGGCAGGCAATCCAACGAGCGCTTCTTCTATCGGGCCGTTGATGTTGTCGACAGCTTTCAGAACGCCTTTGCCCATGAAAACTGATTTGTCGCCGTCACGCATTTCCCAAGCTTCATGGGCACCGGTACTGGCGCCGCTGGGCACCGCGGCACGGCCAAAAGAACCATCCGCCAATGTTACGTCGACCTCAACCGTTGGGTTTCCGCGGCTATCGAGAATTTGACGACCGACGACCGAGATAATGCTGTCCATGAATGTTCCTGTAATCTGGATAAAAATTGGTGAAAAAGGATTGATTCCCTGCTAGTTTGCATGGCATTGTTATTCAATGCGGCCCACTGGGGAAGGGGGAGCCGAAAACGGTTCCTCTATTTTGCAGCTAACAGAATTGGTGTTTTCCGCCTACAATCACAGACTTGAAACCGTTCGATTTCCCTTTTGTGAGACGCTTGAATTGTTTACCGGATTAGTCGAAGAAAAAGGTGTCGTTAGGCAACTTAAACAGGCCGGCAATGCCTGTGATATTACCATTGAATGCCCACTGGTCAGCTTCGACGTGGCCAAAGGTGACAGTATCGCGATCAACGGATGTTGCCTGACGGTCGTGAAAGTCGACCAAAACGAACTCACGTTTCAAGCCGGCAGCGAAACGCTGGGCCGAACAAATCTTGGTTCGCTTCAATCCGGCAGCCCGGTGAACCTTGAACGATCGTTAATGGTCGGTCAGAGAATGGGTGGGCATTACGTTTCTGGGCACATCGATGCGGTCGCGACTGTCGACCAACGAAATGACGATGGGCCGTGGTCCAAGTTTTGGTTCAAAGTTCCCCCTGCATTAACTTCACAGATGGCCTCCAAAGGATCCATCACGGTCGACGGCATCAGTTTGACATTGGTAGATGTTGAAGCCGATCGATTCAGCGTCGAATTGATCCCGCATACTCTCGACGCCACGACACTCGGTGGACGACAGGTTAGCGATCAAGTTAACATCGAAACCGATTTGCTCGCCAAATACGTCCAACAGCAACTCAAAACGTAACGTAATTTGGAGACGGCCGCCCGCATTTTAAATTGATTTGTTCACAGCGCGGCGAAACGTTCGACATACGCTCCTCGGAATCAAAAAATGACGACATCGAAAAAGCCAAAACAAAACCGACAAACCATTTCCTACCTCTCCCGCCGGTTTGAAGAAGTCGGTCTCAATCCGAACAAGCGTCACGGTCAAAACTTTTTGATCGATCTCAACTTGATCCAATTGCTTGCCCGCAGCGCTCAGGTCGGTCCCAACGATGTGGTGCTGGAAATCGGCACCGGTATGGGTTCGCTGACGGGGATGTTGGCCGAAGACGCAGCGGTCGTGATCACCGTCGAGATCGACGAATACTTGCACCAGATGGCCAGCGAAGAACTGGAAGACTTCGACAATGTGATCATGCTGAAGCAGGACGCGCTAAAGAACAAGAATCGGATGCACGAAAATGTCACCAACGCCGTCAAACAGCAACTTGCAGAGGACACCAACCGTGTTTTTAAGCTCGCCGCAAACCTGCCTTACAACGTCGCCACACCGATCATCTCAAACTTTCTTCGCAGCGACGTCGTGCCTGCGTCGATGACCGTGACCATCCAGAAAGAATTGGCCGATCGATTGATCGCGACACCGGGATCGAAGGATTACGGCGCGCTGAGCGTTTGGGTGCAAAGTTTGTGTGATGTTTCGGTCGTGAGAATTATGTCCCCCAAAGTGTTTTGGCCCCGTCCAAAAGTTGATTCTGCCATCATCCACATCGTACATCACCCCCAACGCCGGTCCGCATTTGGAGACATCGATTTCTTTTACGCGTTCGTCCGAGCAATGTTCTTTCACCGTCGAAAGTTTATGCGATCGGTCGCGGTCAGCGCCTTCAAAGGTCAGCTTTCCAAACCGCAGGTCGATGAGGTGTTGGCCAATCAAAACATCGGCGCCGACGCGCGGACCGAGCAACTTAACATGGCCGAAATCCAAACGCTGTGCGAAGCGTTTCGCCAGCAGGTGATCAAAGTCACCGGCCAATCAAACCCTGTCATGGCCAACCAGGGTTCGTAAGCCAGCGGATCTAGTGATGATCGCCGATCGTCGCTTTTATCGCTTCCTCGGTGATTGAAGTTTGACCGGCCAAAATGATGTTCAGGCGGGGTAGGTTTCTCAAATGTCGCAAACCTTGATCGGTAATCGCTGTCCCTTCTAAACCGATTCCTTGCAGTCGAATCAATCCGGACACGTAGCGCAGATCGCCGTCGTTGATGTCGCAGCGACTGAGTTGAACTTGTTCGAGGTTGGGCAATCCGTCTAATAGTTTTAACCACCTTCTGTCGAAAGTTTTGGGGTTGAATTGGATCGCCCACGCCATCGCGTTGGCATCGCGTTTGAGAATTTTAGCAAGCGCTGGATCGTCTTTCGCCAAATCATCATTTGCGTTGTGAAAGGCTTTGTCCAATTGAAAAAGCTTTCTCCTGTCGTCCAATGCGATTCCGGGCAGCGTGCCATTGTCGGCGCTGAAAAATTGGGCTCGGTTAATCGAATGAATATCTTTGTGTTGATTCATCGCAAAGTATTGATCGCTGCCTCCCCAGCGGTATTGACGCATATGCAACTTCCATCCCGGTTGCCCTGTCAATCGAAAGAAGTCAAGGAACGCTTTGCGGTGGCGCGGGAAGGGCACATGCAACTCCGCGATCGCTTCGCAAACCTTTGGCCCGTGGGCGCTGGTTATGACGGCCTCGGGAAAGTTAGCAGAATAGAGCACATGACCAAGACTGTGTCGGACGACGCCGAAATAAAATCCGATTGGCACGACCATTAAACATAGAACAACACCCTTGCCGAATCGAGAATCTGGCAGCGGCACTGAATCGCCTCGATCTGTGATCGTCCAAATCAACCACGTCCCGGTGATCGCGGTGCAAAAATTCCAAGGCAGCACGCTGAAATTCCAACCAATGAGAATGAGAAAGATTCCAATCCCAACATGAGTGAAAACGCAAAAGGGGGCCGCCAGTTTCGGTCGTAGCCAAGCCATGATCCCAAGGCTGAGTTCCGCGATTGCGACAAAAACCGCAAACGCCTGGTGGTGATCCCAGACACGGACTGCTCCCCAGTCGAACTGTTCTCTTAGAAGCAGATAATAGGTTACTTCGCCAATCCAATCCGGCGAAACCAATTTGTGTACTCCAGCCCAGAACCACATCGTAACGAGGAACCAAACCGCCATCTTTTTGCACCTCGGGTAAACGCAAGCGGTCATCAACACCGCAATGGCAATGATTTGAGGTTGGCAACGGAATTGATCTGTTGAGATGGCCAACAACAGAATCAGCAGGTGAATCGCCACCCCCATTTTGCGCGGACTGAGAATGGCAATTGCCAGCGAACCGAGCAACAGGTAACCGTAATCCAACTGAGGAGGCGAGCCATACCACGGAAGATTCGGGATCGACGCCTGCAAACCTCTGGCCTGCCACGCATCCCATGAAATCACAATGGTCGCCGACTGGGCGATCACCGTTAGCAACAAGAAGATAAAATTAGTTGTGCCAATTTGTGAAGGGCCGATCGATCGCTTCGCGCCGGCACTGTCGCCGTTGTTACTGACGGAAGTCGTTGTGCTGTGCTCCATTGAAAAATTATCAGTTTCCCGAGCAAAAAACGCAACCGTCCGCAGTTGAATTAAATCGTTACCTTGAAAAAAGAACAGCAACGCGATCTATTCAAAGTTCAAATTTCCGAATCCCGGAAACACAGATCGAAGAACGGTTTTTGCTAACGGTTTCATGGGTATGCCTTTTAGCTTTGTCCGAAATTGGTATCGCTTTTGAGCAATCATCAATTCAATGGGATTAAAGTTAATTTGGCCGTTGATGACTTTTTCGTTGCCGTTACAAAATTTAAACTTGTACGCATCATTGCCATAACCCAAGTCTAACTTCTTGATACCGCGTCGTGTTGATTCTTCGGCAACCTGAAGCATCATCTCGGTGCTAGGGGAATAACGCGCATTCTGATAGTCGTAAATTGGAAACCGATAATGAAGGTTTTTTTCTGTCACCATGCCAAAATGAACACAGATCAATTCGTCACCGGCTCACATCGCCTGAAGTATCCCTTGGAAATTTGGATGCTTTACGTTGTGTAGTTCTCGCAAAAGGTTCGCGGCCCAGCCTACCGATAGAATGTCGAAGGTTTTGCTGCGTTGGTATTTTGCGCGCTTTAGCTCAATCAGGCGCTCCAACACATCGCCGTCAGAGCAATCGAACTCAAACCGAATTGGACCAACCTTCCTTTTCCAGCTTCCGCGTTTTTTAGCCCTGTCGTTTTACCGTAGAACTGTGCTTGCGAACCAACTTTCGATACGCTTGCCAACTGTTGGAAAGATCCAAGTGGTGGATTTGAATCGTGCGAAATGAATACGATGCCAGATTTTCAGTTTCGGGCACAACGAGGGCATGGAATGCGTAAGACTTTACTCCAGCGGCTTTGAAAATCTTTTTGAAATGAGCCGCCACGTCTTTCGGTTTTCCCAACACCCCGTGGTAGTCGTTCAGGCGACCGCCGGCGGGCACTGATCGGCCTTTTGAATTCTCTTGAATGGGAAGAAAGCAAACGGGTCTATCATCTTCAACCACCATCACGATGCGGACACTATCACGTACCTTTGCCACGGCCTTGATGAAGCTGGGGTCGAAGTACGGACTGGAGAAGTGTGTGTTAAATTTTCGCAACGCCTGCCACTGCTGTTCGCGTTCACCACAAAGCTGCTGGGCTTCCATGACGTGGACTTCGTATGACGGCGTGACTAGTATAATTCGTGCAGGCATAGCCGCAGCACCGCTGCCGATCGATTGAGCGTTAGCATCTCGATGGGAGTGAATGATTTCGCCCGAAGGCGTTGATATCGGGACGCAGATTGGAGATCAAAGAACAATGCCATATTGTGAAATAGCGCGCTTAAAATGCACATGCTTTTCGCCCATGCTTTTGCCCGCGCTTTTCAGACAACACGCAAATTTTGTGAAAACCAAAATTTGAAGGTATTGCTCGTATTACAACAGATGTGACGATCGAACCGATTGAAAGGGACCGTCGGCGGCCCATGGAAAGTGAAAACAGAGCCCTGTTTTACCGGATCAGAATTCACCTATGGCAGAAGTTCAACCTCCCCTGCGGTGACTCCGGCTTTACCAGACCTTTTAATGCTTGAAGATCGAAGCCTAAATTTTCAAGCTTAAAAGGCGAAGTCAAAGAAAACGCTGCCGGGAAAAAATTGGGGGCAACCTCATCGTGACAGGTAACTGAACGCTAAAACGTCGGACTCGGCGGAGCATCGAACTCGCTGTAACGATCGGGGGCTCGATTGGAAAACCGAGTGAAATCGCGTTCCCAATTCAATTCGACATCGCCGGTGGGGCCGTTTCGTTGCTTCTCAATGATGATGACCGCATCGTTCTGCGTTTCGGCTTCTTCGGGTGTTCCCTTTTTGTAGTAACTTTCCCGATGGACAAACATCACCACATCAGCATCCTGCTCGATCGCGCCCGATTCGCGCAGGTGGCTGAGTTTCGGGCGGTGGTCGCCGGAGCTTTCGGTTTGACGATTTAGCTGAGAGAGGCAGAGAATTGGAACCTTTAATTCACGGGCCAGTCCCTTTAATCGACGCGCCATCTTCGCCACCTGTTCCTGGCGTGGGTCGGTTGCCATGTCGGGCTGAATCAGTTGGAGATAATCGATAACGATCAAGCCCAAACTACCTTCGCGTCGTAGAATCCGACGCGCCGCTCCAGCGATCTCGGAAACGTTGCGGGTCGGAGAATCATCGATGAAAAGCGGGCAAGTGCTAATTTCATTAGCCGTTCTTATCAGCCGTTTTTGATCTTCTTTGGCCAAAGTACCGTTACGCAAGCGGTGTCCGTTGACCTTGGCACAGGAACAAAGCATCCGTTCGATCAATTCAATCGCTGCCATCTCCAAACTGATAAACAGTACCGGTTTCTGAGACTTGATTACGATGTTTTCGGCGATGTTCATCGCGAAAGCCGTTTTACCCATGGACGGCCGCGCCGCAAGGATCACAAGTTCAGATGCATGGAGGCCGCCGGACATCTTATCGAGATCCGTAAAACCCGTTTCGACCGTGCCTTCTTGAGCGGTCCCACTGAGCCGCGCATCCAAACGATCCATGGCGTGTTCGAGTACCTCATCCATACGCGAAAGATTGCTGCTTTGGCGTGTTTCACGAATCGCAAAGATGTTCTGTTCGGCTTGATTAAGCAAGCCGTCGGGGTCGATGTCCGGGCGATAGGCGTCGTTAAGCAGTTCTGAACAAGTTGTAATCAAATGCCGCGCGGTCGATTTGCTACGAACGATGTTGGCGTAATAAACAACATGGGCCGCGTTGGGGACACTGGTGAAGATCTCCGCCAACGCCCCTTTGCCGCCGATAAGTTCAAGATCGTTATTGGACTCCAAGCGATCAAGAATCAGTACCATGTCGATTTTTTTGCCGGCACCGTGGATGTCCATCATGTGCTGAAAAAGTTTCGCGTGAGCTTCGTCATAGAAATCCGATGCCCGAATGATGTTAACGATGTCGTCACACGCGTCGGGCATCAGCATAATGCTTCCGAGCACACCTTTTTCGGCGGCGAGGTTAAACGGGGCTTCGCGATCGAGCAATGATTGCTCTTCGGATTTCTTTCGTTTGCTTAAGCGTTTTCTGTTTTTACGGACCGTCGTTTGCTCAAAGTCATAGTCATCCATGCCGCTGCCCTATTGAATCCGATTCTCTCAACATCTTTCACCAGAACTCACTGGCTCGTGTGGCGATTATCATAACGTCAGTCCCTAAACGTCCGAAAGGGTCAAAGTAAATTCGTGTTTTGCCCCCTAAGTGCCAATGTTCAAGTAAAAACGAGGGAGACGTGCAGGCTGAAAAGCTGTTCAAAGCGTTCGCGATGCAAGATAGGGAAGCCTTTGAGCAATAGGATCGAACTGTCAATCGACGTCTGTTTGGTTGAGCAATTCTTCAGCGTTAATGATTTCAACGTAGCTGGATTCGCCAGAATTCAGGCCGTCGGCTCTTCACGACGCATTGCGTTGATGGCTCGATTTGAAGCAATATTGCCGGGGTTGACCGTTGGAACGAATGCGCTTCGCAGATTTCGCGTTTGTGACAGGAAGCTTTTCTCTGGCCGCCGCTGGTACTGCCGCCGAGGTAGCTGGGCCAGCGACTTGACTACCGTTGCCAATCAATGGGTTTTTGAGAAAAGCAGATACCGAAAACGCGATTTTAGGACAGCCTGGTTTTGAACTGAGCTGTGGTAATCGTTAACGAAAATATCGGAACATATAAAAACCGGCCTTCGAGTTGAAGGTCGGCTCTATTGAAGGTCGGCTCTATATTAGTGCTCAGTCGTAGCGTCAGATGTTCACTTACGTGGCGTTCGGGTCGACCGTTGGTACCACCCAAACTTTTAATTCGGGTTCAATATCCTGATGCAAGTGAACTTTGACGGTGTAGAGTCCTAGTTCCTTCAAAACGCCATCCAAACGAATTTGGTCGGCAGTCAACGTGATTTCGTTTTGCTTCAACACATCCACAATTTCAGGAGCCGCAACGCTTCCATAGAGATGGCCTTCTTCGTTGGCGTTGGCTTCGATCGTGATGCTTTGCTTGGCGATGCGTTTGGCCAATTCTTTCAAGTCCTTCAATCGCGACTGTTCAATCGCTTGCAGCTTCGATCGGTGTTTGTCCACCATGCGTTTGTGGTGATCACTGGCAACCGTCGCCAACCCTTGAGGCAGCAAATAGTTGTTGGCGTAGCCGTTTTTGACTTCGACGACTTCGCCCTGTTTGCCCAAATGATCCACCGTTTGAATCAGCAGTAGCTCGATACCGCCGTTCTCTCCACGCGGAAGCCGAGTCAGCGTTGAGCGGTTTCGTTTTTGCTTTTTCATTTTTGTGCTTGGCATCGTAATTCTCTCTGCGTTTGTTCAGTTCAGATATTGAGTTGGTTGTTTAGCGGTCGCCGGCACAAATGATTTTCGCGCTTCGCGACTAAAGGCGATCGATTACGCGCTGACGTAATACTTTTCAATTAAAACGGTACTTCGTCGGCCGGTGGCGGTCCTTGTGAATTTTCCGCTGGCTGGTTGGAACTTTGGCCACTGCTCCGCGAAGCACCACCTCCCGATGACGATCCTCCCGATGAAGAATCACCACCTCCACTGCGCCCGCCAAGCATTTGCATGCGTTCACCGACGATTTTAATCTTCGAGCGTTTCTGCCCTTCCTGTTCCCAACGATCGAGTTTCAACCGTCCTTCGATCAGGATGCTTGAGCCCTTGCTAAGGTATTCTCCAGCGACTTCTGCGGTGCGTCCCCACAACGTAACGTCAAAAAAGTTAGCCTCTTCGACCCATTGGTCGTTGCGTTTAACACGCTCGTTGACGGCCAGTGAAACATCAGTAACAGCCGTGCCCTGCGGCGTAAATCTAAGTTCCACGTCGCGGGTCAGATTCCCAACCAAGACGACTCGATTAAAACTTGCCATGACGGATGTCTCCGGTAATGTGGAAGGTGATTACTCGCATGAGGTCGATCCTACCATGATTGATTTAAGCCCAACACATTAGGTCGCAAATCTCACGATGACGAGAAATCCTGTAGACGAGTGTTTGGCCCTTGTAATCAACTGGCGGCGACCGCTTCTCCCGCGCTCGCAGCTTCGGCGTCTTCAGTTTCATCTTCGGTCCCAGGAATAGCTTCGCCCTTGGCCACTGCAACCATCGTGTCAACCAAACGAGGATCGATCTTAATCACCAAGTGACGTAGAATCCCATCGTTCAACTGACAGACGCGATTGAGTTTTGTGATGGCAGTAGATTCCAAGCGCGCATATGTCAACCAATAGGCGCCTTTGCGGTGACCGTTAATGGGGTAGGCCAGCTTTTGTTCGTTCCACAGTCGGCTGGCGAGTATTTCACCGTCGACGGCTTCAATCATTTCATTAACGTTCTTCCCAACGCCGGCCGGATTTTTGGCGTAGGTGTTAGCGTTGAAGATAAACATGCATTCGTAAACGTTCTCTGCCACGTTCCGATTTCCTTTTACAGTGCCGTTGTAAGGCGGGGTTAATTGATTTTACACTCAGCTGTTTCGCCAAAGCACGGAACTTGGCCACAAGTCTGACGACCCCAACTTCGTGATACGCTAAATTTCTGTTTCATTTTCGGGCGATAGGCCGCCCACTATATCTGAATCGGCACCGACAGTCGGATTCGATTTCGTCTTTTTACTCTGCGCTTTTTTGTTAGAGCTTGTATTGGGGTTTGCATTAAATTGATTCATCGCGTCTTGGACACCGCCGCCGACCCAAACCTCAACTGCGTCGGCCGCTTTTTTTATCCCCTGATCAACGACCGCCCGTTCTCTTTCTCCGAATTTCCCTAACACGTAATCCGCCGCATCCCATCGAGGTGGCGGCCGACCTACGCCGACCCTCAAACGAGGAAAGTCCGAAGTCCCTAAACGCTGGATAATATCCTTGATTCCGTTTTGGCCTCCAGCAGATCCACGGGCGCGAATCCTAATCCTTCCCACGTCTAAATTTAAGTCATCGCAAATCACCAGCACGTTCTCAGCCGGTGTTTTGTAAAAACCAACCGCTGCCGAAACCGACTTCCCGCTAAGATTCATATAGGTCAGCGGTGAAATCAGCAAGCATTTGCAACTCGCGATTCCGACTTCAGCAACTTCGGCATTAAACTTAGCCTTAGGGCGAGCGGTTAAGTGCCTACGCGCCAATTCGGCAACCACGTCGAAGCCGATATTATGACGACTTTCCCGATATTTGGAACCGGGATTCCCAAGCCCAACAATCAACTTCATGAGTACACTCAAAGTTCGCTCATTAGGCAGTGACTATTCGCCGCCACCCTCTTTTTTATCTTCGCCGATGACCTCAGGTTGAGCAGCATCGCCATCAGTTTCTTGTGCAACATCGTCTGATTGCTCTTGGCAGTTCGCGATCGTTTCGTCGGGAGAACCGACCAATTCCGCACCACTGGGCAGTTTCAGATCCCCGGCCGACACAACGCCATCGAGTTCGAGCTCCCCAACTTCACAGACAATACTATCAGGAACTCCGGAAACCGGGCACAGGATCGTAATGTCGTGCTGGATTAGCGACACGACGCCGCCGTTTTTCAAACCAGGGGCTTCGCCGTGCAGTTCAACCTGCAGCGTCACTTCGACCTTTTCGTCAGCGTCGACTCGCGCAAGATCCAAATGCAGAACGTTTGACCCCAAAGCGTCCCATTGGACTTCTTTGACCAAAGCCGTTCCGGTGACTTCACCTGCCAGGGCCACAATGTGACTGCCGATGTCGATCATTTTGTTGATTTCTTTTTCCGAAGCGGTCAACATCACCGTGCCTTCGCCGTGGCCGTAAAGCACGGCAGGGATCTTTCCGGTTTGACGCAATCGTTTCATTCGAAGCGAACCCGTTTCACTACGTTTTTCGACCGTGAGTTTTGAATCTGACACTTGAAACTATCCCGTCGCAAATTGGTTTATCTATTGAAGGAAGGATTTTTCGTTGACGTCCTTCGTTCCGCAAATTCATCCCGGCAACCCCTTGGTTGCGGAAATGTCGGCAAATTTGAATTTCGAGATTGTGGCAGAACAACAGTTTTTTACAAGGCCAAGTCAACAAGTTCGCCACGTTTTGCCCGAAAACACCAATCTTGTGGTTTCTGAATGCCGAGTTTTAGAGAAGCTGAATTCGCCGGGATGCAACTCAGTCAAAGAAATCGGGGCTTTTGCCCGGGCGGCGGATCCAGACAGCGCTGATGTCTAAACGCCGGCCCCCGCAAAAGCGCTCGGCGACGCCCTCTTAAGGCGTGCCTAGTGGTCTGTCAGCATTAAGAATTAGGATTGTTCAGATCAGCCGTTTGGGCGTTAGCCCCGGTTTTTCGTTTCGGAACCGTGGCTATCGCCAAAACGGCTAACCCTAAAATCCAATGCTGACACTCCACTAGTCCATTTCTAATCCCAATAACCTTCAAATAGCCAACTTACGTAAACTTAAGTATGGATCGGCTGAGATTTCACTGGTAGATTCAATCACTGATAACAAATCCTACTGACATCGAGAGAAAACTTAATGGCCAAAGAGCCGAAACCCAGAAAATCAAGGGCGGCGAAGCTCGAATATGTCGAACCGATCGGCCTAAGGGTCTTAGTCCGTAAAGACGAGCCTAAAAAGGAGACCAAAGGCGGAATTGCCCTGCCGGACAATGCGGAAATTCCCACGATCACTGGACGAATCGTTACGATCTCCGCTGCCATCGACCACGACGAAGACTTGCCTTTGAGAAAGTACGACAAAGTCTTGTTCCATCCCGGCAACGCCATTCCGGTCGATTTTGAGTCCGACAACCATCTTTTTGTTGTTCCCGCTGAAGATATCGTGGCCGTCTTTCGTCGCGAAGCGCCCGGCGAAGAATAGCTGTTTTGGATGAATAGCTGTTTTGGACTTAACATCGATCTGACCGGTCTGCCACCGTCTGCTTTTTCGGGTACCAGAATTCGCCGCAAAGCAGCTATCTTACCCGGAATTGGAGCCGGTTACATAAAACGGGGCCATCGCCCAAACCGTTGATCTCAATACGACTAACTTTTAACCCTGACAAACCACTTGGTATATTTGATCGCCGTTGAAGGGGATTATTGGACCGCTGCACTTAACTCAAAAGCCCGCTATGACAGATTCAAAAAAGATTTGGCAACAAGAAATGTCCGACCAACGCTTCGACCTGATGCGAAGAATTCTCGACGCACCGTCGCCAATCGGTTTGGAGTCAGCGATGACCCAAGGCGTGCTGGCCCCGTATATGAAGTCGTTCATGCCTGAAGATTGGGCCATCCACAGTTTTAAGGGGAACGCAGGAATCGTTTTGGACACCATGCCCCAAGCCGATCCGGACACCTTTTCGGTGATGGTGATTGGGCACGCAGATAAAATTCGTATGCAAGTTCGCAGCATCGGCGACGACGGTAAAATCTGGGTAAACACCGATTCAATGCTGCCTACGACCCTGATCGGCCACAAAGTGAAACTTTTCAGCGAAGACCCGGATGCACTGGGCAACTGGCGAGTAATCGAAGGCGGTACGATCGAGGCGATCGGTGCAATTCACTTCGCCGACCCCAAGCTCAGGTCGGGCGACAACGGCATCAAAGACAAAATGATGTACTTGGAACTGCACATCCATGGCGAAAATAAAAAAGGGCAAATCGAGGCCCTCGGCATCCGAGCCGGAGATCCTATCATTTACGACCGACCGATCGAACGAGGATTTTCCCCCTTCACGTTTTCGGGGGCTTACTTGGACAACGGATTGGGTTGTTTTGTGACCGCTGAAATTGGACGCATGATTGCCGAAAATTCAGCGCTGAAAAACGTGCGTTATCTCGGCGCGATGGCGTCGCACGAAGAAATCGGTCGCTTCGGCAGCCGCGTGTTGGCCGAACATTTTCGCCCCGATGTCACTATTGCGGTCGACGTGGCACATGATTTCGCAGCCGCCCCGGGCATCGGCGACCGCCGATACGAACCGGTCACGATGGGGGCTGGATTCACATTGACTCACGGAGCGGTCACCAGCGCAACCCTCAACAGTATCATCACAAGCGTTTCAAACGAACACGAAATACCAGTTCAGCATGAACTCGCCGGTCGAGACACCGGAACCGACGCGATGGCTGCGGTGCTGGCGTCGATCGATTCGGCCTGCACATCGATCGGTTTTCCAATCCGCAACATGCACACGATCTCGGAATCGGGGCACACCGGAGACGTTGAAGCAGCGATTCACGCTATCTACCAAACGCTGGTCCACATCGACGGCATGAACGCAGGCAAAGGCATCAGCGCTGACGATTTGAGAACCGGCCATCCAAGATTGGACCAATCAACCGATCTGACGCACCGCCCCGCCGCCGACAAAGACGACTAAAGGCCACAGGAAAAACAATTTGGGGATTAGGGCGTCGGCGCCGTTGGGCTCGAGTTTTTACGTTGATCCGCTAGAGAGTAGAAGTACGTGTTTTCGAATTCACAAACAAACCGTGTAAGTCACCGCCAGCGACTGCGTATTGTGGACGCGTTTATGGAAATCTTCCGAAGGAGGCATTCATGTTCGGTAGAAAACGCACTTATTCGTATGGCACTTTGTCAAAACCCCAGTTCGCCGCGAGCGCGTCGGCGGCATCTTCGCGGTCAGTGATCGTGCCCCACCCCCCGTTGTTCAACCACGCGTGGGCCAACTCATGAGCGATTATATAACAGCAAAATGCGTCGGTGCAATTTTCCAATCGGGGCTTCAGCACGACGCAGCGACTTGATCCGGAAGTTCCCGGTCGGGCTAGCATCACGGTGCGGCCTTTGCCCGGCGTAAAGTCGTCCAACGAAATCCGGAACCCGGGGTCGGAGATCAGATCATTCCGATAACTTTCAGGAATCTCATTTAACACGCGCTCGATTCTTGCCTGTAGCGTCGGGTATTGGCCAAATGCGCGGTCTAAATTTTTGAAGGTGTGCGGATTCAAGAGGCAGCCAAGCTAATTTTAAATTAAAGAAGTTTTTTTTTACAACCTTCACGTTAGCGGTAGATTTGAAAACATGCAAACGGCTTTCGAATTTCGATACAATGGGAACACTTCTATCCCCTGCTGAGGCACTGACGCAGCAAAGGAACACCATGACTAAAAACGTGCTGAATCGACTGTTACTGTTGTTTTTCCTTCTGATTCCAACGCCATTTGGCGAAGCAATCGCCCAAGAACTGCCTACCGTGACGACCGGTTGGAGCAGTTGGCGAGGCAATCGGTCAGCCGGCAGTCTGGACGGCGAAGGGTTCCCTGATCAGCTAAACCCCGATCAGAATTTGGTTTGGAAAATCGAGTTGCCGGGCAAGGGATGCTCCACGCCGATTGTAACTGCGGATTCGATTTTTGTGACCGCCCCAGTAGACGGCAAAGACGCGCTTTGCTGCTACAACCATCAAGGGCGGCAAAAATGGGTGACGACATTTTCACAACAAGACGCCGGCAAACACCGAAACGGATCCGGCAGCAACGCGTCTCCCACCAGCGACCAAGACGCCGTGTTCGTTTACTATAAAAGCGGAACCCTAGCCGCGGTTGAAAATGATGGAGGCATTCGTTGGCAAACCAACCTGATCCAGCGGTTCGGGAAAGTGGAACTTTATTGGGATCACGGAACTTCACCGGTGCTGACCGACCGACACGTAGTAATGGCCAGAATGCACGCGGGAGATTCCTGGGTCGCGGCGTTTGATAAAGGTACCGGAGAACTGGTTTGGAAAGTCGAACGAAATTTCAAAACACCGCGCGAAGGTGATCACGGTTACGCAACCCCCGTGTTGATAGATTACCAACAGAAAACAGCGCTGTTAGTTTACGGCGCCGAACATCTAACAATTCATAACATCCATGATGGTAGAATTTTGTGGCAGTGCGGCAGTTTTAACCCCGACAAAACCGAACTGTGGCCATCGATCGCGACACCGGCGGTCGTCGATGGAGTGGCGGTTATCGCCGCCGGAAGAAACGATCGAAAACTTCCGTTGCTTTACGGCGTGAAGTTGACCGGAAGCGGTGATGTCTCTCAAACCAATATTGTTTGGAAACGCAATGACATCGGCACCTTCGTGCCTTCCCCGGCGGTATGGAAAGATCAAATTTATCTCGTACGCGACCGAGGGGAAGTCGAATGCTTAAGTCCGTCGGATGGGAAATCGATCTGGCGGGCAAACCTACCCAAGCATCGTTCGAAGTATTACGCGTCCCCGTTGATCGCCGGCGGATTGCTGTACGCGGCGCGCGAAGACGGAGCCGTTTTTGTGATCGATATCCGCAAAGGTCGATTTGAATTGCTGGCCGAAGATGATCTGAAAGAATCCATCATCGGTTCGGCGGTGCCACTGGGAAACAAAGTGCTACTGCGCGGTGAAAAGCACTTGTTTTGCTTCGGTGCGAAGACCGAGTGAATTTGCTTGAGGGCTGCTAGCAAATCTGTGCCTTGGCTTGAGTCGGGGGCTTCTGTAACATCCGCAGAAATCTGTTTTTGCGAAATTGGTAGGCCTTGACCACAGCGTTCAATAATCCGATGACTTCTAGCTCCAGCCGGCCACTGCGGATGAGGATGCGCCCCGATTTGACCGCGGTGCAGCAGAGCTACCAGGGGCGTGACTATTGGGTGGTTAAAGATCCTTTGACGCTAAAGTACTTTCGCTTCGAAGAAGAAGAGTATCGTCTGCTCAAGATGCTTGACGGATCGACCAGCCCCGATCAAATCAAGCGCCGATTCGACTACGCCTTCGCACCGCAAAAAATCACGATGAAGGAGATTTATCAGTTTTCAGGGATGCTGTTTCGAAGCTCTTTACTGGTCTCCGATTCTCCCAATCAAGGCATTGAATTAAAAAAACGCAACGATAAAACTCAGTTCGCAAGCTGGAAACAGAAGCTAACGAATATCCTTTCTATTCGGTTCCGAGGCTTCGACCCTGATCGGATGCTTTCCGCGATGAACCCCTATACGGCTTGTTTTTTTACTTGGCCGGTGTTTGGATTGATGTTGCTGTTGGGGATTGGAGCGGGAGGTCTGATCTTTGCTCAGTTTGATACCTTCCAGGCCAAACTGCCAACCTTCTACGAATTCTTCGAAGCCAAAAATTGGTTTTGGTTAGCAATTGTCATGGGCCTGACGAAGGTAGCCCATGAATTTGGCCATGGTTTGGCATGTAAAAAATTCGGTGGCCAATGTCACGAAGCCGGTGTGATGTTGCTGGTGCTGACGCCGTGTTTGTACATGAACGTCAGCGATTCGTGGTTGCTAAAAAACAAGTGGCAACGCGCTCTGATCGCGGCTGCGGGAATGTATGTCGAATTGATCATCGCATCGATCGCGGTGTTCATCTGGTGGTTCAGCCACCCCGGGGTGATCAACCAACTGGCCTTGAATGTAATTTTCGTGTCTTCGGTCAGTACGTTATTGTTCAACGCCAACCCGCTGCTGCGGTACGACGGCTATTACATTCTTTCAGACCTGCTGGAGATACCCAACCTCCGCAGCAAAGCCACGATGATACTTCAGCAGTTCTTCGGCAACCTGCTGCTCGGTTTGGAGTCGTCGCCGGATCCTTTTCTACCACGCCGACATCAGTGGCTGTTTGCGATTTACAGTGTTTCAGCGGCACTGTATCGCTGGGTGATCACGTTCTCTATTTTCTGGTTCGTCTATCGCGTGTTAGAGCCTTACGGTTTCAAAATCGTCGGGCAGATGATCGCGATGATGTCGATTTACGGATTGATAGGAATGCCAATTGTAGCGGCTTGGAAATTTTTCTCGGTTCCTGGAAGGTGGGGTGCAGTGAAACAAACTCGTTTGGCCATTTCCGTTTTATCATCTACCGCGGTCATCGCTGGGCTAATGATGATTCCGATTCCGCATAATGTTTACTGCAGTTTCAAAATTCAATTGCAAGACATTGCCAACATCTACGTCGACGTTCCCGGTGCGTTAACCGAAATATATGTGACGGCCAACCAGTGTGTGTCAGCCGGACAAACCATTGCGGTGCTAAAAAACGCGGACCTTGATCGACAGATCAGTCAACTGAAAACCAAATTTGAAATCGCCAACACCAAATTTCAGCTTGTCAGTCACGCCGCCAGCAGCGACGGTAATCGCGGCGAGGGGGCGCGGATCGCGGAGGCGCAAGCATCGTTAAAAACGGCTTCACGGACTTTCGATCAACGCAAATTCGATGTTGAGAAATTGACCATCAAAGCGCCTTTTGATGGGTGTCTACTGGCTCCGCCCCGCCGTAAAGCGGAACAAAGAGAAGGGACTTTGCCCCTGTGGGATGGTGTGCCCTTAGAGGAAAAGAACATCGGCTCTTGGTTGGACAAAAAAACTATCATCGCCAAAGTTGCCCCCGACATGTCTAAATACAAAGTCGTTTTGGCGGTAGATCAAACAAGTATCGAATTTATTCGCCCCAACCAAAAAATCGAACTCCAACTTCGGCAACATCCCCTTGATCTCCACGAAGCAACGATCGGCCAGTTCGTGCCGGTCAAGATGAAAGAAACGCCGCCTACGTTGTCCAGCAAAAACGGCGGAGATATTCTTTCTACCGTCAACGAACAAGGCCAGCAGGTGCCTATGAGCACGACCTATTTGCTTTCATTGCCCCTCAAAATCGAGGATGCGATCGTGATCGATGGCGGAACAGGAGTGGCAAAGATCTACGCCGGACAACAAACCGTTGGTCAGCGAATTTGGCGACTGTTGTGTCACACGTTCCGGTTCGAGCTTTAACAGTTTTGGTCCATCAGATGTTCCCAATGTAGCCGGATTGGCCACAATTCAGGCAGTCGGCAGAAAACCGTGGTCATCCCCTGACGGGATTGGCTTGCTGGCACCGAGTTCTCCGCACTACGGACACGCTCCAGCGCTTCGTGAGGCGTTTAAAAAAACGTTGAAGCAAGTTTCGACACAGCCCCCGAACGATTCGTCAAAGGAGTCCCAATGCCAGCGGAGTTGCCCAAAGCCGTTTAGATCAATCCTCCGCAGCCAGAGGAGGAAGATAAAAGATCAGCCCCGCAGGCCAATTGCCCTTGGGCTGATCATGATACGCTTTTGACGCACCCTCGGTCTGGTTATCCCACGGTGGGTTGCGTCCCCGCAGTGCCAGATTTTGTTTCACCAGACGAGATCAAAGTACCGGATCAAAACCGCTGACAGCGTCGAACGAACGATTTCACAAATCGACAGGTTTCGGAAACTCCTCGTCCGCGGGAAAAGAAATCCGAAAGCTATCGCGCCATACTGCGATTCTCCTCCGCCTACGCGACGCTCAAAACTGCTGGCATTCTAGGGCAAGCTAACTCTCACTCAGCCGATTTTCGCCACATTATTTCTTCGCCCGGACTTTGATGTACTTCTTCGCGGGTTTAGAAACTTTTGGTTTCCGCGCCGCGTCCCGATTAGAATCGCTGGCTTCGGTCGATTTTCCCAGCCGCGCTTTGGTTGCGACTTGGTTCGGTTTACGATAACCGCTGGCGGTTTTGGCGCCGCTGTTGCTTCTGTTTTTAGGTGGTGAATTTGAGTCGCCATCATTGCGACTGATCGATTTCCGGCCGCGAAATGGTTTTTGGCGTTTGCCAAAGTCCGTGCTGCCGTTGTTAGATCTGCGTCGATTGCTGTGATCCGATCTCCCGTGCGTGCCGGTCGACCTTGAGATCTGTAATCGCTGGCCGCTTACTTGCACGTTTCGCAACACGTCCAACAAGTCGTCCGCAAGCCCTGAGGGAAGGTCGATGAAGGAGAAGCGATCAAACATTTTGATCTTTCCAATTTCCCCATTTTGCAGTCCGGCTTCATTGGCGATCGCACCGACGATGTTGCCGGGGCCCGCACCGTGGCTTCGACCGACTTCGACACGGTAGCTGGCTTTGTCGGCGTCCGAAAGATGTTTACGGGTTGCTTTCCTGCCTGCCGGAGCGTCTGTCAGCAACAACGGAGTCGTGCCTTGAGCCATCACGGCTAACGCCGCGGCGAAGGTTTCGATCGAATGAGGATTTTCCTCGACTAAGCTTTTGACCAACTCGCGGAAGAAATCCATTTGGCTATCGTTAGCGGCATCGATGACTTGCCGTTTAAACTTTTCGACTCGCAGTTCATTGATTTCGCCGATCGATCGCGTCTTGAATGGAGCGATCTTCTGTTTAGTGTCTTTTTCCAACCAGCCGAGCTTACGTTTTTCTTTGGGTTCCACGAACAGAACCGCTTTGCCCGCCCTGCCCGCCCTGCCCGTCCGACCAATCCGGTGAACGTAAGTTTCGGTGTCGTGCGGGAAGTCGTAATTGATCACGTGACTGATTCGTTTTACATCCAAACCACGCGCCGCAACATCGGTGGCCAAGACGATGTCAATCTTTCCGGCTTTTAAACGATTGACCGTACGTTCGCGCTGGTTTTGAGCGATATCGCCATTGAGCGCGGCGGTGTCGAAACCACGTTTCACCAGTTGCTCGGCCACGACGTTGGTCGTTTGACGAGTCTTAACGAAGACGATGACACCATCGGTTTCTTCGGTCTCTAAAAGCCGACAGAGGGTTTCTAGTTTCTCACGGAAGTTGACCACAACGAAGGACTGGTCAATTGAGTCGGCCGTTCCAGTTTTGCTTTTAATCGTAATGTGAACTGGATCGTCCAAGTACTTTTTGGCAATGGTTCGGATCGGGGCGGGCATGGTCGCCGAAAATGACAGCGTCTGGCGCACCTTCGGCAATCGCTCCATTACCCACTGGACGTCGTCGATGAATCCCATTCGGAGCATTTCGTCGGCTTCGTCGAGCACAAACGTTTTGACTTGATCAAGTTTCAGCGTTTTGCGATTAATGTGATCCATAATTCGCCCGGGCGTTCCAACGACAACGTGAACGCCGCGTTCAAGTGCCCGGAATTGCGTCTCGTAGCTCTGGCCACCGTAGACCGTGACGCATTTGAGTCCCTTCATCGAGGAACCATATTTTTCAAACGCCGCGGTCACCTGCAGGGCTAATTCGCGCGTCGGAGCCAACACTAAAATCTGCGGCGACTTATTTTTGAGGTCGATCTGAGAAAGCAACGGCCAGGCAAAGGCGGCGGTCTTGCCCGACCCCGTTTCGGCTTGACCGATCACGTCGCGTCCTTCAAGGATAACTGACACGGTCTCCTTTTGGATGGCGGTTGGGGTTTGGTAACCAAACCCCTTGATCGCTTTATAAACGTCGTCCCGCAAACCAAGCGCCTTAAACGGGTCGGCCGCCGGGGAGTCTTTTTCGGCAGGCGGTTGAACCGGTTCGGTGCTTTTTGCTACCACGGTTTCCTCGCCTGATGTTCGCACGGCCACCTTTTCAACGCACGATGTTTCAGCGACCGGTGTTTCAGCGCTCGATGTTTCAGCGCTCGATGTTTCAGCGACCGGTGATTGCGCAATCTCCTGTTCGTCCTTTTGCTCCTTGGTATCGGTTGGCGCTGCAACCGGTGCGGTCGTCGCTTCGACGATACTTTCAGAATCGCCATGGATCACCACAGGAACAACTTCTACGCTGGGCGTGTTTGGATTGACGTCGCCGTCACTATTGGATGAAAATGGATTGCCCGACTTGTTTTGGCCATCGGTTTGCGATTGAATTTGTTTTGATTCATCCTGTTTTGATTCGTCCTGTTTTGACGGATCAGACTGCTGGTTTTGATCGACCGATCGCTGTTCATTCTCAGTATTTCGGTTCTGAGTTTGCGCAGCCGTACCGTTAACCTTTGAGGTCATGAAAGAATCCTGTTCAAAATTTAAAAATTGGTTTTGTGCTGTCTCATTTCAGCCTTTCCAAAGGCTGGTTCGGAGATCAGATTTCGCGGGAGACTCGCACAAACCGTTTTGAACAGCGTTTGATCAGAGAATCGCGATTCCCATTTACGCGTCGTCAATCAAAAAACTGCTGGATGCGATTTCTCGTCCAGCGACGACGTGAAAGTCGGTTGGGGAAAAAAGTCTTCGGCAAATAGGGCATTTGAAACATCCCAGCTCAATCAACTTGCGGTGGACATCGTACGCAGCTCGATTAAAAATAACAAGGCTTAATATCGTGCCTTTGCGTCGCCGACAACTTTGTTTGACAATGACGTTGGGTAACTCGGCAAAGTCTGCCGCAAGGGTTACGATGTGGTCAGAAACTCCCCACTGGTGAACTTTTGAATAATATAATTTCCATTATGGATCCGCTCCATTTTTGCATTGCGGTTGTTCCGCTAGCCGTTTATCTGCTGTTGATAGGGATTCTCAATCTTCGTCGTCGTCCGTTTGTGACCTCTGGGGCTAGGGATGCGGCGGCGGTTGGGATCGGCATTTGCGGATTGATGATGGCTGGACCGATGGAATTGTTCATGCCACAAACCGCTGCGGCCCAGTACGGTTCGTTGGTTTGGTTGATGATGTTGGCCTTCTATGGGTTGATGGTTTCGCTGACGGTGTTGTTGATGCGGGTGCGGATTGTGGCCTACAACATCACCTCCGAACAGCTCCGCCCGATCCTGACCAAGATCGCGTTAGAGTTCGATAAATCGAGCCGTTGGTCGGGAGACGGATTGCTGATTCCAGCAAAAAAAATTCACCTGCATATGGACCCTGCTCTATGGAACCGGAGCGTTCAGCTAACCGCCAGCGGTATCGCTCAAAGTTACGAAGGCTGGAACGATTTGGAAGCCGAACTAAAACAAGCGGTCAAAAGCGTCGAGGTACGGGCGAACCTGTTGGGCATCAACCTGTTGGGCGGCTCGCTGGCGTTAGCGCTGGTCACGCTTTATTGGATGCTGATGGATCAAGAATCCGTCGTCGCCGCGTTCCGCGAAATGACTCAGTTTTAGGTTAGTCCGGGGTTAGCATCGAAAGCCCCAGCGCCGCTTCCAAACAAACGATTTCACAATTCCCCCAGGATACTTTTATGTGTCCCCATTCTGCTGGTTTCCAGCAAAAACGATCGGCGAATATCTTGGTTGGTAGATTCTTTAGATCCGCAAAGTGTTATTTCTGCCCTACTTTGGCTTGCGCGGCGACGCTATTGGGGGCACTGGGACCGAGAGACGGTGCCGCCCAAACGCCGGTCGTGACAGAAAACGCATCAGGTGAAAACGCACAGCGTGCAGTCGCGCCAACGACTTCCGCCTTCCCCTACATCGTCACCACGGACACCAAAAACAGAAAACTATCGGCCGCGATGAAGCGCAGTTTGCGCCAACACGACGGCGACACCCCAAGTACCAATGAACTATCCTCCAGCTTCAAATTCACGCGCCTGCAAGGATTCGATTATCACCAAGGGGACGGTACGGTGTCTCGGCGAGACCCATCAAAAATTATTTTTGTCGATGGCAAGTACTATGTGTGGTACACAAAACGTGACACCCCGATGCCGCCGCAGGGCCCCGACCGTTGCACCGACACGATCCCTTCGACCGATTGGGATCTGTGCGACATCGCGTACGCGACCAGCACCGACGGATTCACGTGGAAGGAACAGGGAATCGCGGTGCCGCGTCCGGCCCGCCCCGCCCCCGGGTGGCGGTCGGTGTCGACAACCGACATTCTGGTTTGGAAAGGGAAATACTACCTGTATTACCAAGCTTTTTTTGAGGCCAGCGGAAAACAGGGCGACTACTGCCCGGTTGCGGTTTCTTACGCCGATTCACCGGACGGTCCCTGGACAGCGGCCAACAAAATTGTCGTCCCCAATGGGAACCCAGGCGAATGGGATCAGTTCGCGATTCATGATCCCTACCCACTGGTTCACAATGGGAAAATTTATCTGTATTACAAATCCGCCTTCAACCGACCGCACAACAAATGGGTTGCCGGTGGTTTAGCGATCGCCAACGATCCGTTGGGGCCGTTTGAGAAACATCGACTCAATCCGGTTCTCAATTCCGGGCACGAAGTGGCGCTTTTTCCATTCAAAAAAGGCGTCGCGGCATTGGTGATCGTCGACGGCACCGAACACAGCACGATTCAATACGCCGAAGACTGGGTTAATTTCGAAATTGCGGCGACTTCGGTGTTGATGCCCGTCGCTGCAGGGCCGAGTGTCCCAGATGCGTTCACCAACACGACCGACGGGCGCGGGATCACGTGGGGGCTGTCTCATTTCATCAACGCGGGTAAAAAACCAACACAGCACTCTATCCTGGCGCGCTTTGATTGCGATCTTAGCCAAGACCTGCACGACCCGGTCATGAAGAAAACCCGTCCGTGGCTTTCACCGGAAGTCTATTTTGGACAGGGAATCAGTAAGCAACAGAGACAGCGCATCAAAGATTCATCGCCGTAACGATGGGGGTTGTTCGGTGGTAAAAAGGCGCGGCGTTGACGGTCAAGACCAGGCTTACTTCGGCAATTTTGGGGGCTTTGATGTTGACTCCCCCGCGCCTTTGTCTGGTTCTTTATCCGGCACGATGAGGGGGAATCCTTTGAGTTGCCGCCAAATTTCGTAACCCAATGTCACCTGACGCAGCATGCCCCATCCATTGGTGCGAACGCCCTGACGCAAATATCTTTCCTCGGGCCAATCGGATCCCGAGTTGGGGGGACCAAGATCCGAAACCGTCCCCGGCCGTTGTCGGTCGCATCAATGGTCACGACTTGACCGCTGAACATGCCGACCGCGATCGACGGCCAACCGGGGAACTGCACCGCTGGCCAACCTTCAAATTGCAGCCGAGCTTCTTGGCCAATCTGTATCAAAGGCATATCGTTACCGCTGACCATCAATTCAACCGCTTCTTGAATGGAATCGGGGATCGACGTCAAAATCGATTGGCCCTCTTTGATCGTTTGGCCCGGTTCGTACAAAGGCATCCGGTAGCTTGTTCCATTCCGCGGCGCTCGAATCACCAACCAGCTCACCTCCTCTAACTTCATTTCGACATCACGAATTTCTTTACGGACGGTCGCCGTGCTGCCGAGTGAATCTTGTTTCAAGGCACGGGAATAGTCGATCTTCGTCTGAGCGACTCGCCGTTTTCCCTCCAGCATATCCTTTTTGGCGGCCAGTTCTTTCTCCAAAGACGTCACGTCTTGGCGGACCGATTGGGATTCTGATTGGCCCAGTGAGTGATTGCACGTCGCTCGGGGGGATTTTCGGATTGTGTCGAGAAAATTCCAGCGCTGTTTGTGCGATTTAGTCAACGTTTCATTCGCAAAGAATCGCCTTCACCGTGTTCCCTGTCTACCGCCATGCCCTTGAGAATTAACCTGTTCTTCATCCGCGCGGTGAGACTGCGAGTTTTAATTATTCCGATCAACACAAGTGTCGCAAATAACCAAACCAACGACGCCACAATAAGTACCGCATGCTGCACCCAAATCGAACAAGTCACCAGCACAATGCCGGCGACAATTTCGCCACCGGGTTTGACCAAACCATGGTTGTGCCCAATCAACCCGCGGCGTTTTCGTTTCTCAACACTGGTGTACAGCAGGTGAATGGCTGTATCGTGGGTGCTCCTGCGCCATGTGTCCATCCCTTTGGCGAAAGTGCTGATATAGAACAACGCCGCCATACCGAACCCGATGCTTCCCCCCGAAACAAAAACCACATTCAGCAACAGCAGCATCGTAGGCAGTACTAAAATCGGCACAACCACGCTTTTGTTGGCCAGCAAACGTCCGGTGATAAAAAACTGCACCAGCAACGTCCCCACGCCCGACATGGCGTAAAACCAACCAAAGAATGCCGCCAACAACCGTTCGCTAGTCCCAAGATATTCCCCAACACTCACTTTCCAATTGAACGCCACCAGCGTCAGCACTAAAACTTTGGCACCGATCAAAAGGCTGAACCAACGCGCAAACGTTTCTGCGTCGGCGTACTTTGTCAGCGGTAACCACTGCGTCGCAATCGTTGAAATCAAATCACCTTCGCCTTCAACATCAACGACACGGGCAACATCACCATCAGCCTGATCACCGTGCCCAACGTTCTGACCGCGGTTGAGGGGCGTTTGGGTTATGTGAACCGCGTCGGTGCGGCTAGTTGGTTGGGTATTGATTTTGATGCTTGGCAGTATCGCCAGTCCATCCAGCAGGCCGGCCAGTAACAACCAATTGTCAGCATCCCAAAGCGTTGATTCGAAACCCACGGCGGTACCGACAGTGATCGCAGCGATCGGAAACCCCAGCAACACCGTCGCCCACGATTGTCGACTTGAGTTCCGGCCTAAGGTTTCGTTCATCGCTGAGATTGCCACGATGGCATACAGACACCCCTTGACCTCCGCCATTACGTAAACGATCGACAGCAGCACAAACGAGTGGTGCAACATGGGCAGCATCCACCAAAGGCAAAGGTAGCAAACCGCCATCAATAGCGCGGTGGTGCGCATCAATTTATCGATCGAAATCTTTTTCGCAGCACGCACCCACAGGGTCGCAAACAATGCCGTGGCCAGCCCTGCAGCCAGAAATTCGACCGAGAGACTGGCCGAACCAACACGTGATAGAAACAGGCTGACCGCCGCTGTTTTGGCCAGCGTATAAGACGATCCCACCAACAAGCAAAACATAAACAGTCGAAGGACTGTTGCCAGTTCATGCCGTGGAATCTTAGAAACCATTGATACCGTAGTTACTGTCTTTAAAGCGCGCCGTGAGTCCGCAACGAAATAGGGAAGGAACTTAAGCCTATTTCAAACTTCATCGACAATAAAGCTTAACCTCCGTACAAAATGATATTATGACTGACTGTTGGCGGTAGTGTCGTCATAACCACCCCGTTCGATTGAAAGGGGGCGTGTTGACGGAGGTAACAACGATTCAAGCGACTAACAGCGGCTTTTTCATGACCACCCTGTCCGTACATCCGAACTGACCTACAAACGTCTGACGTTCAAACCAACGACCGTATTGATGGCGCACGCTGCTGATTAACCTTGTTTTAATCAAACGTGGTTGCTTCCCGTCATTCAATCGCCCAGTTCTTTCGATCGGCGGGTTGCGGCCTCTACCGCTTGGATGACGGTGCCGCGAAATTCGTTAATCTCCAAAGTTTTCAGAGCTTCGATTGTGGTGCCGCCAGGACTGGTGACGCGGTCACGCAGTACTGCCGGGTGATCACCGGTTTGTTCCACCAATTTAGCCGAACCGATGACCGTTTGAATGGCCAATCGCCTCGCCACATCGCGCGGCAAACCGTTTAATACGCCTCCGTCGATCAGAGCCTCAATGAAGGTGAACACGTAAGCCGGGCCCGACCCCGAAAGCCCCGTGACGGCATCTATCAATTGCTCGGGAACCTGAGCCACACAGCCAACAGAAGACATCAATTTAGACACCACTTTCACCTCCTCTTGGGTGACTTCAGGGGATGCGGTAATCCCCGCCGCCCCCTCCATAATCAGGCTGGGCGTGTTGGGCATCACACGCAGGATGCGGTCAATCCCCGTTGCGGCCGCAATTTTCTCGATCGTGACCCCGGCCATGATCGAAACCACCAAGGGGGTGGCCTTGGAATTGGACAGCGCTTTGCTGATGGCGTGGTTCTGAATCGCGTTGGCGAAATACTGTGGCTTGATGGACAAGAAAACGATATCGCAGTGAGCGAAAATTTCGGCGTTGTCCTGACGGACTTTTATCGCCGACGATACTTTCAGGCCAAACGCTTCGCGCGATGCGGCGCTGGGGTCAGCGATCTCGAATTTGATCGCACCATCGGCCAACGATATCCCGCAAGCGAGAGCTTGAGCCATTTGTCCGGCCCCAATAAATCCAATAGTCGTCATCGGTTATTTCAATCGCAGTGTTTGAGTAAGTAAGTAAAAAGGGAAAACGCATCCTTGGCCACCTACCTGCATCCTGGGGCAAACAAGTATTTGCCTAAATGCTTTCTTGGGCGATCACGATCAGCCACTTTTATCGTTGCCGTGACTCAACAAGGGATTGTCGCTGGAGGTCAAACTTACCGCAATCGCCGCCCAGGCCGGCGGAGCAGAAAAGTTGGTCCTTCAGGGAATTTTTTAAGGCGTGTCCGGAAAGCGCTTCCCGGACTCCCCAGAATATCTATATAGAGATGCCAAGAGAATTCAGACGCCCCTATTGCGTTCATCCAAGATGGCAACGGTACACGCTTCTTGCCCCCAATAATCCTAGACGGGCCGAAAAGCTGCCCTATGGTACCACTGGGATCCGCCTCTAGATATCCTCCAAAATCGCATTCCCTACCGCCACAAAGGTCGACCTATTTTGCCTCGCCAGCCAGACCCGAGGACTCGCATCAGCGGGTGGGATAAAAACGATTTTTCTTTTCGCATCGCAAAAATTGAACGATCCAATCGCTCCTTTTTTACCGATGAACACTGCATGTCTGTTAGCTAATCCTGGCTGCTGGCCACCAAGTAAGAATTAACGCCCACTGTTTGCCGCATCGCACCTTGCAAACGGTCACCGGCAAATTGTTTTCGAAAACGGAGTGTTTGTTATGTTTAAATCAGTTTTAGCATTAAAGTACTGTGCTGCCGCCATTGTTGCCGTGCTGATGGCCGGGGTTTCGCTCGCCCAGTGCAGTAGCTGTGGTGGCGAAACGAGTTTTGGTTTCCCTGGTCCCTCTTGCGGGGCGTGTTCGACGGGACAAGGCAATTTTGCCGGCGGTCACGCTCATGGGGAAGTCCTCAAGGCCAGAATTGAACATGCTCAAGAAATCGATGCACAAGTAATCGCGCGAAATGCAGCTTGGCCGAAGCCGTTTAATTGCGGCAGCCGAAATCTTTTCGCGGCCTACTGGCAACCGATCACACGCGCCGGTTTCGCAGACCAAAACACATTAAGCGCCGTTCACTTCGGTGAAAATGGAAAGTTAACGAAATACGGTCAACATCAGATCGCCGGTATTCTTCGAAACATGCCGCAGCAGCACAAAGTCATTTACGTCCAACGCGACGTCGACGAAGCAACGTCGATGGCTCGTTTGAACCAAGTCCAACAATTGGTCGGCACTTGGTACGGGCAAAACGGCCGAGTCGCGTTTTCAGATCGCAACCCAATCATTCAAAACGGTTTGCGTGCCGAAAACATTTCCAACGGATACAACGCCGCATTGCCTGTGCCAACCATTCCTATTGCTGACGGACAGTCGTCGATCGCTTCTTCCATCGGCAACTAAGCCAATCATACGCGCGTTTTTGACACGCTTCGCGTTCAAGCGCGCAGTAAAAACGAACGCCCGAAGACGGCGATTCAAGCAACGTAGAATCTAATAAAAGCGGGCTCGAAAACGAGCCCGCTTTTATTTTTTCTTTTGCGCTGCGTATCGTGTTTGTTCGGTTCCCCTGCCCCGCTGGTTCTTCGGTGAATGAAGTTGGCTTGCCCCCTCCCATTGTTGAGCCATCCCCACCAAATGGAGAGGTTCGTAGGCATCCCACAGCGATACCCACCACCCAATTAAACTCCACCAGAACCATGCCGCTTGCCGTTCTCTAACGCGGTTGTTCTTGGGCCGATCGATACTCCAATCGATTGGCCCAAGAACTACCGGTTGCCCTGTTCGTATTGGGAGATTTTGTCTTCGTGCCGCAGGGTCAGCGCGATATGGTCGAGCCCCTCAAGAAAGCACTGTCGGCGATAGGCGTCAATTTCGAAACCGGCGTTGAACCCATCGCCGTCGGTTACGACGTTTCTCTCAAGGTCAACCGAGATTTGATAGCCTTCTTGATTGGCAACTTTTCGGTGAATCGTTTCGACCTGCGCCGTGGTCAACACCACTGGCAGGACACCATTTTTTGAACAGTTATTGTAAAAAATATCGGCGAAGGATTCGGCAATCACACACCGGAAACCATAATCGTCCAACGCCCAGACCGCATGTTCGCGGCTCGACCCGTTACCGAAATTCTGCCGCGCAACCAGCACCGAAGCGCCGTTAAATCGCGGTCGGTTAAGTTCGAATTCGTTATTGACCGTTCCATCAGGATGGAATCGCCAATCGAAAAATAAGTACTGACCAAAACCGGTGCGTTCAATTCGTTTCAAGAATTGCTTGGGGATGATTTGGTCGGTATCGACGTTGGATCGGTCCATCGCCGCAACGACGCCGGTGTGCTTGATAAATGCTTGCATGTTTTAGATGTTGGTTAAATGATGGGATGGCAGGTTTACCGTCCGCCAGATTTTCTGGAGGCAGTCACAGGAAAAATCAGCTCCAAATCGCGCCCTCGGCTTGGATGAACGACCGAGCTTCATCGTGAAGTCGATCCTTCTGGAGCACGTTGGAGCTAAACCTTAAAATCCCAGTTTCGGATATCGACGAAATGGCCCTTAACGGCCGCCGCGGCCGCCATTTCGGGAGAAACCAAATGCGTTCGTCCGCCGCGCCCTTGCCGGCCTTCGAAGTTTCGGTTGCTGGTGGAGGCACAACGTTGACCAGGTTCGAGCTTATCCGGATTCATCGCTAAACACATGCTGCAGCCGGCCTCACGCCATTCAAATCCGGCCGCTAAAAACACCTTATCCAGCCCTTCCTGTTCGGCTTGCCGTTTAACGACGCCGCTACCGGGGACAATCATGCCCTGCACCGACGATGCAATTCGATACCCCTTGACCACTTCAGCCGCGGCACGCAGGTCTTCGATGCGCGAGTTTGTACATGAGCCAATGAAAACCCGATCAATCCCGATACTCTCCATCGGTTGACCGGGTTTCAGCTCCATGTATTGGATCGCTAATTCGGCGGATTGACGATCATTGGGATCCGCAATTTGGGCAGGGACTGGGACATTGGAATTCACCGAAGTGACTTGGCCTGGGTTGGTGCCCCAAGTAATTTGCGGGGCGATATCGGCGGCATCGAAGATCTCGGTTCTATCGTACTCAGCCCCCGGATCGGTAGGCAGCGCCTTCCATTTTGCGACCGCAGCTTCAAAATCGACAGGAGCGTGGGCGCGGCCCTTGAGGTATTCAAACGTGGTGTCGTCGGGAGCAATCATGCCCGCTCGCGCCCCGCCTTCGATCGACATATTGCAGATCGTCATACGTTGCTCCATCGACAAAGCACCGATCGCCTGACCGGTGTATTCGATCACGTATCCGGTACCGCCGGCGGTCGAGATCTGGCCGATCAGATACAGCACGAGGTCTTTCGAAGTAACGCCCTTGGCTAACGTGTTGTTAAAACGTGCTTCCATGGTTTTGGGACGCGTTTGCAGCAACGTCTGCGTGGCCATCACGTGTTCGACTTCGCTGGTACCGATACCGAAAGCCAAAGCGCCGAAAGCGCCATGGGTGGATGTGTGCGAATCCCCGCAGACAATCGTCATCCCCGGTTGAGTCAACCCTAGCTCCGGGCCGATGACGTGGACGATGCCCTGATTGGCATCGTCAAGATCGTAGAGTTTGACATCAAACTGGCGACAGTTATCGCGCAAGGTCTGGATTTGTTGTTTGGAGATCGGGTCAACGATAGGCAGCGACCGGTCGGTGGTAGGAACGTTATGGTCCTGGGTGGCAACCGTTAGCTCAGGACGCCGGAGTTTGCGTCCGGCCAGCCTCAGGCCTTCGAAAGCTTGAGGGCTGGTGACTTCGTGGACCAAATGAAGGTCGATGTAGAGCATGGTTTGTTTGCCGGGTTCGTCATAAACGACGTGCTGATCCCAGATCTTCTCGAACATGGTGCGCGGTTTGGCGGCGATCATTTTTCTTCCGATTTCTTAGCTTTTATACGAGCGCGGTTCTTCAAAAAAAACAAAAACCTGCGTGCAGTCGACATGATAAACCGGCGCACGACAAGCTTCCAGCCTGCCTCCGCCACAAGAGACGCCAATAGGTTGTGTCGACCGCCAAATTGAAAGCCTGCGTTTAAGGGACGCCTATCATACCCCGCCGCCTTGATCTAATATCTGCTGGTGTAAATTTCTGTCCGAATCCCGAGCAATTTCCATGTTGTTATTTGCTGAAGCCGTTGAATCGGCCGCTCCGATTTCCCAATTCATCCAAGTCGTCATTTTAGCGATCGTGCAGGGAATTGCCGAATTCCTGCCGATTAGCTCTTCGGGGCATCTGAATGTCTTTCAGTCCTTGATGGGGAAGCTTTCAGAATCGGCAGAACTCAATATCGTGTTGCACTTTGGCACGCTGTTGGCGATCGTCGGGTTTTATTGGAAACGCATTTTGGCGCTGTTAAGCTCCGATCGCCGAGTGATTCCGATGCTGATTGTGGGAACCGTCCCGGCAGCGATTATCGGAATCTACTTAAAAAAAATGCATGAACCTTTACTGTCCAATACGTTGCTCTCTGGGCTGATGTTTCCAATCACCGGTATCATGCTGATCGTGTTGTCAAAATTAAAATCTGGCGACAAAGAATATGCGAAAATGAATTACAAAACCGTGATCCTGATCGGACTGGCGCAGTCCTTCGCGCTGCTGCCGGGCATATCGCGCAGCGGTTCGACGATCGTGATGGGATCGTTGTTGGGGCTCAGTCGGCAATCAGCGGCAACCTTCTCTTTCCTGCTGGCCATTCCTGCGATCTTGGGCGCCACGGTGCTCGAACTGAAAGACATCGTCGACGCCGGTGGTACCGAAACGCCAATGGTCCCCTTGCTGGCGGGACTGGTGATCGCCTTTGCCGTGGGCTGGGTTTCGCTGTCGTATCTAGTGAAATGGCTGGAAGCTGGAAAGCTCCACTGGTTCGCGTATTATTTGATTCCCTTCGGGATTGTCGTGGTGGTGTGGCAACTTCTTCCCCGCACGCTTTAAAACAATGGCCCACGTTCGGCCCGTGTCCTGTATCCCCCCATCCCCATGAAAAATAAGAAAACTGCGTTAGATCCCGAAGCAAAAGATCTTGAGCGCGTCATCGCGCACTTAGACACGCAGTACGAACAGGGCGAAGACTGCACCCATCCGGACACTGGCATTCCGATCTCTGACGGTGAGTATGACGCGCTGCGGAGACGGCTGAGGGAACTCAGCCCCAACAGCGAAGTTTTCGCAACCGCGACGGCCTCAAAGGTCGTTACCGCTGCGGCTAAAGTGGTCCACGACCCGCCGCTGACCTCGATCGAAAAAGCCAGCCACGAAGACAGGGACGTGCAAGAACAGCAGCTGTTCAAATGGCTGACCAGCCGGACCCGAATCGCCGATGTCCCGTCAGCGGAATTCGAAACGATGGCCATTGCGGGTAAGATTTATAAAAACCAGCCCATCAACTTGGACGCTGAAGAGTTTTATCTGGCCTATAAACTGGACGGAGTTGCGATCGGGTTGTACTACGTTGATGGCATCCTGAGCCAAGCGGGGCTTCGACCAAGAGACGGAATCAATGGCGAAGACGTAACCCAACAGTGCCAATATGTTGCCGGTATTCCGCAAACGTTAAACCAGCCGGTCACATGTTCGATTCGTGGAGAACTGATCTGCAAACTGTCCGATTTCCGGCAGGTGCAACAGGAACTTGAGTCCGCCGGAGAGAAACTCCGCGCCAACCCACGCAACCACGCCGCCGGCGGAATTCGGCAGTTCAAACATCCGGAAAAAACGAAATCGATGCAACTGAGCTTCATTGCTTACACGATCGAAGCACTCGCCGCCCCACCGTATAAGACCGAAATCCAACGGGCCGACTTCTGCCGACAGCATCTGGGCGTGCCTTACATCACGACCGAACCTTTTCGTTTTGAGCGGCTCCAAGAGCTTGAAGATGCTATCGAACAGCTTGATTTTGAAGTCGATGGTGTTGTGATCGGAGTCAATAATCTAGAAGACCAAGAACAATTAGGCCGTCACGGGGATCCGCGCACCGGCAACCCCAAAGGGAAAATCGCGTGGAAATTTCGCGAGGAAGAAGCCCACCCGATCATCCAGGAAATCCAATGGCAAACCGGTCGCACCGGCAAAATAGTCGGGGTGGCGATCTTTGATCCGGTGCGGTTGGCCGGGACGAATGTTTCCCGCGCGACGTTGCACAATGCGGGATTCATTCAACGTAACCAAATTACGATCGGATCGACCATCGCCGTTCGAAAGGCGGGGAAAATCATCCCCAAAGTCACGTCCGTGATTGCCGGACGGGGAGAACTTGAGTTTCCCAAAACCTGCGGGGCGTGCGGGGCTGATACGGAACTGCAAACCGGCGGAACCGAAGAAATGTTGCAGTTGATATGTCCCAACTCTGACTGTTCGGCTCAGAATATCAGTGCGCTTTGTCATTACCTCTCCACGTTGGGGGTGTTGGGGTTGGGAGAGAGCCGCGTTACCCAGCTGGTCGAAGGCGGAAAGGTTTCCACGCCGGCCGATTTCTACCGACTTACAATCGATGACGCGATGGAAACTGGTTTGACGATTCGACAGTCAGCCCTCGCGGTGGCCGCGGTGAGAATGATCGCAGCCCCGGACAAACTGCCATTGGAGGAACTGGAAGCCGCGATCAAACAATCGGTAAGGGGCAGGATTGCGATTCCGCTGTGGCAGTTGTTTGCTTCTTTTGGAATAGGATCGGCCGGTAAAGCCGCTGGTAAAGCACTGGCCGACCATTTCGGATCCTTTGAGAAAATCCGTTCGGCGTCGGTTGAAGATTTAGAATCGGTCGAGGATGTGGGAGAAATTACCGCGGTGGCGATTCGAGAATACTTGGACGAAAACGCGCGCGATGTCGACGATCTTTTACAATTCATTGAACCCACCGTTATCGCAACCGGCGGGTCTCTAGAGGGGCAAGTCTTTTGTTTCAGCGGCGGTTTCCCCGAAGGAAAAAAACACTGGGAAGCAGAGGTCGAATCGCGCGGAGGAAAATGCTCGGGAAGTGTTTCCCAAAAGACCGCCTTCTTGGTCGCAGGTTCTGGCTCGGGATCCAAGAGCGCAAAAGCCGAAAAACTAGGGATTCCGATCATTACCACCCAAGAACTGCAACGCATGTTTTAAGCGCGCAACCGCTGAATCATGAGCCTAAGATCTATTCTCGAATTCCTGAAGAATTCCGACAGTTGCCTGTTGACCAGATTCGGGCATCCTCTATACTTCTGCCCACATCGCTGATGAAGAGTTCGACAGAACAAGCATTGGGTGACACGCGATGGAACTGAGTTCGCCCCAGTAATGCTTTTCTTCAAAATTCGAGTGTCGAACCGGTTGACGAAAGCCGACTGATTACTAAAATCTCGAAACCTGACACGAAGCCAGTTTCAAAAACTCAGCTTCCTCTGCTCTGGGAAAAACATCAAGGCCACAAAGTTGGCTGTGATAAGCGTTGCTAAGGCGTGTGAAGTGTCGATGCAAGGCAATGTTTATCACTCTCAATTTTGAAACTTT
>CALDYR010000045.1 GCA_937944405.1 uncultured Pirellulaceae bacterium
TACTAAATCAGCAAGCCCGAATTAGCAAACACCAACATCTCCATGCCCATCCCAGACGCCTCTCTTTTCCGATCTCCACTGCTGATGAACGCCGACGACACTGCCGTCATTATCGTCGACATGCAGGAAAAACTACTGCCGGTGATCGCTGAAAGCGTTACCCTGATCGGATCGGTGAAGCGTCTTATAGAAGGGGCCAGCATCCTTTCGGTACCCGTTTTTTACACCGAACAATACCCCAAAGGGCTCGGCGCTACCTGCGATTCCCTCACCCGCACCGCCGACAATACTTTCGAAAAGACAATGTTCAGTCTCAGGCAATGCAACGCACTGCTAAAACGGTTGAAAGATGCGCAAGTACGCAATCTAGTGGTCGCAGGAATTGAGTCGCATGTCTGCGTGCTCCAATCCGCATTCGACTCCATCGCCTTAGGCTTCAACGTCGCGGTTTGCGTCGACGCGGTGGGATCACGCACTCCGCAAGACAAAACCGTCGCGTTAAGGCGATTGGATTCCAACGGCGTGACCTTAACCACCGTCGAATCAGCAATCTTTGAGTGGTGCCAGACAGCCGACCACCCTCAGTTTAAAGCCATCAACCGATTGGTCAGATAACGCCTCCCCACGCCATTTTCAAAGATCGTAAAACGAGAACATCCACCTAAAGCAGCCGCAGCACGTTCAAGAACCGTTTAACAGCCAACGTTTCGCGAATCGCCGAATGCCCGCAAAAGCTGAAGTCGTGCGTTTGCGTTTCCCCCTGTTTCGAAACGGCAATTCGATAATTCGATTCCCCGGCAGCCACGATTTCCAAATCCCGTTCGATAGGACCAATAGCGACGCCAACATCCGACGAAAACCTATGGCGAATCGCCACGGCCTGTGCGGCGACCTCATCGGACGAAAAATCAGCGATCTCAGCTGCGATCACCGGCGCTTTCGATTTCATCAAAACCGATGCTGCGGCTCCCATCAATCCAGCGTCAGAAATGGCAAGGGTAAGCGATTGCTGTTTGAAACGATCGGCAACCACAGCTTCGATCGTATCATCATTGAATCCAAAAATCAGATCGCCCAAACATTCGCTAATGGTTTCTAAAGTAGGCGCCATTTTTTCCAGACACTCTTCCACCGAATCGGATTTGGTGGTTAACCGCAACGAAATCACCCCCTTGCTGGCGGTGATACCGACGGTGGGATCGCGGCCGCGTTTCACTAGGTCCGGCAACAACGACTCAATATGGCTTTCCCCAGATCCAAAGCAGCGCACAACATGATGATGGATCGTTTGTGTTTGCCCGGTAATCGCTTGCAAACGCGCGCCAACGGTGTCCGCAAACATTTGCTTCATCTCCGCCGGCACGCCTGGTAAGCAAAACACGGTTGTCTCTCGATCAGTAGAACGTTGTAATAATTCGATTCCTGGCGCGGTGCCTTCGGGATTTGGAACAACGACCGCACCAACAGGAAAATGCGCTTGGATTTCATTCGAAGGCGTCATCGTCCGCCCGCGTCGAGCAAAAAAAGACCTCAAATGTTCTAACTGATCGTCGTGCAATTCCAATTCTACCCCAGCGGCGACGGCGAGGGATTGCCGAGTCAAATCGTCGGCAGTCGGCCCCAGCCCGCCGGTGGTGATCACGATATCTGATCGGGTAAAAGCGTGTCGAAACACATCCACGTTAGCATTCATGTCGTCGCCAACGGTGCTGTGGTAAAGAACCGTGACGCCAAGGTCGCCCAGTCGTTGGGCCAACCATTGCGAGTTGGTGTCTAAGCGGAAGCCGCTGGTGAGTTCGTCACCGATAGCAATAATTTCTGCAATATGAGTTTTTGGCATGGATGTCTATTTCCCAGCAGTCAGCTTTTCGAACCAGCGTATTTCTTTGGCGATGCCTTCATTGAGCGAACCGGTAAAAATCCCGTCCGGCAAAACAGGCCATGCATAGGTTTCGATTTCAAAATGATAAACTTCAAGGTTGTTGGCTTTGATCGCATCGAGGCATTGCGAAATACAACTCTGAGTCGTCTCCTGTTCTAAAAAAATCGGAACGTGGAAGTGGACTCGCCAAATTCCTTCACCTGGATTCGACGCCAGCGCATCAGAAAGATCGGTGTAGAAATCACGGCTCCCATCTTCATGCTCGATACTGGTCTGGTGAAGATACTTAGGTTCATTAAGCGCCCGAAGTTTTCGCAGAGCCTCTTCGATTTCACTACGTTCGACGTCGAAAAAATTGACCTCAACTGCCGAAGATACTTGAATTTTTCCCACCTGAATTTCAGCTTGGGTGTAAGCCGCAATGGCTTCGGACTGTGATTCAAACATGACCGCCGAATGGCAGATATCGTGACAGATACCAATATGATTTCGCACCGTATCGGCATCGCGCGCTGAAAAATAGCGATCAAAGAAGTCTACCACGTCGCCGCAGCAATCCAAAATGCAACCGGGTTCGGGTTCGATACAAACCAGATGCTTGCGACCGGTTTGCTCAAAACGGCGTTTTAGTTCGATCGCACAGGTCGTTAAATTTTCAGCACAGCGCTGCATAAATTCAACCGAAGTGGTTCCTTGGGGATCGTTTCTCTGCCTCGGCCACCCCAACGGCAATGTCGAAATCGTTGACACCGAATCCGGTGGAAGCAAGCGATGGTGCAGATTCGCCAAATCCAAGGTGTAGTCCAACCGAGACCGATCGGTCCAATCTGGCAGGTACACCGATTGCTTGACAACCGATTGGTGAAAATCGCCAAAGGGGAAACCGTTGACTGTGAATGGGATCAGCCCTGCATCGTTAAGCTCTTTCGCCAAGCGCTCAATATGCTTTAGTGATTGCAATTCGCGTAAGGCACTAGCGCTGACCCAGATCCCAAACGGCATGGCCCGGTCTGTGTTCAGCAATGCTTTGACCGCAACGGTATGCCGGTGTACGTTAGCGATCAACTGGTCCACGGTAACGGCGGGGTGTACATTACCGCAGTATCCAACCTGTGAACCGCTATTCACTGCATTGGCCATTTATCGTGCCGCCGCCACAACCGCCCATCGCCATCGTGATCCAACCGGCAATCATACAGCCCCCGCCGATCGGCACAAATGCGCCAATAATTCTCAAACCGGTGTATGCGTAAAGGTAAAGCAACCCCGAAAAAATTACGATTCCCGCCAACAGCAACCAACCGGCAACGTTCATCAGTTTTGGTTTTTTCGTAGGAACCACACCCAGCAAAATCAGTCCTACCGCGTGGACAAGGTGATAGTGAGCCGCGGTATCCCAAACGTCGATCCGACGTTCCCCGTTGGCGAAATTTGAAAGATAGTCTTCCATCGCATGGGCGCCAAAGGCCCCCATCACAATAGCAAACCCAGCCAACAGCGCTCCCCAGACCACCCAACGTCCACTGGTCGTCAAGTTTGCGTAAGCAGGTTGAACCATGGTTTGTTTTACGTGACAGTTTTCTGCTGGTCCGACCATAGTGAGTACTAACCGTTGACCCATCGTTGATAACATGAAGATAACGCGTCGATGGAAAACACGTTGAAATTAGTCTGTAATTGTTGGCGTGACCGTCTTACGTGCCTTCACGTCCGGAACGAATCTCCTCCAAGACCTCGGAGGTTGGTAAGTTGTCGGGTTCGCCGTTTTTGTCTCGGACGTCAATCAGCCATTGGAGTGGAAAATCATCTGGCCAAGGGTCGTTACTGAAATTCAGCATAATTTGAAACTGCTGCATCTCTGTCGCAATTTCATCCGACAGCGGGCTGTCCTGAAGATTGGGGTACAACCGAAACACCTCACTCCACTGCCGAAACGCGTCCAGATACAAACTGATCGCCCCTTTTTGGGTGCTGGTGCGTTTCTTGGTTACATAATCAACATCGAACTCATCATCGTAAATGGACGCCCGCCGCATCTTACGAGCATCATACAATGCCTGTCGCGCGCTGATGGTCAAATCTTTCGCTTCTGCTTCATTCCGTGAACGCCAAAAATCATAGTTGACGTTGTGATTGTCTTTGGCTTCGATTTTATCAAACTGGATCAGTTCGAAAATTTTATCGCTGATGCGAACGGCCGCCATCTTATTGTCGCCGACGGCTTTTGAAGCAACCCTCATATCGATGCTTTCATCGCTGTCTTGGATACGTTGTTTCAAATTATTGGCTTCCCGTTCTTGTTCATCAGTGCGTTGGTCGGCGGGCATGTCCAACAGCACTTTCTGTTCGAGCGTGAGCGGCAAGTCGCGTCGCATTTCAGCCACCATTTCGTCGCGCACACCCGGAACAAGCCGATCGAGCTCAAGCCTCAGTTCTACCAATTCTCCCCTTCGTTGGTGGCTTTCCTCCATCCGAAATGGTTTGCCGTAGGCATTGAGAATCTCTCGATTGCCGTATCCCTTCCAAGCCGAATCGGCGTACTGCCAAACCTCTTGGAGTGCGTCATCGGTTCGGTTTTCATTCTGCAACGACAAACCACGATTACGAAGTTGAGCAGGGCGAAACATGTAAAACATCACGTCATTTTTGTATTTTTGCTGCCCTTGATCATCGACCAACTGATTCGAAAAATCATACCATTGATAGGCTAACAACCAGCTATCAGGCCCAAAGATATCGACATCGTACGACTCCAGTGGAACCATGTCCGAAAGAGATTCATGGAATTCATTGTCCTTTTGAAACATGCGGCGAAACGATTTTTTTTCGTCCGATTTCCCAAATTTATTGCCGGTCATAAACCCCAGCGCGTCAGTCATGCGGTGGTCTTTGACGTTGTATTGGACTCCGTTTTTGAGGAACCCAAGCCCTTTCTTCACCCACTGATACCGATATTCGTAGTCGTCGAATTCCATCGAAACGTTGTAGGCCAAATTATGCGCCTGATACTCCCAAACCTTGACAAAGTTGGGCTGGATCTTCGCAAGTGCTTTCAAGGTCGAGGCCAACTTATCGTAGTCCTCTTCCTTTTTGTGTTCGATCGATTGCATCCACAGCATATTGATCGCGACGCCACGCAATCCCAACGATGCCAGTTTCATCGTTTCGCTGGCCGGGTCAATTTTGGTTAATTCTGCTTGCGTTAGTTTCTTTTGACGTCGCATTCGAGACAGGATGCCGCCTTCGTCTTGCCCTGACACTTCCGGACGAGAAATCATTGCCAACGGGATCAACAGCACCGCGGCAATGACCATGTAAATAATTTTTCGCACCAAAGAACTGTTCATTTCGCAATCTCCCGAGTCTTAAGGCAAAAGTAGCCCAACAGCGTCAATCCCATCAAGAACGCGCCGGTGGTCGCGATTCCGATCAACAGTTGGTTATTGTCTACCGCATACCCGTGCACTAAATAATTTGAGAAATTCAGTTGGCCAAAGTTCGGTGCCAAATACGTCAGCATTTGCAACATCGAAACCAATAGATAATCCAGTTTTTCGATAATCGTATCGAAAAACCCAGTGTCCAGTTCGACCATCGTATTCTGTTGCGTCACCACTCGGACAAAGGATTCGATGGGGCCACCGCCCTGTTCGTTGATTAAGTTGCCCTGTTCGTCGACCTCAGCAAGTTTCCGGATGAATACCGAATTAAACCCGACAATCATCACCGCGACCGCTGACAGCATCACCAATGGTGACCCCAAAAACGTACTCAACGCTACGCCCAGAGCGATCATGATCATCAATTGGCACCAGATTCCGATGTACCCTTTCAAAAAGTTCCACCAGTAAGCCTGATCCTGTCCGCGCAAATAGGCATCCGATTTCCCAACACCGATGTACTGATTGATGTCGCGACAGCTTAACACGATCAGCAATTTCCCATTTTCACCGGCAAAGTCATCGAACAAATCGTACGCCCCTTCTTCGACCAAGGATCCATCGGGGGCGACAACACGCCCTACGATTTTTTTAGGCACTGGCAACGTTTGCACGGCGAATTCGTTGGTTTCAAACTCAATCACCTCTGAGATAAATTTGTTTTCGACGTCGGGTTTGTCAGCAATGCTTTCGAACTGCAAACCGGCGATGACTCGTTTTTCGATGTCGCCCTTATAGGAACGGTATACCCCCAAGGTAAGGTCCAGAGGCACGAAGTCCAAATCTGGAAAACGATTTTCCCTTACGTTATCGAAACTAAAGGTAGCGCGTGAAAGGGTTGATCGATTGGACGCCGAACCGCCATCAACGTAGCCTCTTCTTTTGGATTCTTTTCCGACGTTGGTTCCTTTTTTAGACGGCGATCCTTCGCGGTTGTAAAACGTCAGTTGTGAACAATAGATCGGCACCCGGGCGCGGAAGTAGCCAACCGAGTTTCCTAACGTGATCTGTGCGTTGTCGCCTTCTCCGGTGACGGTCACCGGATGGGTGTGGTTGCCTACCGGCAGGCACATGACTCGCTGATATTCGATTTTCCCATCGGCCCGTTTAATGGTGCGAATCACGTCTTGAGAATCCGGTTTGGGATCTTCGGCAGATCGTACGTCAGCGATAATTTCTAAACGGTGCCAATGATCGTTGTCGCGTGTTGTGGCGGCCTCATAAAGTGCGTTTTGCGAGACTCGTTTGCCGGTCACGGTCGAACGTTGCGTTTCGGTGTCGACGGCCGTAAATGCAGCGACCGTTTGCGACGGGCCCACCAACAGGTGGCTGTGATCGAGGCTTCTCCAAACAAAGAAGTAACTAATCAACCCCATCAACACCAACAGCAACGTCCCTACCGTCGCAAACCCCAGCATCCTTCCCAGGATGATTTCGGTGCTGCGAACCGGTTTGGTGACCACAGTGTAGATCGTTTTATTTTTGATATCGTCTGGCAAACTGAACGCACTCAACAGCAATCCCATCAGCAGGACCAACATCTGCGTGCCCCACAAGACGAAGTTAACGTAAATCTGCTCAGGTTTTTCACTCCCGCCGCCCATGAACCAACTGCCAAACAGGATCGTGAGCGCAAAAATCGCAAACGTCACCAGAACCACTCGCCGCCGCAGCGCTTCTTTGATCGCCAGTCTCGCCATCGCGACGACTCGCCTTGGCGAGGTGTGCAAGAAATCCGGCACTGCTTCGGCCACAACCTGGGCGACCACATAGAATGCTTCGAAGGGGCCATGACGAAACGCGGCAACCAAGTAACCAAAAAACAGGCCCAGCACCGCACCTGATAATATGACCGCCAAAAACAGCAGCAGTCCCGGCAGGAACCACTCGGAGAATTGAGGAAAACTTTCGACGTACATCGCGGGTTAACTTAAGTCTTAGGCCAAAGGAAAGGGAACGTAAACGGGCTTTGCTCCCGCCACACAACACCAGAGGTGAACGCGGGCTGACTTTGCCGCGACACTTCCGGCAGCGCTAATGCGTCTGATCTGAAGAAGGCTTCTTCTCCGCCGCCGCGCCCGCAGGCCGCATACCGGGTCGATCTTCACTTTCTCGGACGATGTTCAAAAACAGATCCTCTAAGGTCGTCCGGGGATTATCGACCACAACATTCTGACCACCATGTTTGGCAATGAGCTGCCGTATTTCCTCATGAGCACTTTCGGGGATATTTTCTGCGGTGATTTGCGTTTCGCCGGAAACCTTCAGCAGACTATCAACTCGCCCCATCTCTTTCAGATCGCCTTGAAACAGAATCGCGATACGATCACAAACGTCCTCAACGTCGGCCAACAGGTGGCTACACATGACAACCGTTTTGCCTTGATCGCGTAGCTTGAGGATCATGTCTTTCATATCGCGCGTCCCCAGCGGATCAAGCCCCGACGTCGGTTCGTCCAAAAGTATTAGCTCGGGGTCGTTGATCAGCGCTTGGGCCAGTCCAATTCGACGCGTCATCCCTTTGGAATACTCTCGCAACTGCCGACGTTTGGCTTTTTCTAATCCCACCAATTGGATCAATTCCTGCACACGTTCCTTGCGAACTTTCGCGGGGATGTCAAACAATCGACCGTAAAAATCGAGTGTCTCTTCGGCGTTGAGGAATTTGTATAAATACGATTCTTCTGGCAGGTATCCAATGCGTTCATTTTTGGCGACATCGGTCGCGTTCTGTCCCAGCACGATCGCGCGCCCGCTGGTAGGAAACAGCAACCCCAACATCAGTTTGATCGTGGTCGATTTACCGGACCCATTGGGGCCCAACAGTCCGAAAATTTCGCCTTTGCGAACCTCAAGATCAAGCGCATTGAGCGCCCGCACTTTTTGACGTCCCCAAAAATCACGATAGATCTTCGTCAAGTTCTGAGCTTCGATGACGACGTTGGGATCGTAATCAGGATTGCTTTGCTCAAGCCGCCCGGGGGTTTGCGTTGATTCTGATGGCGGCGATGGGGCAGGGGTGTCAGTTGCCATTTTAAATGGTTTCTCCAGAGCAAATTAAAACGCAAAATTGTGGCTGGGTTGAGCCGAACGATGACCCGAAAGTTAGGCCGAACAAACTTTTCAACAGGAAAATCTTGGGCCTACGCGCCATCGACTTTATCACCAATCACCGAACCCCAAACCGAAGGCGGCGACTTCCAAACAAAGAACTTTCATCCGCTAACGCATCGGGGTCGTGATCGGTCCGCTTTTTATGGCGTCAACATCCAAGACGACCGACGGTAGAATTCGACTAGAGTTTAGTCGATTCTCAGCGACCATCACACCGCCAAGGACGCTCAGTGGGATATATTTTGCCACTTGGTTTACGGAAGCAAGGGCAGGGCGGTTCGCGTTTTCAAAAACTAATTTTCTCAAGCACTCAAACCAGCGCAACACTGCCCTATGCTCCGCCTGAGTCTTCCAACCCGTTCTCCCCGGTTTCCCCGGTTTCCACCACAGACCGAAACGGCCCGAGCGGGTTTACCCAATGGGCTTGCCCAATTACTCTGAATTCTTTCCCGTATCGGCTTCAAGAAACTCCATCTTCAAGGGGTGATCGCTGTTAGGATCATCGACCCGAATCGCAATCCGCCCGTCGAGCACCTGATCGATCAATTGGCCCACTATTTCAGCTCGCCACCCCATTAATAGCTTGGGCTTGTCCTTGAGTTTAAGAATCCCCAACCGCATCGCGGCCACATCCCGCACTTCTTGAGCCGTCCCCACGATCGAAGACGAAATCTGCTCCGTACGACATAACACATTGAGCGCGGTGGTCAAAAACTGCCCCAACAAACCAAGGTTGATCGTTTTGGTGCTGGTGATGCGCGGGGGATGTTCAAACTTCGGCAGTGCCAGCGCTTTTCCGATCGCCGCAGAAATCCCCTCCATTGCGGTGCCCTGCACCCGGTTGCCAAAACCACGTATCGCTCGGATCTGGGCTGGGGCACTGGTTCCACGGCGCGCCAATTCTACAATCAAATCATCCGCCAACACCCGTTTGGGCGTGCGATCTCTGCGTTCGGCTTCCTTGTTTCGCCAAATCCACAATTCCTTCACGATCGCCAATTGAGCCGGTTTGAGTCGCGCAATGCCTGACACGCGTCGCCACTGGGGATGCGTGACCGTTTTCTCCAACGCCGTTTGCCATTGGTCCATCTCTTCTCGTAACCACTCTACCCGATCGAGCTGTTGAAGTTTCTTAAACAACTTCTGATAGACAGGCCACAAGTGCACGACATCTTCCAAGGCGTAATCCATCTGCCGATCGGTCAAAGGACGCTGGCGCCAATCGGTGCGAGTTTCCCCTTTGTCGACGGTAACACCAATCATCCGATTCACCAAATTTCCATACGCCGCCGGATACTCACAACCGATCATGCCGGCCGCTAATTGAATGTCGAACAAATTCGATGGACGTTTTCCCACGTCGCGAAAGCAAAACAAAAACTCCTCACGCGCCGCATGAACAATGGTGATATGGTCACCATCACACAACCAGTGCCAAAACAAGGTCATGTCTTCGATCGCCAGAGTATCGATGAGCGCGTAATCTTTTTCGGTCGACACTTGAATCAAGCACAACTGGGGGCGGAAACAATTTTCCGACACAAACTCCGTGTCAAAGCCAACGAATTTAGTTTGCGCGTTGTCGTCGCAAAACTTCGCCAACGCCGCTGGCGTCGTAATGTGTTGGAAACTCGTCGCGTTGGCCATGAGCGTTTTCGAAGGAGTATAAAATGGAAAAGGAGAAAGCCGACGACGGGGCCACAGAACCGATTGGACCGATTGATGGTTCTGGTTGACTAGGGTGATGGGCGCGATTGGGCGCGCGGCAACAGGTTCACGATCCTAGGTGTGCTGTTTGGCATCGCAATTTTCGTCTAATCTAACCCCTGTAACAACGTTTGAAAACCTGTTCTTTCCGCTGGCCGCGCCAATCCCTTTCCCTAAACATGCTCTTAAGCGTCCAAAACATCACCGAAGCACGAATCGTGGCGGCAACCGATGGCGTCTCCATCATCGATGTCAAAGACCCCAATCAGGGATCGCTTGGGTTCGCTGGTCCCGATGTCGTAAACGGCATTGTAGATGTTGTCACCAATGCACACCAAGAATCCATCAGCAACGTTTCCCTTGCCACTCAACGACGCTCCGCAGCGCCGAAACTCAGCGTCGCTCTAGGCGAACTTCTGGAACTCAACAGCGCTGACATTGCTTCGATCGACTGGAGCAAGATCCATTTTGCGAAAATCGGTTTGAACGGCACCTACGCCGACCAAAGCTGGAGAAAGCCTTTATCCGATGCGTTTGCTCCGGTGCCCCTACACGTCGCCCGAGTGCTGGTCGTATACGTCGACCAAGTTCCTCCTTCGGCAAGCGCCGCATTGCTTTCCGCCGCCCATCAAGACGGGCTGTCGGTGGTGCTGCTGGATACGTTTGAAAAATCCAATGGCAACGTGTTTGCACACTGGTCGGTGTCGGACTGCAAGAAATCGTTTCAATCAGCCTCCGCGTTAGCGCTGACGACCGTCCTGGCGGGATCGATTGGAATCACCGATTTAAATTCTGCCAAACAAACCGGCGCCGATCTGGTCGGCGTACGCGGCGCGGTTTGTAGTGGCGACCGTACCGAAACTCTGGCCAAGCCCAAGCTGGACGAATTTTTAAAGGCGTACCGTGAACTGTCTCTGGACGTCCCAAACGCCCCTCGAATCCATCATTGAGGGTAACGACATCATGGACTCCAGCCCTGATTTAAGCAAACCGCCCACGCGCGAACAACCTCATCGCTGGCGATGCTTTGGCTTGGTGGTCTTCATCGCCAGCATCGTTTTTTTCACCCATCTTGGCCAGGCCCAACTGTGGGACCGTGACGAACCGCGTAACGCTGGCTGTGCCGTCGAAATGTTGCAACGCGGTGACTGGATCGTGCCGATGTTCAATGATGAACTCCGATTCCAAAAACCGGTGCTGCTATATTGGCTGATGATGTCGGCTTTCGAAGTGTTCGGCATCAGCGAGTTTTCGGCGCGGTTTTGGTCGGCGTTGCTTGGAGTGGGCACGGTGGCAATGACCTACGCCTTAGCCTATCGATTGTTCGATTCAAGTGTCGCGTTTCTGAGTGGCATCATCCTCAGCAGCAACATCATGTTCGCCGTCGCTGCACGCGCCGCGACGCCCGATTCGGCGCTCATGTTTTTTAGCACCATGGCGATCGGATGCTACGTGTGGGGGACGCCCCAAACAAACCAAGGGAGTTTGTGCCAATCGTTTCGTGATCTGAATTGGTGTTGGCTGGCACTAATGGGAGTCAGCCTAGGGTTGGCCATTTTAGCCAAAGGTCCGATTGGTTTTTTAATGCCAATGGCAATCATGGGAATGCACTTACTGGTCACACGCAGAAACCAGCGCGATCGATACGCGCTGCTGTCGGTCGTAAATCCGTTTCACTTTCTTAACACAACCAAGGCAATGCGGCCTGTTTTGTTGTTTAGTATTGCGATGCTGGTCGCGTTGCCTTGGTATTTATGGGTGGGCCTTAGGACCGATGGTGACTTCCTACGCATCTTCTTACTTTCTGAGAACCTGGGCCGTTCGACAGAGGTTTTTGAAAACCATAGCGGAGGAGTTTGGTTCTACCCCGTCGCGCTGTTGATTGGTTTTTTTCCTTGGTCTTTGTTTTGGCTGCCGCTGACGATCATCGGTTATCGCCACTTTATGGCTTCAAAAATCCACCCCCGTTCCCAAGACGGTATCGTTCTCGCGCTTTGCTGGATCGCAGTTCAGATCGGCATCTTCTCGATCGCGCGCACAAAATTGCCCAGCTACATCACGCCTTGCTACCCGGGGTTGGCAATCGTAACCGCTGCGTATTTGCATCTCTGGAGAAACGAAAAAGTCGTGATCGGGCGGTTTTGGATGATCGCGGCAATGATCGTCGGAGTGGTCGTCGGACTGGGGCTTGCGGTCGGGGCCGCCATCGCCGTGGCGAAGTTTTTTCCTCAAGTCGCCTGGTTGCCGGCAATCGGGGCCGTGTTTACGATCTTTAACGCGGCAGGATTGTTGATGATTTGGCATCAACGGCGAAACCGGATGCTGATTAGCTTCTCGATAGGTGCGATCTGTTTTTGTGTGTTGCTGTTTGGATTCGGCACCGGCAGTCTCTCCAGCGTTCAAAGTAATCGCAGGATACTTGACCGCATCGCCACACTCCCCCCGACCATCGCGGTCGCCAGTTTCGAGTGCTTAGAATCGTCTTGGTCTTTCTACAGTGGCCGCACGATCTACGAAACCAATCGCTACGTGACGCCCAGTTCAACCCAACGAACGAAGTTTTGGAAACCCAAACCTGTCACCACCCCCGAAAGTTTCGCCGGCCAACACATGCCATGCGTGTTCATCACCACCGCTCCATTGGCCCAAACGTTGCTGGACCGATTGCCCGCAGGGTTCGCTATTGAAGAAACTGCTGATTATAGATTCAAGAACAAACAACTGGTGCTGATCGGTATGACCGAAGATCCATCGTTGAGTGAATGACCCGATGAATCGCCACTAACGACCTCAGATTCAACGGTCGGATTAGAAGTCTGGGGTTAAACGCCGCTTTTCCCGAATCATTTCCGGTTCTTCTGATCATTGCGCGGCGGCAGCGTTTAAACTCGGGTGGCATTTCGCATAGGCATAGTGAGATTTTTTGGTCCACCACTATAATAATGGTGCTTCGATAACGACACTTCGATAACGACGCTTCCATAACGACGCTTCCGCAAATTTAGATCCTCAATACGGTTGGACAGGACACCGCGACCGATGCATAAATTTCATGCCACCACGATACTTACTGTCGAAAAAGATGACCAAGTCGCTATGGGCGGCGACGGACAAGTCACCCTCGGCAACGCCATCATGAAAGCCGACGCAATGAAAATCCGCAAACTTGGCGGCGGCAAAGTTCTGGCGGGTTTCGCCGGAAGTAGCGCCGACGCGTTTGCGTTGATGGAACGCTTTGAGGCTCAATTAAAAGATTCTCCCAGTAACCTGACGCGCGCCGCAACCGAACTGGCCAAGCAATGGCGGATGGACAAAGCGCTCCGGCAGCTCGAAGCGCTGCTGACGGTCACCGATGGAAAAGTGTCATTGCTGATCAGTGGCACTGGAGACGTTATCCAGCCCACCGATGGCATTATCGGTATCGGATCGGGCGGCAATTACGCCATCGCCGCGGCCAGAGCATTGGTGAATAACAGCGCGCTTTCGGCCGCAGCGATCGTAAAAGAAGCCCTCACGATCGCCGGCGGAATTGATATCTACACTAACACTAACATCGTCGTAGAAACGCTGGACCGAGATCAAAAAAGTTAGCCAGTAACGCCACCGACGACGGCCTTATCCTTCTCCGCGCATCATCCGATGTCACCACCCCATCAGCGTTTGCCGTTCATGGAGGAACGTTTTAAGAGGTGGAACGGGACGACCATCGGCCGGCAGTAGCTGAGGACTGCGGCTGGACATTGGCCCAAGTTCGTTGATTCCGCTTCAACGTTCTACGTTCGGCCCAACATGTTCAGCGCTTTTTTCATCGCCGATTCTGAGGCTCGGCAGATATCGACTTTCTCCTCCTCGGAGAAGAACCACACCGAGCGCCATGCGACTGTTACCAAAGCGATCATGCACCCGGCGCCCATGATGGGATCAATGATCAGTAACAGCGGGGTCGCGGCGCAGGCCCAGATCCCCAGATCTGTTTTACATCCAAAATAGTGATTTAATCCGAAAACCAGCAATAGGTTGATCAGATTCCCGATCGTCGTGGCGATGACGGCCCCACGCAGTCCCCACTCAGGAATCAGCATCATGTTGACCACGATGTTCGCGGCCAAACCGATGAAGATCGCCAACGCACACCACTTACCTTTTTCGGCCACCCATAAATAATCCTGTCCGACAATAAACAGGCAAAACCAAGTGCAGTAAACCAGCGTTAACGGCAGTACCTTCAATCCCTCGTCGTACCGCCCCTCCAGAATCCAAGTGAATAGGATTGGAGCCAACATCATCACCAGGATTCCTCCAAGGGTGAAGGTCAAAGCCACCAGTTTGACCGTCCAATTCAATTGCTTGACGGCTTTTTCTGGTTTACCGGCCTCCCAATGAGCACTCATAAACGGAAGCAGTACGCCTCCCAACATCGTCGCCACGCTAACAAACAGCAACGGCACGACGCGCCCGCTGTGATACTGCCCGACGAACCCCTGAGCGATTTCGGCAGGTTCCGACGACCAATGAATTAACATGTAACGGTCGGCGACTTCAAAAAAGTTGTGACAAAGATTCGATGCCCACAACCAGATCGCAAACGGGGCAATGCGTTTCCACATTTCGCAATGGGCGAGCCGATCTCCGTCATTATTGAGTTCGCGGCGAAACCTCCACAACACCCAAAACGCCGGGACAACCCCCACCAAACAAGCCATGCCATACCCTACCGCCGCCGCCGATGCGCTGTCTTCCCAAGTCCAAATCAACCAAGACCCCACGACCGCGAAAACGACTCCGGTAAAAAACCGCATCGCGGTAACGATCCTCACCTGACGCAACGATTCCATCAACGAAGACAAAAAATTCGAAAGCGAAACGATGATCACTGCGACGGCCAAACCGTACACAACGTTGATCTGTTTGTCGGTACCAAAGATAAGCTTCGACACGAAACCGGGATACAAAAGAATCGCACTCACAATCGCCAACGTCATCACGGCGCTGACCGCTGCGATTCGAACAATGAAGCTCCGCAACTGGCCGCGACTGCGATAGTATTCGGTAAACCGGCCAAAACATCCCGGCAGCCCCAACACCGCCAATGGAGCCAGCAACATTAAAAAGCTCCACACCATCGACCATTGGCCGAGCTCCTGATCGGTCATCAATCGACAGAATAAAATACCGCGCACAAACCCGATCAGCTTTTGGCCGACCGTCATCAACAGCGCGAAAACCACGCCGGTCGCGATCGTGTCCGACACCATTTTCGGCGAAGACGTGGGCGTGGAGCAGTCGGCGGTAAGCAGACGCGATTTTTGGGTCGATGCTGACGACATAGAACGGGTGAAACTTGTAGGACGGTTGAGGTTACACGGTGGTATAGTGTTGATTACAGTCTGCGCGATGCGGCGACCAGCACGCCAGAGGCACTAAAACTCTTTGTTATGGCGTCGAGTTTTCCGTCTGTAACGGTTGGCACAGTCAAAGTCGGTATTTTCCGACTTCGCTGGAGAGTAAATTGGCCACGCACCAACGATACCGCCTTCCGCCGAGCCGACCTAACGAAACGGACTTGTCAGCGCTAAAGAAAGATAAGGGCCGTTGAAATCAGCCGTTTAAGCTTCAGCTGTTTGGGCGAAAACCCTAGTTTTCTGTGACGGTTCTGAATTCCGACGAATCCACCTACGCTCAAATGAAGCGGTTGAAATCAAGCGGGCAAAATCAATCGGGATCAAGCAGGTGACAGGCCAACCAAGCGGTTGCTGGCCCGATTGGAGTCCGAAAATACGCTTATGCCCGCTGATCTTGGAAAACGGGAGCAATCTCGTCTTCCCAAACAGCCTTTTGACCGCTTCACCGTCAGTCTCAAGCGTGATAAAATTTAAGAGCCGAAAATAATTCGGTTCACTCTAAAGATAGGCTGTCTCCTACTTGGGATGCACTCGATTCACCATTCTCTGGCCCAATAAATGCCAGAGTGCCAACCTTCTGGAAGATCATTCCATGAACATTGATTTAGCCGTTGTCGCACGCGACCTACGCCTTCCGCCTGAAAAAATTGAAAGCTCTGTGCGGCTGTTAGATGAAGGCAATACCATTCCCTTCATCACACGATTTCGAAAAGACCAAACCGGCGGTCTTAACGAAGAACAGCTTCTCGCGATCAAACAGCGCGTGTCGAGCCTACGATCTTTGGCCGAACGTAAATCCTTTGTTAAAAAATCGATCGAGTCTCAGTCGAAGCTGACGGAGGAGCTCGCGCGGGAAATCGAAAAGGCCACCACCGCGCGGCGTCTGGAAGACCTCTATCATCCGTTCAAAGCCAAAAAACAATCGCGCGCCCAAACGGCTCGGCATCAAGGACTTGAACCGTTGGCCAATGAAATTTTGGCCGGCGACAATCCCAACGTCGACATGTCCAGTCGCGCTACCGACTATGTCCGAGTAGACAAAGGACTCGACTCTGTTGACGACGTCATCAAAGGTGTCGGTGATCTGTTGGCCGAAAAATTTGCCGAAGACTCCGAACTAAGAAGTCGGCTAAGAAAGATCTTATGGGAAACCGGTTCTTTGGTTTCACAACCCGCAACCCCCGCCAACCCGCCCGCGGTGGCCGCAACCAAAGCTAACCCTCCGGCCAAGAAAAAACCTGCGGCAGATAAACCCAGCGCGCCCCCTCCGATGGATTCTGCCAAAACAACAGAACCGCCTCAAACCTCAGCGCCGGCAACAGCACCGCCGGCGGCGGAAACACCAACCTCTGAATCACAAACAACCACGTCTACGAACATAGAGCCACCTAACGCGCCTGCTGCGCCCATCGACTTGCCGGCCGTCGCGCCGGCGAACGAAGCTTCCCCTGCGGCAGAGCAACTCGCGCCTCCCACCGATACAACGCCGGACACTGATGTCGGCACTGAAAAAATCACTCGCAAGATGTCAGCCGGGAATGACCAACGGTCAACATCTGACGAAAGCGCTGCCCCCGATACAAACTCCGCAACTCCCGGCGCGTCGGCTGAATCTGCTGCCAGTCACCATCCCCTAACGCCTGCCGAACCAGTCGATGCATCCCCGACAGTCGTCACCGATCCAGAGGCTCAGCCTCAAATCGTTGCCGACAAAACAGACGACGCCCCTACCGATTCGGCTGCACAGGATTCGGCTGTAACCGATGCCGCAGGGAAAGTAGCCGCTCCGACCTCTGCTGCGGTGCCGGTTCCTGCCTCAGCGGCAAAGCCAACGGTAAAAAAGAAGAAGAAGAAAAAGAAAAAGAAGAACAAAGACGACGCCGCCTTCAAAGATTACTACAACTTCAAACAACCTATCAAATCGTTGCCGCCTCATCAGGTTTTGGCAATCAACCGGGGCGAACGCAGCAATCGGCTGAAAGTCAAAATCGCGTTCGACGAAGACCAAGTGACCCAAACGGCGCTGGAACATCTCATTCCCGGGGAACACCCGTTCAAATCTTTTCTCAACAAATGCGTTCAAGACGCCCTCGGACGTTTGATCATTCCCAGCTTGGATCGCGAAATCCGGCGTGAACTGACGGAAAAATCCGAGAAACACGCAGTCGATGTGTTTGCCGCGAATCTTAAGAACTTGCTGCTGACACCGCCGCTGCGAAACCGGCGCGTGATGGCGATCGATCCGGGGTTCAAAAGCGGGTGTTCGGTCGCGATTCTGGACAACCAAGGCCAATTCGTAGCCTCTGACCACCTGTTCGTCGTCGGCAAGAAAGAACGGCGTATTCAAAGTAGGGAGAAGGTATCCGAGCTTGTCAAAACGTATAACGTCGACATGATCGCGATTGGAAACGGCGTCGGTTGCCGCGAAACCGAACAAATGGTCTCCGACGCCATCGCCAATTCACTCGAAAACCACCCGGTTCGGTACGTCGTCGTCAACGAAGCGGGAGCCAGTATTTACTCCACCAGCGAAGTCGGACGTGAGGAACTGCCGGAGCAAACCCCGGCAGTACGGAGCGCGATTTCAATCGGCCGCCGTTTGCAAAACCCAATCAGCGAACTGGTAAAAATCAGTCCCGCCAATATCGGCGTTGGCATGTACCAGCACGATGTAAAAGCCAAACATCTCGCCGAATCGTTGGACGAAGTGGTGCAATTCTGCGTCAACAGCGTAGGCGTCGACGTTAACAACGCCAGCCCATCTTTGCTGAAATTTGTCTCGGGCATGAACGCGCTGACCGCGCGGCGGGTTTACGAATACTGCAAAGAAAACGGAGGGATCAAAAATCGCCAACAATTAAAGGAAGTCAGCGGATTGGGCGAAGCGACCTTCATCCAAGCCGCCGGTTTTTTGCGGGTGCGCGATGGCGACAATCCGCTCGATTCGACTTCGATTCACCCCGAAAGCTACGCCGTCGCCGAAGACCTAATCAAACGCGTCGATTCAACACCGGCAGAATTATTCGCCTTCAGTAAACCCTCACCGCCGCCCCCCAAACCGATCGACGCTCCAACGGGATCACCAACGGGATCACCAACGGAATCAATAACTGAAGTTAACACCGAAGTTCCGTCGGAGCCCGAATTGACACCGGCCCCCCAACCCGAAGCGGCAACAACACCCCAGCCACCAAGCACAACCGCTCCAGAGGTTATCTCCAACGTTAAGGAAACGGCACCGACGGATCCCCATTCGCCAGTCCCCCCACCCACCGAAACGTCTCCGCCGGTCTCCCCGAAGCAGGATGCCCCAATCGCAAAGGGTCTCAGATCATCTCAACGTAAAGAGATCATCGACCGCATCACGTCACTGGATTTGGATGCGATCGCTGCCGAAAAGCAAATCGGCAAATTACTGATGACCGATTTGGTGCGTGCAATCAAAAAACCCCTTTGGGATCCGCGCGACAAAATCAGCAAACCGATTTCACGGCGCGGCATCCTAAAAGCCGACGATCTCAAACCCGAGATGCAACTAGAGGCGCAAGTCGTCAACGTTGTTGATTTTGGCGTCTTCGTCGACATTGGTTTGGGCGAAAGTTGCCTCGTCCACGTCAGCCAGTTATCGACGCGATACATCAGCGACCCTCAGGTCGTCTATGCCGTCGGTGATATTCTTAAAGTATGGGTTTCCGAAGTCGACGCGGAACGCAGGCGAGTCAAACTGACGGCGATTCGCCCGGGCACGAAGAAAGATTCCGGGCGCCCAAGACGTCGCAAATCATCTTCCCGCAACGGCGACAACGGAAAACGTCAAGACAGCAGACCGGCACACGCTCGGCCTAAATTCGAACGGAAAAAAACCGAACGTCGGCCGCCGGCAAAACCCAAAAAGGTGATCCCAATCACTGACGAAATGCTCAAAGGCGATGCACCGATGCGCTCGTTTTCAGACCTGTTGCAATTCAAGAACAAGCCCTCCAAAGATTCAAAAAAGAACGGCGAATCATAAAACATGGATTTCGAGAAACGGCTGGAACAAGCCATCCAACGGGGGCAACAAAAAGGATCCGCCCAACGTGACCAGCAGCGCCAAGAGTCGCTCAGCGCCGAAGACTTGCGTAACCGACACAACGAATTTCGATTGGACCTGTCGGATTATATCGAATCGAATCTAAAGAAGATGGCCGCACATTTTCCCGGATTTGAATACGAAACCATTTACGGATCTCGTGGCTGGGGCGGCGCGATTCATCGCAATGATATCACCCGCGGGGTCGACGGCCGCGCTGGCACTTTTTTCAGCCGCATTGAAATGACGGTGAGGCCTCAAAACGAGTACAACGTGGTCAATGTCGCCGGCAAAGGCACGATCCGCGACAAAGAGCTATTCAATTGGAATCACTTCGTTGACCTGCCTGAAGCCAACAAAGAAGACTTCCACAGCAAAATCGACGCTTGGATCGTCCAATACGCAGAACAGTTCGCCGCGCGTCCCTAAAATGGACCGTGCTACCGCATCCTCAAAACGAGTTGTTCAGTGCACTCAATCCCCCCTGCGCGGTTTGCCAGTCCTTATAAGTGTAGGGTTGGTCAGTGAAAAAAATCGGGTTTGTTCACAACAGCTGCTTGAGCGACATCCCCGGTTATCTTCCGACGGGCTGAATTCTGGCGAATCCAGCTACGTAAAAATCATAAGACGTACATAAAAATCGCTGCCATCCGATGCCCTGCAAAACACCTACGCCCCCAATCAAAGGCCCGATGCGTGACGATTATCGCCAAGTCACTGCCCCAGTTACTTCGGCGGCAAGGCGCGACAGGCGGACATACATCTAAACCCTTGTGCGTAAGCGAATAGATCAATGACGTTCCAGAAACCGTGCTGAAAATCGTGATACTGTTGCCACACCTGTTCATCAGGATAGGCGCGTTTCATCGCTTGCATATATTTTTCAAACAATTCATCGGAGGGCACTTCGATCGCCAAACACCTGATCGAAGTAGAAGTAAAAGCCCGAAGGTCATCGGCATGACGCAGTGAAGCAGGCTGCTTCAAATCGTGCCTTAAATCAAAATCCACCCACACTGCGGCGCGTGTCTCCCAATCAAAAATGGCATTGGTGATCGAAGCGTCGGCATGACTGAATAACACCGGCTTTCCATCGACAACAATTTCGATCTGGTGAAGGCGATAAAGCTCTTTGAGCGCCAACGCTAGAACTTCGATCACCTCTTCAGCACACATTAGTTGCGCGTCAAACGCCGCTAATAGGGGCTGGCCTTGAAACTTAGGCACCAAAAGACCAGCTGCCCCTTGCCGTTTTACGCTAATGCCCATCGCCGCGTAAACCGCACTCTCCCACTCCAACCACTGGTGATTATGCAAAACACGCACCCCAACGCGGCGAAACCCGAACACGATGTTTCCAACAACAATAGGCACAAAGCAGAATGGATTTCGGCGTTTGCGAATCCACTGCCCACCTTCTGTCGGTACCACCGCAACCTTGTTGATCCGGACCTGCGCGATGCACCAAGATAACAATTTGACCATATCAGCCAGCACAATCATCTTCCTCGTAGAAGTAATTGACCCTACTTAAGTGACGATGTTTCATCAATAAAAACATAAACGTTCACGGGTCGGCTATTGAGGGGCGGCGGCACTTTTGAAGCCAGCCGATACCATTTTATTTTCCAATAATCCGCGCGCTCAACCGGCAGCAAGCGCCTCAAGCGTTGGAAGCAATCTGGAGATTAGGGACACCCATTTTCGCAGCCCTTTCTCTTCTCCGATCTGCATACCTTGGTGACCTCCCGGTAGCGCCTTATTGGATCATCGCCAATCTGACGTCGGCATGATTCTTTAGTGACGCAAAAACGTCTTCGGGCTTGATCTCCAATTCAAGTCGCAATGTTTCACCCTCGCGCGTCTTAAATTCTAAAATGGAAACTTGACCAGCAATCGCGTGAACACAAGTGTTAACAAGCACTTCGGCTTCACCAGCAGCCTCCTCGTCTCGCGCCCTGACGAGTAATATTTTGCATTGACAATCAATCGTCGAATCGTCTTCGAGTTACGTTTCCACATAAAAATTTACCTTGGATCAAGAATGTTCGCGTTTTGAGTAAGAACGCTGAATTCATAGTTCTTACCAAGCCAAGGTGTCAATTGAATTTACTTACCGGGCGATTTCGGGATTCGCTTGCTAGCACTGAAGGGAAGAAGTTCGGGACAAACAATGTCCATCAGCCAGCCTCCGCCGCCGCTGGTGAACCAATAATTAAAACACATTCTTCCTGCATTTTGACGAATCAGCCAAGTCCACAATTTCGTTCTATGCCGCCACCACAATCCACTTTAACGATTAGATAACCAGTAACTGTCATTCGCATAATTTAGGTCGTGTCCGTTGATTGGACCGATAACCAACGACACGGACAATTGCCCGGTTTAAAACGGAACATGCGATGACAATTCATGCGGCGAAAACACGTTGGCTAAATAAAACGCTGGCCATGGCTTTGGTTGGCGGGGCGATACTGGGCGGCGAAACGATGGCCCAAACATCGACCAACCGCAGAACTTCTAATTCCAACCGTTTGTTCGTTATTCAATCGCCTCCGGTGCTTAAAACCTTTGACTCGCCGGATCCAATCGACGGCGCTGCGCCCACCGTCGGTGTCAATCAACAATCGCAATCGACAGAGCAAATAAACCGAAGGGGCGCCACGAATCGATTCCACGCGCTGCCGGCCGAAACCGCTGGCAACGTCATTCCGGGGCCGGGACGCTATCTGGTATCTTTCCCATCAACGGTTGAGGAAATTCCTCCTCCCGATAGTCTTAACGCTACTTTGTTGGACGATTCGCCTGTCTCAGAAATGCCTGAAACAAGCCCCCCTAAAATAACTAAAAAGTTTACAAACGAAATCGTCCAAGAGTTAAACGATGGCGAAATGAAGAACGAAGATTTGAGTGCGAAAACACGAAAAACCAATGACTCTGACCGCGCAAAATTCAAATTCGAAGATCTAAACGAAGAAGATCAGGGAGAAGATGATGATGATGACGCCGCAGACCAAGACGTAAATCGACGTGGGCCGCGTCAGTTCGGTGTGTGGCCAAGGAGATCGATGCAAGAAGTGCGGGTCGATGTCCGCGAATTTAGTAACAAAGTCCCCGCTGACGAATCAAGCGTTCTCAACAGCAGCGTCGGGAGTATCTATCGCCGCTCTGGGCAAACGGAAAAAGAGTTTTCTTGGGCGGCACCCAACATACGATTTCAACCGCTATATTTCGAAGACGTCGCAGTTGAAAGATACGGTCAGACACGAGGACTAATAAAACAACCCATCGTTTCAACCTTTAAATTCTTCCGCGACGCGGCACTGTTGCCGCTCAATGCAGCCATCGATCGCCCCTATTCCTGCGACGTACCTTTGGGGCACGGGCGACCAGGATCACCGACTCCGGGATGCCGTTGCCAGAAATGCCAACGTTGAAAGAAAAACCATTTAAAAATGGAGCTGAGGGGATTCGAACCCCTGACCTCTTGCATGCCATGCAAGCGCTCTCCCAGCTGAGCTACAGCCCCGAAACGGCATACCGATCACGCCGATTCATAGAAACGACGCAAACGTTAGGCCGATGTTTTATCGTCCATAAAAACCGCTGTCAACCGCCGATTGCTTCTAACTGCAAATCAGCGGAATCGGCGAGCGTCTTCTTACTGTCCAAAAGTCGAACGAAAACCTGAACGGGGGTTTTGCGAAGGCTGCCCTTGCTGGGCAGGCCGGATGGGCTGGACAGGCTGGGGCTGAGGGGCCAATGGGGAATACTGATTCACCTGATTTATGGGCGCTGGGGCCGAAGATGCAGGTGCCTGCATCGGAACCGCCCGATCATTTGGCCTAGAGACCGCCGCTGAAGCCTTAGCTTGCTGGGCCGCTTTTTGGGCTTCCTCTTCTTCGATCAGCGCTTGCAGCAACTTCGAAATGCACAGCTTATTCATGCTGGTGTTGTGATCGGCGGCTTCCGCTTTAAGGGACTCATGCAGGCTTTCGGGTAACCGAACGGTGATTACCCGAGTGGCTTCATTTTTACCATTAGACACTTTCCGCGTTCGCAGCGAAGCAACCAATTGCTGGATTTCAGTGAACTCCTGAGACTGCTCGAACAGGACGTAATCTTCCTGTTGAGGAAAAACACTGCGGGCGGCTCCACTGACGCCTAAAGTTTCCCGGAAAAACGTCACCCAATCTGGTTTACGAGCATGCAACTCCTTGGCTACCTGCAACACCTTTTGACAACGGGCTTGAAAACCTTCAACGGCCATTGAATTGTTCACGCGAGACTCCTTTCGCACTTGCGAATTAAGTTGGGGCTTGTTCCTGAAAGACTGCCAGCAGACAGCAATGGAGGCGACGTGCGAAATCATCCGACGCCACCATGACCGGCCAGCCTTCCTTCGTTTCTTTGCCACCATCATTGCAAGCGGTCAAACGACCGCTTGTAATATCAGCTACTGCTTGCACTTACACCCGCTTTTGCCAAACGCAAAAACACCGGGCACCACTGCACAAACAAAAGGCACCAACAACCTGCCCAACAAACAGGCACCCCAAAGATTCCCAATACCAAGGTGTCTATGCTGCTTTGGGTAAAAACATCTGTTTTAGCTTTAGTTAGCCCCGGAAGTTATTTCCCAAACCCTCGGGATAAACAAAAGCAGGGCCCGAAGAAATGATTCTTCAGGCCCTGCTTGAAACGATTCTAAAATGCTATCAGTTAGCTACCCTCGCGCTTTGGCCAACTTTTCCCTGCAACGCAGCAGCAGATTTTTGGTGGCCACAATCCCATCTGATTCACCCATCGTTTTGCCCTCGTATTCGATCCCCACGAACCCTCGGTACCCCGCATCGAGCATTATCGTCAGGACCTTTTCATAGTCGGTTTCTGTTTCGTTACCGGCTTCGTCGAAGTAACGCGATTTCGCCGAAACGGCTTTTGCGAACGGCATTAAAGCCGCCATTCCTACATACTTATCGTACTCAACCACTGGGGAGCCATCTCTTCCCTTATTGATAAAGAAGTTGCCGAAGTCTGGAAGGGTTCCACAGTTTTCCATGCCGACTTTGCGGATCACTTGAGCCAGCCACTGGCCGTTGGAAGATAGGCCGCCGTGGTTTTCGACAAGCACGTTAATGTTCTCCTGAGCGGCAAACTGCGACAGTTTGGCAAGCCCATCAGCAGCAAGCGCTACCTGTTGCTGGTAGGTGCCTTCTGACGCCGCGTTGACGCGAATCGAATGACACCCCAAAAACTTGGCGGCCTCTACCCATTTGTAATGGTTTTCCACCGATTTTAGGCGCTGTTTTTGATCGGCATGCCCCAGGTTACCTTCGCGGTCGACCATAATAAGCAGGGATTTCACCCCCAAATCAGCCGCGCGTTGCTTCATCTGGCCCAGATAATCGTGATTCTGCGCTTTATCGCCGAAGAATTGGCTGACGTATTCAATCCCCTGAATGTCAAATTCTTCTTTCGCCACTTTCGCAAAATCCAAATTATCCATTTCGCCACCTCTAAGCTTGCGGTGCAGCGACCACTGAGCCAAGGAAATCTCAAACAGCGGGGAATCTGTGTGCGTTTCGGCCTCATTGGGGCATGGGGTTGGGGCCGCGGCGGCGTGGTTTGGGCAGATTGCCGATGCGGCAAAAGCGGCCCCGGTAGAGGCTAGAAAATTGCGGCGATTAAATAGCGCTGGCATAAACATTTTCCTTATGGGTTAGGTACCGTGGGGGACTATTTGGGATCAGCAAAAAGTATACTCTTGCTGGGCGACCGGTGTTTTGTTTTGGTATAGAATCGTTGCTGTTTGCGAAAATCAGCCAGTTCAACTTAATTCAACGATAGCAAAAAAGTGCCCAACGACGCTAATTCTTCTGACTCCGCTGCGCCGAAGATGGATTCTGTCACAATTTCCCCGGTTTCCGGCCCCGTCAATGGCTCGATGCGCCCGCCGGGCTCCAAAAGCATTACCAACCGCGCGTTAATTTGTGCGGCGCTCGCCGGTGGCACGTCAATCCTTGGGGGAGCGCTGGACAGCGATGACACGCGCGTGATGATCGAGAGTTTGCGGAAGTTGGGGGTCATCATCGTCCCAGACTTCGACAACGCTAAGATCACGGTCACCGGCAATGGCGGTCAGTTTAACTCTCCGGTCGAAGATCTTTTCATCGGCAACAGCGGAACGACGGTCAGGTTTTTAACCGCCGCATTGGCATTTGCGGGGGGGCAGTACCGCCTGTCGGGCGTACCGCGGATGCACCAGCGGCCAATCGGGCCCTTGGTTACCGCGCTCTCGGAACTCGGAGCCGTCGTCGGCGCTGAATCGGCGCATCAATGTCCGCCGGTCAAAATCAATTCGCCGGCGATCACCGGGGGGGCGGTAACTGTCGGCGGCAACATCTCCAGTCAGTATCTCAGCGGACTTTTAATGGCAGCCCCATTGGCTACCGGGGACGTCGAATTCAAAATCGAGGGCGTCCTGATATCTCAGCCCTACGTCCACATGACCATCGCCGTGATGCGGTCCTTTGGCGTCGTGGTCGAAGCAGATAGCTCGTTGACGCGTTTCAAAATCCCCGCCGATCAGGTCTATCGCCATTGTCAATACGCCATCGAACCCGACGCTTCGGCGGCCAGTTATTTTTTCGCCGCTGCAGCGATCTGCGGCGGCAGCGCGACAGTGGACGGGCTCAATCGCGACGCCCTGCAGGGCGATGTCGGTTTCGCCGATTGCCTCCAGCAGATGGGGTGCAAAGTCGATTGGAAAGAGAATTCAATTTGTGTCACCGGTCCAGTGGTTAACGGCATCGACGTGGACATGTCCGACGTCAGCGACACAGTGCAAACGTTGACCAGCGTCGCGCTGTTTGCCAAAGGCCCTACCCATATAAGAAACGTCGCGCACAATCGAGTCAAAGAAACTGATCGCATCGGGAATTTGGCAATCGAACTTCGTAAGTTTGGCATCCGTGTCGACGAACGGGAAGACGGTTTGAGCATTTATCCCGGCGAGCTAAAACCAGCGACCATCGAAACCTATGAAGATCACCGAATGGCGATGGCGTTGGCATTGGTTGGGCTAAAACAGCCCAGCGTCGTGATCACCAACCCAGGCTGCGTTGCGAAAACGTATCCACATTACTTCGAAGAACTGCAGCGCTTTGTTACCCCCTAATGCGGCTCAAACGATTGCAAACCCTGTGCGCGTTGGGAGACGCCAACGCGCAGGCTATCGTGTCGATCTTAGTGAGATTGTCCTGAGTAACATTGCTGGCTATGTTGTCAATCGCAACTGGATTGGCCAAAACTGCCACCAAAACTGCCACTTGAGACATTAAAACTTAAAAACGAGCGTCTAATTTTATGTCACGGATCCACCAGATCAGCCAGAACGATTTTCCACCTGGCCTTCATCGTAACGCCGCCCCGGCTCAACTGTACGAAGACGCCATCATATTCGACAACGGCCGTATTACCAAATCCGGCGGCATCGCCGCGCGATCGGGAGAGAAAACCGGTCGCAGCCCCGGCGATAAACGCATCGTCAGCCAACCCAGTATCGACGACGATGTGTGGTGGGGCGCCGTCAACCGCGCGTTACCCGAAACCTCCTTCGATCTTCTGCGCCGCGCCGCGATTGACTACTTGGACGGGAGTGAGCATTTTTACGTATTGGAC